>CAYUBD010000063.1:0-3131 GCA_964442905.1 uncultured archaeon | reverse complement strand
CAGGGATTCCGAGAGCTTCATGTTTAACTTTTTTGTTCGGTTGTTTAAATCTTATAATCGCAAGGAGCCAATATCTAATTGTGGGCATGTTTTTCAGCGAAGGTGTCGAAAGGATACGCTTCTCAAAGGCTACCGGCTATTTCGGGAAGGATTATGGTGACATTGTCAATTTCTCCCTCGGGGAACCCAAGGATATGCCGCCGGTCTCGGTTATGAGGACGTATCAGGAGTCCATCAAGGACATGAACATAGGCAGCAATCGTTATGCTCCTGTTCAGGGATTGCCTGAACTTAGGGAGAAGGTTGCTGAGAAATTAAAGCGGCACAACAAGATTGATGCTGTTCCTGAAGAGGTTTTCATAACAGGCGGTGCCAGCGAGGGTCTGGCATTCTCCATAATGTCGCTGATAAACAGGGGAGATGAAGTGATAATAGTGGAGCCGAGCTATCCCATAATGGCTCCTATGGTGAGCTTCTGCGGCGGCAGGCCCGTGGGACTGCATCTGACCATGGATAACGGTTTTTCTCCCGATGTTGAACGACTGAAAGAGCTTGTAAATAAAAGGACGAAGATGATCGTCATAAACACGCCTCACAACCCCACAGGTACGGTCTTCGACAAGCGGTGCCTGAAGGCGATATCTGAGGTGTTCAAAGGCCCGATACTCACGGACGAGGTCTACGAGAATTTCACCTATGGGGCAGAGCATCATTCCATGGCATCGCTTACGGATTTGCCTGAGAATGTCATCACGGTGAATTCCTTCTCGAAGACCTACTGCATGTGCGGATACAGGGTGGGATATCTTCATGCCAGCCAGGATATCATAAAGCGCATGCTGAAGCTCAAGCTGTGCGTATCTACATGCACCAGCAATCCTGCACAAAGGGCAGCAGTTGCCGCACTTGAAGATGAGAGGTTTCCAGTAATCATGAAAAAAAGGTTTGAGTCCAGGAGGAACCTGATGGTGACAGGTCTCAAGAATATCGGGCTGCCTCTTGTGGAACCCAAGGGGGCTTTCTACATTTTTCCTGATATAAATGAGTTCGGTAATGACGACGAAGCCTTCCGGTTCTTCCTGAAAGCAGGTGTAATGACGATGCCGGGAAGCGTATTCCATGAAAGCTGCACGAATCATATCAGATTCAGTTTTGCTGCCACACAGAATGAAATTATGAAAGGCATTGAGTGGCTGGAGGGTATACTTGTCTAGATATGATGCTGAATTTAGATTATCTTTGTCTGTGTCATTTTGACATCTTCATTGTTTATTTTCAGCTCGTGCGGAAGCTTTGGATCAAAGTTCGTGTATCTAAGCTTGTGCACGATCAATGCTCGTGATGGTTTCTCTTCGAGGTCCATGAATATCAGCTGCACAACACCGTCACATTCGAATGCCTCGTCACCGCCAGAGTCCAGTTTGTCGTCATTTGATGTCTCACAGACAAGCAGTGATGACTGTGTATTTTTCAGCGTGCTTATAAGCTCTACGAGATGCGTCCTGTATGCCTTCTTGTTTTCGGAAAACATGAGCAGCTTGTTCACATTGTCTATTACTATCCTGTCAACATCGGGGTAGTTGGAAATAATATCTATGAACCTTTTCATGGTTAGGTTACTCTGCCCCATTGGAATGTGCTCTATAGCAAGATTCTTGCCAATGTATTTTTTCACATCATTCAATGATTTCACGGAATCGCATGCCCTAAGCAGTTCATTCTTGTCCTCATTGAGTGTTATGAAGCAGCACTTCTCCTTTTTTCTGGCGCCATCAAGAAGGAACTTCAGTGACACCAGTGTTTTTCCGGTTCCCGGCCCGCCGGAAAGCAGTACGACTGAATTCCTGGGGAATCCTCCACCAATCATACCATCCAATTTTTTAAGACCAGTTGAGACTTTCATATTACTCCTCCTCTTTGAATTTTGGTATTCCAAATTCTGATTTCTTTATTTTTATTAGCAGATACGCATCGTCATCCACGATAAATATGTTTGTTGGGACTTTTTTGTCTATCGTTTTTACATTGAATAGTTCAAGCAGCTTTTTCGGCAGCATTATTCTGTTACTGTTACCGAGTTTCCCTGTCGTCAATCTGTGGATCAGTGACTCATTTCCACATGGAAGAATAATGATATCCGTCATATGATGCTTGAGTATCTTGTATTCGTCCTGATTTACAGAGAGCTTTACTTCTATTTTACCGTTATCCATGTCAATGGTTTTTATTTCGGCCATAGTTTTATTGACCACCTAAAATATTTAAACTTTGTTTAAACATTTTACTTTTTCGGCTATTTTTAAGTACAAGTGTGAAAAATAGAATATGGCCAAAAAAACCGAGGATTCAAAGAAGAAGCACATGCACGCAGACAAAAATCCCAAAGCCTCGGAAAAGCCGGCAATTAATCAATTCTTCAAGACGGGAATAGTGGGTCTTGATAGCCTTTTCAGGGACGGGATACCAAAAAGGAGTTCTGTTCTTATTGCAGGTGGTGCTGGATCCGGCAAGACTCTCTTGTGCCTTCAGATGCTATACAATGCAGCAAAAGAGGGTAAGAAATGCTTCTACATGTCTTTTGAAGAATCCGAGTGGCGATTAAAGAATCACATGGATAACTTCGGCTGGGATATGAAGAAGTATGGGAATAACATAATTATAAAGAAGTTCAATCTTTTTGACATCACAAGGTCCATAGATGCTCTCCTCGCTAAGCAATCGGGAGAACTCATGATAGAAGTTGAGCCCGTGCTCATACCCAAAGGATTCAAGCCGGACATAATAATCGTCGACTCCCTCACGTCAATAGCATCAGCATTCCAGAGCAAGGGAGAAACATACAGGCTTTACATAGAGCAACTCTTCAGATTTTTCGAGAACCAGGGAATAAACACGTTCCTTATTTCAGAGACTAATCAGGATCCAAAGGTCTACAGTCCGACTGGAGTTGAGGAATTCCTGGCTGACGGTGTAATTGTCCTGTACAGCATAAGAAACGGGAACGTGAGAGAGAAAGGCCTTGAAATCCTCAAGATGCGAGGAGCGAAGCATGAGAAAAAAGTGGTTGCTTTCCAGATTTCTGATGGTGTCGGTATAGAAGTCTACCCAGACCAGGAAGTCTTCAGCACGCA
>CAYUBD010000062.1:0-3137 GCA_964442905.1 uncultured archaeon | reverse complement strand
GGGAAATGTTACAGCAAATTGAAAAAACGGCCCAATACCAGGGTTTCGAAGCATAAACCCAGGAAATCCTATGTAAAGGGAGTGCCGTATCCGAAAATCAGGTCTTTTGAGGCAGGGAAGCCCAAGCCCGAATACAGCGTAAAGGCTCACCTTGTTGCCAAAGGCCCAATCCAGATAAGGCACAATGCGCTTGAGGCTGCAAGGATTTCCACTAACAAGACGCTTGAGACCGCGCTTGGCACTGGCATGTATTTCATGAAGATTCTCGTGTTCCCGCACCACATACTCAGGGATAATCCAATCGCGACGGGTGCCGGTGCAGACAGGTATCAGACCGGCATGAGACTGTCATTCGGAAAGCCCATTTCAACAGCTGCCAGGGTAAAGAAGGGTCAGAACATAATAGAAGTCAGGGTTTCACCCGGTAAGGAAGAAGTGGCCAAGAAAGCTCTCAAGGTGGCATCATCAAAGATACCAGTGTCATGTCATATAGTGTTCGAATGATTCATTTTCAACTGCGATTTCTCAAAGATTATAAATCAATGCGGCTAATATTCAACAGGTGTTTGTTTGTACGTCGTAAAGTTGGAAGATGCTGAAAATCAGGAAGGGTTTGGGTTCAAGGCGTCCGCACTTGCAGGACTAAAAAAGTCTGACATACCAGTATCCGAGGGTTTCGTATTAACACCGAGAGCGCTTGAGCTTTTTATCAACACCAATCAGATCGGAAGTAAAATACCACAGCTTCATGATTTTACAGACAGGAGTCCTGCCGGCCTGAAGGCCATGGAAGAAAACGTGAAGGATTTGTTTGCCAACTCTGTAATACCATCAGACCTGCGCAATGAGATTTCGGCCGCTTATGACGAACTCTCGGTTTCTGAAGATATAAGAATGGCCGGAGCGGCGTTCAACCTGATAAAGGCCGGAAGGAGTCATGAACTTGTCGCAGTCAGGGGTTCTGTGATAAAGGATAATGCGAACAGCTTCGCCGGTGTTATAGACAGCTTTGTCAATGTCAATGGGGAAGATGAACTGTTTAAGCGCATAAAGCTCTGCTGGGCATCGCTTTTTTCTCCTCATACTTTACTTTACAGGGAAAGAAAGGGGAT
The DNA here is from genome assembly GCA_964442905.1 of uncultured archaeon. Lineage (GTDB taxonomy): Archaea > Aenigmatarchaeota > Aenigmatarchaeia > QMZP01 > JAFGSV01 > JAFGFG01. Next base: position 2,025 of record CAYUBD010000062.1, on the reverse strand, counting down.
TGGTGATGTGATGATGTCGGTCGTTGTGCAGAAAATGGCCTATTCTGAGAAAAGCGGTATCATGCTTACAGGTTTCGGTGGCGATAAAATACTCATCGAAGGGTCACTGGGACTGGGTAATGCTGTCACATCAGGTATTGTCACGCCTGATGAATATCTGCTGGACAGCAACGGTTTGGTGATAGAGAAAAACATAGCAAAGAAGCTGTGGATGTATTCCAGGAACGAGATGAATGGTATAACCAGCAAAGAGCATGTTCCTGGCAGCAGTATGGATGCGCAGGTGCTTTCTGAACCAGAAATCAAAAAGATATTCGAGCTCGCCGGCAGAGTAAGCCGCATATATCCCGGGCAGCAGATTATTGAATGGTGCATAGGGAGGAATCGTGTGGTGATACACGATGTCAAGCCCGGCAACTATGACATCACTCATACAGATGATGTGCATCAGACCGGTGATATTATCGTGACAGGAAGGTACGTCTCCGGTGGCAGTGTGACGGGCACGGTCAAGAGCATCAGTTCATCTGATGCGTATTTCGGTGCTGATAATATAGCAGTTGCCGGGAGCTCCGACTGCAAAGAACTTCTTTCCGTGTTGAACATCGGTGGGTTCATAACGGATGAAGGCGGAAGGCTGTGCAACTTCGGCATACTGGCACGGGAGCTGCAGATACCTGTTCTCTCGGCCACACATAATGCAACGTCCATACTCAAGGATGGTGAACGTGTTCATCTGATAACTCAGCATGGAAAAGCATTGTCCATTCCACAGGAAGTTCCTCAGCAATATCCGGGGGATGTTTCAGCATTTCCTCTGGGAGAAAGCCAGCAGGCATACCAAGCCGAACCCATGCATATTCATGACACACCGGATGCGCAGAAACCGCCACCTTTCGTGCAGGAAGCTGCTCTTCCTTCGACATTACCGGCAGATGCATATGATTCTAAAAATGTCGCCACTGCAACGAAGCTTTTTGTGAAGGTTGGCCCTGATATGATCGGGAGGGTTCAGAGTGCTGACGGTTACATAGTTTATCAGATTCAGACTGATCCCTCCATGCTGATGGGCGCTACTGCAAATATGCCGGATGCGGTGGTGTGGACCGCATACAATGGTGAACATGATTTCAATTCTACAATAGAACTCACAAAGCGGCTTTCGGAAAGCATGAAGGCTGAAACAGGTTTACTCGTTCCTATAATCAGGGGATATGAGGATGTGGACAGGATCAGGGCACAATTGCCGGTCGGTGTCAGGTCCGGTGTCACAATAAAGACGCCCGCCATGGCACTCTCACCGGATTCCGTGATAAAGGAAGGCATGGCTATGGTAAACATAGATTTCGGTTCACTTTCACAGCTCACCATGGGCCTGAAGGATCCTGACCAGGAGATGCATCCAGCCGTACTCAGTATGATATCGGGTCTGAATGGAAAATGCAGGGAAAATGGTATGCTCTGCTGCGTCAGTATTGGTTCCGGCTATGCCACCAGCATGAACATAGAAATACTCCTGAGAAATGGCATTGATATCATCTGCGTAGACCCTGAGATTGCGGATGAGATCAAGAATGTCCTGGTGATGACCGAAAAGAAAATATCACCAGAACCGGGAGCCTCCAATGGTTTTCAGCAGGCTTCCGCAGGTGAATATAATAAGAGCGAAGAACCCAGTCCTTTCGATTTCATGTCTTCTTCTTTTTCGTAGCTTTCAGTGTCCTTTCATATCTCTGGACGAATTTCACGACATCTTCTGAGTCTTTTTTGGTGTTGCCGACCCCTGACGTGTTTCCTACACCGACTATTATGACGTTGTCTCCTTTCTTAGTTCTGGACATGCTCCTCTCTATAGCACCCATGACGTTGTGGAATGATTTTATCATGGGCATTCTCAGAGGCTGTATGGCTTCTTCGGCGGACATCTTGACAACGATGCTGTCCATGGGTATCTTGTTCCTGACAACGGCCGTCTCTATGTAGCTCCTCTCAACGCCCGGTCCTCCCATGGCAATGCCGACGCCC
>CAYUBD010000061.1:0-3166 GCA_964442905.1 uncultured archaeon | reverse complement strand
TGTTCCATATTAAAGCAAATATAAATTAGGAGTAATTAGTATGGCAGAAGAAAAGAAGGACAACTTCGGAAGAGAGCTTCACAAGGCAACTTGTGCCGACTGTGGTAAAGAAACGGAAGTACCGTTCAAGCCCAGCGGAGACAGGCCGGTCTATTGTAGAGACTGCTTCCAGAAGCATCGAAAGCCGAGAAGGGACTTTTAGATATTTTCCCTAGTTTAGCGTTTTTGTAAGTTATTATTTTTACCTATCTTGTTTTCTTGAATAGGTACTTTGTTAATTAAATAAAACCTGCTCATATAATTACTATTTGAAAAAGTGATTATCATGATGCTGGGTAAGATACACGGAAGGGTTACTACGACTGAGTTCACCTTCGAGGCCGAGGCCAGGATAAAAAAGCTGGATTACGTGGCCGTAAAGGCGTCTGAAGGTGAGTGGGTCACTGCTTATATTGACGATATAACGCGATATGCGGAAAAGACGATCGCCAACTGCCATGTCATAGGCTACAGGAATACAAGGGGATTCCTGGTAGTGCCCAACGTTCCGTTTGCGCCGGAAACTCCGGTATTCTCGGCTTCTGAAGAGCAGATAAGGAGCACACTGGGTATACCGGAAGATGGCCTCTACATAGGCATTATGGACGGTTATGACATAAAGGTAAACCTTCCGGTGAAACAGCTGATGAGCAAGCACGTTTCCGTTCTCGCAAAGACGGGCGCCGGAAAAAGCTACATGGCTGGTGTCCTGCTGGAAGAGATCGCTGAGAAAAATCTTCCTGTTGTCGTCATGGATCCCCACGGTGAGTACGCTTCTCTCGGGGTAGCCAACGACGAGGAGAAAGAGATGAAATTCGCGGAGAAGTTCGGAATAGAGCCAAAGTCATACGCTGACCAGGTGAGGCGTTTCTCAATAGAAGATAATAATCTGAAGCTGAACGCGAAGCTGAGTCCTGATGATATCTTCCAGTGTCTGCCCGTGAAGGTCTCAGGCACGCAGAAGGGTCTGGTATATTCCGCTATGAGGAACCTCGGAGGAAAGGACTACACGCTTACGGACCTCATCAACGAGATAAGCACACTGCCTTCGCAGTCCAAGTGGAATCTCATATCAGCGCTCGAATTCCTTGACAAGACAGGGCTTTTCTCAAAGACGCCCACGAAGCCGGAAGAGCTCGTAAAGGAAGGCCAGGTGTCTATAATCGACATAAAGTATGCAAGGCCTGAGATACAGCAGACCATAGTGTTCAAGCTCGCACAGGAGCTGTTCAGTGCAAGGAAGAGTGGAAGTGTTCCCGGATTCTTCCTGCTTCTGGAGGAGGCCCACACGTTCTGCCCCGAGAGGGGCTTCGGTGAGGTTGCATCGTCCAGGATAATCAGGACCATAGCTTCTGAGGGCCGGAAATTCGGACTTAGTCTGTGCGTCATAACGCAAAGACCCGCAAGGGTTGACAAGAACGTCCTTTCACAGTGCAACACCCAGGTCATAATGAAGGTTACGAACCCGAACGATCTCAAAGCGATAACAGACTCAGCTGAAGGCATAACCCAGGGAATGCGTGATGAGATAAGGGATCTTCCTGTAGGCAGCGCTCTGGTCATAGGCGTCACCGAGCAGCCCGTGCTTACGGAGATACGTGTGAGGAGAAGCAAACACGGCGGCGAAGCCGTGCTCCCTTCGGTGAAACGCGGGCCCATGAAGGTGCGTAATGTCGCTCTTCCTCCCAGGTTCAGCAAGAAGAAGATAGAGGAGTCTTTCAAGGATGCGGAATCTGTCTTCCAGGTAAATTATCCTGTATGGCTTCTGAGAGGAACAGCCGACGGCGATATAGTCAAGGTTTACATTGACGGCCTGATGGGTGAGGTGATGTATGAAAGCCACGGTGAGCTGAAGAGGACGGTCGGGCTGAAGAGCCTTGCCACGCTTTCATCCACAGAAAGGAAGATCATATCAACGCTCCTCTCAATAAAGTACGGTACGCTTGAGAAGGTGTCAACCGCAACACGGCTCATGAACAACGACTGTCACAGGCTGCTGAAGAACCTCATGAACAAGGGGCTCGTTACAAGCGATGGTTATAATTTCAGGCCGGTCCGCGTAAAGATACCGGGAGACCTGCTCGCGCTTCCTTTCAGTGAAGAACCCACAGAGCTGGAACTCGAAGGAAAGATAGTCAATTTCACTGTACCGAGGGATACCGCAGAGAAGATAGCCGGGCTTTTCAAGGTCCAGGCGGAGTCGACAGACATGGTATATTATCCCTACTGGCTTGTGGTCTACAGCAACAGGAAAGCCCTGGTTGACGGACTCACGAAGAAGATCGACGTGGATGCCACGAAAGAAGTCATAGGAATGATCCGCTGAAGGAAATTATTTAAAAATCCCTTACCATCATGTTATTCATGCCTCGGTGGCTCAGTGGTTAGAGCGCCGCACATCCCTAATAAGGATTGGGTGAAGCTCATAAGCGTGTCTTTATGAGCGATGAGAAAACTTTTGTTTTCGATGACATAGCTGAGATACGCGGAGGTCGTGGGTTCAAATCCCGCCCGAGGCACTTAAGGTTGCTTGATATCGTTTTTACGATGATTAAACGTTGTACATTATATTTCCGTTCACCAATGCATCCTGGTCTATCTTGTCCGGGATTTCGGTTTCTACACCAAGCATATGAGCAGTCTTTTTGCCGTTTTCATGATTGATAAGAAACATCTCATCTTCGTTTCTGCACTGGTAGACCCAGCGAGGTTTGTAGCCAAGACTGACGAGCAAATCAAACACGTTTTTATGCTGGGATTCCAGTTTGCAGCACCCGAATATCATTCCCAGTTCCCTGCCGCTCACCTCGGAACCCAAGCCAGAGAGCACCTCGTCCAATCTTGTCATGTCCTTCTCCAGCAGTCTCAGTTCGGATTCCGCATTTCCGGTGAGGAGGTGCGATGCCACGTATACCCCGGACTTTTTATCGACTATGGATAAATCGGTGCAGTTCAGCAGCTCAGCATCTTCAAAGTGAATGAACGGCTGCCTCCGGATGAAGAACCCGTAGAAACTGGACCTGTACAGGGGCGGATTGAATTCGACGTTCCCCTCATATCCGGAATGGTCTTTCAGGAACATACCGGGAGTCGACACCAATGCGATGTATTCCGACGTCCTCATTTC
>CAYUBD010000060.1:0-3277 GCA_964442905.1 uncultured archaeon | reverse complement strand
CGAAATAACAATCTGTATGTCCGTATAATCCGCAGGAATGTTAACTTTAACTGCGAACGCCTTGTAGATGCCACTTTCATTAAAGTCTGACGGAGCAAGATACCTGCATCCAAAATATCCACCATATGTTGCGCTGTAAAGCCCTATACTGCATATAGAGTAACCGGACGTATTGTCGTCCACCTTCATCCTGAAAATGAGGTTAAACTCACCAACAGGCAACGTCAATCCCGTGTGGTTAATTATATTGTTTGCGCTCGGTGTTGTAGGATCTCGCCGAACCATGTAATCTGCTGAAGCATCATCATCAATATCGATTGCTGAGTTTGCTTCGATAGCATTGAAGTCCTCGATTTCCCATGCCCTTGTCCATGCAATGTTGGTCATGTCGAGCGTCAGGTTCGGGTCTATAATCACCCCAGATGCATGCATTCCCTTATATGCAGGTTTTATAGGTTTAACATTTCGGGCTTCAACAACCTCGTCCGCAAAGTGCATATGTGGTGGTATACTCTTTTTTGTATGCGTGCTCAAACTAACCACTCCTACCACAAGTATTATTATGGCAACTATTGCTATTATTTTTTTGTTCATCCATTTTCACCGCATTCATATATATCCCCATCCGTTTTTAAGGTTTGCTATCCGGTTGCCCTCCGAAGGTCATACCGTTCCTGCCTGTCCCTTGCCTGCTGTGCCCGTTCGAAATCGTCCAAGTCGGACTTGCTCGTTCCTCCACTGTAGTTCAGCGTGCTACTCAGCATGTATCCGCCGGCAACACCTGCAACTGCAGCAGCAGCACCAATAATAAGCGGTGCCTTCCATGGAGCAGCAGCAGCCGATGCTGTTGCAGATGCCCACTGCGCGGAAATCCATGCATATATCTGCGGAAGGTTTCTGGCTATTTCAAGCCCCAAATTGACTACCTGAAGCCCCATCCCAACGTATGACAAAGTTGCCAATTCATTTGCTCTTCTAACTGCAATCTGTGCTTTTTCCAACCTTCGTCCTGCACTCACAGCTTCCTCGCTGTAGAACCCGTATTCACTTAATGTTTTATTGTAATCAGCCTGTGCCTCCTCAAGCGAAAGGGTTGTTGTCCTTATACTGTCCGACACACTGATTAACATCGAAAAGTAGAATATGCCCATCTGTACGCCGAAAAGCATGCGCTGCCATCCGCGTATCATTGTTGTTTGGGCTTGCGACCATTTATTACTTGTTTGTTCAGCCGTTTCACCCAAACTAACAACATGGGATTTAACAGTATCTACAGTTCCCACTAATTCAGCACTTTCACCACGAAATGTCATACTATAAACAAACGTGTTTCCTCCCATGAAGCTCATTTGCTTGCCTCCTCAAACTCCCTCTTCTTCTGCAGGGCAAACATGTAAGCATCTAGCTCATGGAACTGCCTAGCGTTCAGCTCGTTGAGCCGCATCCATCCGCTTTGCAGAAACCCCAGATACATTTTTGCCCTTCCCAACTTCCTGTCCTGCTCATCCTTATCGGCTAACAAGGTTGTAAAAAAACTTCCTGCCTCTCCTGCGGCGTCAAACTGTTCAGTTCAAATACTGGGGTCATCAGGATTTCCATGAGTTTGCTCGGCATAGTCCCGTATTTAATATCTTTGCCGTCAAGAGTCACGCACTTGTACACTAGCCGCTCGTTCTGGTAGTGGGCGGGCACTTCGAAGATGTTCTTTCCCTGCTTCCTAGCGTCTTCTATTACTTCGTCCCCGATATTCAACAGTTCAGTGGATGTAAGCTGGCGGATAACGTATTCTCCAGCCCATTCTTTGCCGATTGCATCTACCAACTTCTGCGTAGCCTTGAACTTTCTGGTTATCATCCTAACTTCCTGCCCCCAAAGTGCAGTCCTTTCCAGAGCATGTTATGCGTTCCTGTATTATTCCCAGTTCCCTGATTTCTTTAGACTGTGCAGACATTTGCATGTCCGTGAATGTAAACTTCGTTTTCACTGGTGTGGTCTGGTTATCATTCAATTGTATCGTTATGGTCTGGGGTGTTGCATTGTATGCACCTGTAGCAAAGCTCTGAGTCTTCAAGGCTCTTGTGATGTTAACAAAATACTTGGTTTCTTGCTGATATACATCCGCCGGTGGAAGAGTTGTACCCAAGTTCTCTTGTTTGACGTTGTGTGTTACACCAAAGTCTACAGTCATCCAATCAGTATTAATACTTGTATTCCCAATCTTCAAAGTGTTCAAGTTAGCCTTTGTTAGCACAGCATCAGTTATCGATGATGGGTCGCTTCCATAAGCCTGACTTGCATAAGTCGTAGCCAAGCTTTCCAGTTCAGCAGTTATTGCCCCATGCAATGGAATCCTTACAGTGCATGAATTGGTGTAGCAATCAGTAAACTTGAACGAATCAAGACCATCAGTATAGTAGAGTGTATGAGCCGTTTGCGCGCCTTCGTCGCTTACAAATGCAAACTTGTTGGTTCCGCTATAGTCGGCAACAAAGTCTCCTAGCCTCTGCAGCTTCATGTGCCAGTTGATTTTGGGCATCACCCCTGTAATCTTTGACAGCGCAAGCTCGTACTGCCCGCTTCCAGCCTCCTGCGTAAGAGTGGGGTTCATGTCTGGACTGCCATAGAAGAGTATTCCGCCTACGTGGTAATCTCCTGCTGCATACCTCTTGAGTTTATAGCTTTTTCCTGTTAAAGACATTTTCTATTTATTTCCTCCTTTTTTTATTATTTTTTTTTGTTACCATCCATCATTTCCTTGAGTTGCACGCCATTGCACCCACCTAGATTTTTCTTGGGTTCTAGCGTTGCCGCATAATTCATTCAATTGGATGCATTTTATTCCCTGCAACGTGGGGACATAATCATCCATATTGCGTCCTTGCTTATCGCACCTCATCCAGTGGTTCTGCATATACCTGAAGCCAGCCTTCTTATGTATCAAACGGGTGAATGGATAATACTTGTTAAAGTACAACTGTTGTAGGCTGGTTGCGCAGTCAACTTTGTAACCGTTCGGTGGATTCTTGTCATTCCTCAATGTATGCTCAAAAATAGTGTTCATGTTGGGGCCAAACAGTATTTCGTCAGCATCCATAATCAAGAACCAATCAACATCAGGATAGTTGAACATCAGCATGCGCTTCTCTACTGGGCGCATTGCTTCCTTGCATTGAATCCATTCTACTTTAGGAAAGCTGGTGGCAATTTCGTAAGTATAGTCCGTGCTTTCAACAGGTTCATTCGGGAAAAAGCCAGAATATCGACCGTCGCAAACAAC
>CAYUBD010000059.1:0-3351 GCA_964442905.1 uncultured archaeon | reverse complement strand
TCGTCCATGGTGTATAGGAGGTCCTGCGCCATCAGCGTCAGCTTGGTGCTGGACCACTGGTGTTGCGGCCTGGGAATGGTGTAGAACTGCGAGAGCACCGAGAAAATGAGCATGATGACTATGAGAGCCTCAACCACGTGCAGAAATCCCTTTCTCATACATATTGTTTTTATGACTTGAATTAAAGTGTTTGGTATGGACGTGATGGATGTCTACAGATGCCTTCTTGGCCGATTCGAGCGTCAGGAGTGGTGGCCGAGGAAGCATTTTTTCCATCCGAGGGAATTCGAAATCTGCGCAGGCGCGATACTGACGCAGAACACGAACTGGAATAATGTTGAGAGTGCTCTCGGGAACCTCTCGGAAAAGAAGCTGACCTCGCCCGAAAGCATATTGAAAGCTGATATAAAAAGGCTGGGGGAAGCCGTAAGGCCGAGCGGATTCTACAGACAGAAAGCTGAGCGCCTGAAGCTCTTTTCGGAGTTCGTTGTGGGGTTCGGAGGCTTTGACAGTTTCGCTGAAAGGGTGACCCGGGAACAGCTTTTGGAGCTGAAAGGATTGGGACCGGAAACGGCAGACTCCATTCTATTGTATGCTCTCGGGAGGCCCGTATTCGTCATAGACGCCTACACCAGGCGCATCTTCAAGCGCCTTGGCTTCATGGTATTCAGGACATACGATGACTGGCGCAATTTCTTTGAGAGGAATGTACCGAAAGACAAGTACGTATACATGGAATATCACGCGCTCCTGGTCAAGCTCGCCAAGAAGTTCTGCAAGACAAAACCGATATGCTCCGATTGTCCGCTGAATGATGTTTGTCAGAAGAAATTCTAAGGTTTTATTTATTCGAATCAAGAAATGTTCATGGTTTCTGCGGCAAGGAACTGCATTATATGCAAGGGCGCGAGGATGCTCTGCGGGCTGAAGACCTGTCCGCTGATGAGCAGGTTCAATGTCAGGCCGAAGATACAGGAAAACCTGAAGGATGATTTCTTCGGACCGGCAACATCCGTCTTCATAGGCAGGTTCGGGTATCCTGACGTATTCAGCGGCCCGCTTACCCCGATGACCGATGAAAACGTGCAGGTGGTGGACAGCCCGAACAAGTGGTTCGGTACCAGTTATGAATCGCTCGTGGAGATGCGCTCGACACTACTTCGGACCAAGGAAACCACCAACATTCTTTCAAGGAACAGGACGGTCGAGAACCTGCAGGAGATAGCTCTGGCATCGAAGGCGCCTGATGTTGAGATGATGCTCAAGGGAAAGCCTGTGTACAGGGTGAGCTTTTCTGACGTGAACCAGCCGATGGGCCCGAGCGCCAATCTCAAGAGCCTGGACATAGCCGGAAACGTCACGATAGGGCGGCAGGTAGACAAGATTGTCAGCGATGAGCTGAGTGCAAGGGAGGCCGGTTACATGCTTTACCAGAAAGGCCAGGATGTCTACAAGGTGAGCACGATACTGAGCTCGGGTGCGCTGGGTATCGAACACCGAAAGAAGCTCGTCCCGACCAGATGGAGCATAACCGCAAGCCACGACCTTGTCGCCAAGGAATTGATAAAGGAAATCAAAGACTATCCGATTGTCAACGATTACACGGTCTTCTCAAGCGAGTATCTCGACAACCATTACGAGGTCTTGGTGATGCCCGGAAGCTGGGAATTCGAGAACTTCGAAGCGTGGGCGCCGGGAACGCCATGGTCCATGGACGCAAAGATGACTCAGATAATTGAAGAGCATGAGCCTTACAAAGGAAGGACCAAGTATGCGGACCTGCAGGGAGGCGGTTACTACGCGAGCCGCTTGGCTGTAGCTGAAGGTCTGAAGGCCATGCGAAGGCAGGCCCGTGTCGTAGTGTTCAGGGAAGTTTATGAAGGCTACGTGATTCCCCTTGGTGTGTGGCAGGTTCTGGAGAACGTGCGCAATGCGTTCAGGCAGCCCGGTCTGAAGTTTGATACCAGAGATGAAGCGCTTAGGCACATCGATTCCAAGCTAAGGCTTCCACTCGCAGACTACGAGAAGCAGAGTGTTATGCTGAAGAGGAAGAATTTGAGCGATTTCCTATGAAAAATTTAAACATTTTTATAGACGTTCAAACCATGTATTAAGTATGAAAGGCTCCATCCAGGTCAGCATAGGTTTTCTCATAACAATGGTCATTGCCGCACTTGTTATGATTTTCATAATGGGGTGGCTAAACCAGATATTCCCGACTCTGACCAGGATAGGAGATTATGCAACGAATAACGCAGAGAATGAGATGATGAAGAAGTTCGCGGAAGGTTCTGATGTGGTGGCCTCGACAATTCCGACAAAGGTATCTTTCCAGAAGGGTTCGGAGATCGAGTTCATAGTAGGTGTGAAGAAGACTGCGGCAATTGATGATGAAACCGATTACTTCGCTATATGCGCGTCTCTGAGTGCAGAAACTAGCACTTGTTCGTACCCAACGCCGGGAGAGCCAATGATTGCGGCAGCCGGTGATGACAGCGGAATATTGTTCCTGATGCCTCCGACAGAAAGGATTGAAAACAGAGGTCAAGTTGGCAGGTTCTCTGTACTCATGCAGATACCCCCCAGCACTGAGGCAGGCTTCTACAGTTACAGGCTATTCGCATGCGGGGTTGACTCTGCTTCAGGTGTATGCACCGGACTTTCAGACGAAAACCTTGCAGGTGAAACCGACTTTATACTCAGGGTTCAGTAAGGCCAAACATTTATTCTGATTAGCCTAAATTATAATTATGAACATTGGTCTCGTTTTCGGCATGATAGTCGCTATAATGATGATGGTCATCATACTGGTGTTCGGCTATGACCAGCTCATGTCTGTTCAGGATCTCCAGCAGGAGGCAGAACACAAAAGGATGATCAAGGCATTCGGGGATGCGGTAGACCGGGTCTACAGTCTCGGTGGAGAAAGCTCCGAGAGATTTACAATGTCACTTCCGGCAAATGTAGATAAGATATGCTTCGTTCCATTTTTCAACATAGATACCGAGTACATCCGCGGCAATTATGAAGATTACAGAGTACCATATACAGAAAATGAGCTGAGGTATGACCTTGAAGAGGTTATAACAGGGATGTCGTGGGAGGAGGAGGGACAACTCACCACGATACTCATAAACCTGAGGAAGAATTATATGCAGCCGCTTCTCGTTTTCTTTATATCCGGCACAGCCGAATGGGAAGACATACCACATCTTGGTCCCTCGAAGAAAGACGATGAAGTGCTGTGCGTCAAACCAGGTACACAGCTTTGGCTGAAGAGGACATTTGACAGCGAGGGCGCATGGGTTGATGTCGAGGAAATTTAAGCGGTGACGACAACATCTTATTATG
>CAYUBD010000058.1:0-3963 GCA_964442905.1 uncultured archaeon | reverse complement strand
TCTTATTGAAGAAACTATTGAGTTAATCGAGGAAAAACTCATGATGTCAAGGCACGTGACTGACAGGACCAAGGACTTCACAGTATCATCGTCCATCAGCATGCAGGAGACCATAAGCTCGACAACCGAGACCATCACGTTATTCCTCGGTGCGATTGCAGCTGTTTCTCTTCTGGTAGGTGCAGTCGGCATCGCAAATACAATGTTCACGACTGTACTTGAAAAGACAAAAGAGATAGGAATAATGAAAGCCATAGGCGCAAAAAATAAGGACATAATGGTCATATTCATGATGAATTCTGCATTAGTTGGTGTAGTTGGCGGTGCAATTGGAGTAATACTGGGAACGCTGGTGTCTGCAATCATGGGAGGCAGTGCAATGGGAGGAGATATGGGTATGGCATCAAGAATGTTCAGTTCGACCCTTGTTACACCAGAACTGGTCGCTTCTGCAATGGGAATAGCAATCGGGATATCCACGCTGGCCGGCGTTATTCCCGCATACAGGGCCTCGAAGCTCAGACCTGTGGATGCACTCAGATATGAATAGAAAAATGGAAAACAATCGCTACTTTTTATGCTGGTCCCCCATAAATTTGTTACAAGCCTGGCGGGGCTACTCTTTTTTTATTAGACTTATGTAAGCATTCAATATGGAAGGTGACGAATACTTCTGCAGGATGTGCAAGATGAAATGGACAGAAGAGAAGAGAGGCGCGTCATTCTGCCCTTACTGCTACAGCAAGGACACAGTCAATCTTACTAAGAGTGAAAGGGAAGTCGCGCGGAAGAAAAGAGAAGAGGAAGCTGCCAAGAAGCGCAAGGAAGCAAAGCTGTACGCAGAGAAGATGTTCAGGCACGAGCTGAAAAAGAACCGTGAGAAGAAATTACTCCACTATCGTGGAAAGAACTGAGGATTGCATCTCACTTGCGTGCAAGTCTGTAAATCTTCCCGATGTCGTCAGCATTCAATCTTACAAAGAAGCCTATCTCTTTCCCGCCTGCGCACATCTTTGACATATTCTCAATCTTTTCCGGACCTATACCGAGACCATCCAATGATGTTGCAATGCCCATAGAACCGAAGAATTTCCTCGTTTCTTCTATACCTTCTAATGCGGCTTTGTCATCGTTTTCCTCTATCACATGAAATACGTTTCTTGCATACCTTGCGAACCTCTCGATGTCATGCTTATGCACATATCTCATCCACGCCGGAACAATTACAGCAAGCCCTGCGCCGTGAGCTATATCATATGACGCGGACAATTCATGCTCCATCTTGTGCGATGACCAGTCCTCTTCTCTCCCTGTCCCCAGTATGCCGTTATGCGCCACCGTGCCGGCCCACATGAGTTCAGCCCTCACATCGTAATCCTCAGTGTCTGTTACAGCCTTCTTTGCGTTTCTGATTATCGAGCGCATTACGGCCTCGCACATCTCATCAGTGACATCGACGTTATTCGTGTTTGTGAAATACCTTTCGACTATATGCGAGAACATGTCTACTGCGCCGTATGCCACCTGCTCCTTCGGAAGTGTGAACGTCAGTTCAGGGTTCAGTATCGAGAATACAGGTCTTAATGCATCCTGTTTTCCAGCGGAGAGTTTTCTTTTACTGTCTTCGTCTGTTATGACCATGCTGGGACTCATTTCACTTCCTGCAGCTGATATTGTGAGAATAGTCGCCACGGGAAGGGCGTTTTCTATTCTCATTTTACCACCGCTTTCGAAATATTCCCATACATCTCCTTTGTACGGAACCCCGGTCGCTATTGCCTTCGCGGAGTCTATGACGCTGCCTCCGCCGACAGCGAGTATGAAATCGATACCTTCCTTTCGGCAGAGCTTTATGCCTTCCCTGACCAGTGACAGCCTCGGATTCGGGACGACGCCACCAAGCTCGGCGAATTCGACCCCGGCATCCTTTAGCGACTTCACGACCCTTTCATAAAGACCCGTCCGCTTTATGCTGCCACCGCCGTAATGGAGAAGAATCTTCTTAGAGTATCTGGCGACTTCGGCACCGACATCATTCTCCGTGCCTCTCCCGAATATTATCTTCGTGGGTAGATACAACCTGAAATTTTCCATAATGTTAGAAGGCCCGAAATATTAAAATATTTTTTCCAAGAGTTTTTTTGAGCCCTTTCCCGCTTTCGGCATCCGCGGCCACGGGAACGCTGACTTCATGAAGTGTCTGCGTGTCAGGAGGTTCCGACAGCGTGGGAATGTCCCACACGGGCTCGTCCCTGAATTCTATCATGGGCAGTTCCGGATAGATGCCGTATTTTTCCTCGTACTCCCCCAGCACTTCCGCGTGGGCTTTCAAGGCTTTCACGTACATCCTGGAGTAGTTGTATGACATGAGCGCAAGCGTTGGGTTTTTGCCGTAATCGTGATACTTGAGGAAATTGCCCACCGAGCCTATGTTGTCCGCCTCGCCGTAGTGCTCTATCTTCCCGTCTTCGTCATGGTCGACCGAGAGCTCCTTGATGTTGGAGGGCATGAACTGCTTGTTTGTGAGCGCCCCCATCGACGAGCCGTAGATGTCCAACGGGTCATCGGAAAACTCCTTGTATATGTCCAGTAACTTCTCTATCTCCTGCGCGAAGTATTCCTTTCTCCGGCCGCTGGATATTGCGTACTGCTTCGCCAGCGCGTTTAATGCAGGCAGTTTTATGCCATTATCCCTGTCAAGATAGTACACCTGGTGCCTTCCGAAGTATGTCTCTATGTTGAGTATAGCGGTTATGATTTCCTTCGGGACTCCGTAGTCCTCTTCGGCCTTCTCCAGCCACTTCAGCTCCCTTCCCATGAATTTTATGCTTTCCAGGATAGAGCTGTCCCGCATGTAGTAGCATCGCGACTTATCGGTGTAATCGAACGGCCCGCTGTTATTGTTTTTTGGAAACTGGAAACTGTAGCTGAACCTCGGGTCCTGGAAAAAGGACACGTCGTACCCTTTCCCGGCCAGCCTCTTCTGCAGGTACGGAAGCTGCCCCCTGACTCCGCCGGCAGAAGCCACGGTTATGAGAGCGGCGAGCGCGAGCTTTCTGAACATATCCAGATTATGGAGGAAACTTTTATTACCTTAACGTTTTTTCGCTAGAACAGCCTTTGTGACTTCGAGCCAGCCGGAATCGCCTTCCCATACAACCTCGTAATCGGTAACATCCAACGCCTTCCCGAAGAACGGCGCGTCCATCACGAGGGTCTCTATTTCCCCGCCTTCTCCCGCAGGACTTATCATATATTTTTCCTGGAGCTTCACAAGCTCTTTTATGACATTCCTGTCGATTATCCTGCCTATCCAAGACTTGTCCAATGGGTAGGCGAAAACACCTGATATCATTACCTTGAACCCGTTTTCAACAAGTTCTTCGAGAAGCTTCTTCTCATCTATATGCCATAAAGGATTGATGCATTTCAGGCCGAGGTCGTCGCATATTTTTTGTATTCTTTCAGCCTGATAGACAGATTTCACAGCACCAGTGACTATCCCATCAATGCTGAACTTATTTTTGGCGTTGGATATTACCGATTTTAAATCATTGAGTTCATCTTCTTTTACACCTTTTGTTGATTTCTGTACCAGTGGCAATCCTATTGCTTCTGCCTGAAGTCTTGTCAGTCCTATGTTCGGCGTGTGGAACATGTAGCTTTCTTTGTTCTCGGAAATTACAGAAATCATGCATGCTACTTC
Source organism: uncultured archaeon (assembly GCA_964442905.1). Lineage (GTDB taxonomy): Archaea > Aenigmatarchaeota > Aenigmatarchaeia > QMZP01 > JAFGSV01 > JAFGFG01. Next base: position 257 of record CAYUBD010000058.1, on the reverse strand, counting down.
GTTTGTAGTCATGACTTTGCTCATGGCAAGAACGGAATCTTTTCCACCTGAAAACAGAACTGCAAGTTTCATGCATTGTCTTTGTCTTTAATTTTTATAATGTTTTTCCGAACATTATTTTCATGAGACTTTTCATTGCAGTTGAGATTCCGGGAGACATACGGAAGAAACTGGCTTCTTTACAGGCAAAAATTGGCGATATCGGAAAAGTCAAATGGGTCGAAGAAGAGAATATTCACATTACTATGAAATTCCTG
>CAYUBD010000057.1:0-4255 GCA_964442905.1 uncultured archaeon | reverse complement strand
TTTCTTCGAGCACCTGATGGCTTAGTTTTTGATACTTCTGATAATCCTTTCACTATTGATAATACTCCGCCTACGACAAGTGCAACTATTAATCCTGTTTCTCCAGATGGTAATAATAGCTGGTATGTCACACAGCCGGAGGTTACGCTTACATGTACGGATATTTTGAGCGGTTGTAATAAATTATTTTATAAGTGGGATGGTGAGACTGATTTTACCGAAGTTACCTATACGGCGCCAGTAGTAATTTCAGCGCCGGAAGGCGACCACATCTTGACTTATTATTCAACTGACAATGCCGTTGATAATACGGCCGCGAATAATCAGGAGACGCCGAGAACTCTGAATATTAAATTAGACACAGGTATCCCAACAATAGATATTACTGGCGCGCCTACAGGATTGACTGTTAACCAAACTGGAGTAAACACTGAAGCAATATGTGATGATGGCAATGGTAGCGGTTGCCAAGAACCAAAACTTTGTGTTTCCCCCGTTTCTATTAGTAGTTGCCCGACTGATTCAGCTGACTATGTAACAGCAAACAACGCAACAGTTTCTCAGTATTCTTGGGTTTGCGCTTACGCAAAAGATAACGCCGGGAATGAAGCGTTCAGCAGTCCTGTTGAATTTAACATCTTCAGTACAATCCAATCAGCAATAGACGCAGCTCTGCCCGGTGACACGATTAGTATTACCTCAGGAAATTATCCCGAAAAATTAGACCTGAAGAACAAATCATTAACTCTTGATGGCACAGATGTTGACATTACGATTATAGACGCAAGTTTACTTACTGGCTACGCAGTCCAGAATTTTGGAGATTCTTCAATTGTAAAAAACTTAACATTAAAAGGAACTACCGACAGTTATGGATTCAAAGTTTCGGGAACAAACGGCATTGCTCTTGAAAATATAAAGGTTGAAAATTCCAAGAAAACAGGCATTGATTTGAATGGTGTTAATGTCGGAACGTTGAATAATGTTGAAGTAATGGACACAATCAGCGGTTTTGGTATAAACATGATTGACTCAAACAATATTACCCTTACAAATATCAAAACAAGTGGTAATGCTTGGGGTGGAGTTAGTGTCCAAACTTATGGTAAATACTACACTGGAGGTTCTGACAATATTGTATTTAGCGAAATTTTTGACGCGAAAGAATCTTTTCCTTTATTGTTGGAAAATGACCCCGACACGGATCCGGCCGGAGTTTATTACGATATAACTAATGTTACTTTGCCGGTTGAGTTCGGATATGTGGTTTATGATTTTAGAGAAGGCAATGATTACAAACAATGGTATTACTTTGAGACGCTGGGTGATGCGAAAATTGTAGCACAGGCTTTTGTTGATTCAGTAAGTCCTGTTTATAGCGGCGTGATAATTTATGATATTGCAGAAGGAAATTACTATGTGGAAGAAGGGATGGAAATCCAAGATGCGATTGATGCCGCAACTCCTAACGACATAATTAATGTCGCGGCAGGGACATACACCGAACAAATAAACATCAATAAATCTTTAACCGTTTCGGGAAGCGAAAGCAGTACTACGCATATAGTCTCTCCTGACCCTGTTGGTATGATCATTTATGACGCTTTTGGTTCAAAATCTCCGAACTCACGCTATCTTGGTTATCGTGCTGCCAATATACCAGTGGTACGAATTGCCGCGCCAGATATAACATTTGAAGGCTTTCATATTAATCTCGATAATCAGATATTCTGGAATGTAAAGGGTAGCTACGATCCAAACTACAGTAGAAGTGTTGGTATTTTAGTTGACCACGTAGAAACAATTCCAGAGACGCCGGATACCTTTACGGATATAACAATTAAAAACAACAAAATTGATGGACTGCTTTGGAATGATTATGGTGATGGAATTAAAGTTTTAGGAAACGCAACAGTTACCATTAATAATAATACTATTTATGGTTACGGTGAAAGCGCTATAAGCGCCCAGGGTATGGATTCTCCAAGAGCAGCATTTTACCCGACTGTTACCGCAAACAGTAACATTATTTATGGAAATAGTAATAATGAACGTAATGATCATTATTTCTTTGGTATCGGTTTCTGGAGTGGAGGTACCGGGTCAGCCAATGGTAATACTATCTACAATGCGCCCAATAGCGATGGTTACGCTCTTAATTCTTGGACGCCTAACGCAGTTTCCTTTATAGACAACATTATCCGTACTGATGGTGAAGCAGTCGGCGGTTACGGTGCACAACTATACGAATCTTCTAATTTAATTTTTTCGGGTAATAATATTCAGGATCAAGGACTGGCCGGTGCTATATGCTCAAATCCCACTCTTACAATTACAGAGAATACAATAAGTAACTGTATTGATGGGTTTTTAATTGATAATCAAACTTCAGGAAGTGTTGCAATAAATAACAATTCTATTACGGGAATCTCAGACGGGCATTATGCTGTTAAGATGGGTGGTACCGCCGGAGAAGACAGTGGTACAATTTGGGGCAGTTGGGCCGGACCATCAACTATTACGATTGATGCCACTGAAAACTACTGGGGGACAGCCGTTTTGACAACGATTCAGAATAAGATTAGTGATGATGTTATTTTTGAGCCGTATTATGTGGATATGGTTGGCGGAACTTTAAGTAATGTGCCGGTAAACACAGTTAATATTGATGATAATTATATAGATGGTCCTCTTGCTGGTGGAAATATTTTTGGCTATAACGCTTTCTCAAAAATACAGGAAGGCATTGATAAAGTTGCAGCAAGCGGAATAGTTAATGTGGCAGACGGAACTTATGCTGAAAATTTGACTGTTGATAAAAGCGTTACTATGTTAGGTGCAAAGCACGATGTTGATCCGGCCGGGAACACTGATCGCGAAGACGAGTCAATTATTACCGGCCAAGTGAAAATTACGGCGACTGAAGCTATCTTTAATGGATTCAGGCTAACCAACAACCAGATAGTGATTGGTGGTGCCAGTGATATTACTGTTAGCTATAATATTGTCTTAAACTCAATGTACCACGGTATCTATATTGAACCTTCTTCGCCGAATGCTCAGGTATTGTACAATAACATATCCAATCCTACTTGGGCAGGTATTTCCAATCAGGGCAACCCTGGGGTAATTATTTCTTATAACCACATTACAGGTGTCGGTACTAGTGGAGGTGGCTGGTTGACTATACTCCCAATAGAATCCACTAATCACACAGGAACCGGGATTGAAATTACGCATAATATTATCTCTGGATGCGTGGGCTCTAAGGGTATTAACTATTCGGGTGGTCCCGGTCCTGTTATTAGCTACAACCAGATTTCCGGTATTAGCGCTCCCTTTGAGGCAATTTTCTCAGACACAAAGACCAACGCCATTGAGGGTAATATCATCAATGACATCGGCGGGCCTGGCATACAATTATACCCTCCAGAAACCCACGGTGCCGTAGCCGATGCCTCGGAAAAGACCGTCATCCGCAATAACAAGATTACCGACACCAAGTATCAGGGTATCGCTGTTTACGGACATGCCTACACCGAAATCACCGGGAACATTCTGACACATACCAATTACTATGGAGCTGATGGGACCGGCGATTGGGACTATGCCGGCATCCACCTCGAGAACATGGCGGGCTACACCAATGAGTACTCTCTCATCGACGACAACGCGGTCACTAACGGAATAAACGGTATTCAAACATGGTCAAGTAATGTGACTATTACCGACAACGAGATATATGGAATGGGTGACACTTATGATGATGAGAAAGTTGTTAGTGATCGTATTTATAAAAACTCTGCAATTTTAGTAGGCAGCAACTTCGGTTCTGGAGATTTTGATCCAACGGGAATTGTAATAGAAAATAACAAGATTCATGACAATTATTGGGGTTTATTCTATAGCGCAGATTTGACAAATGGAGTAGTTGCAGAAAACAACTGGTGGGGAGATGCGACTGGTCCGCTGCACGCCACGCTTAATCCAGCCGGCTTGGGCGACGCTGTAAGCGATAATGTTGACTTCAATCCGTTCTACACTGATAAAGAACGTTCAGAAGAAGGACTTCGCTCATCAGGCCCGATCAACTATATTGATCTTGGACTTAATCCAGAAAGCACAATAATTAATACTAACGCAGACCTAACAATCACTGCGTTTGACGAGGATGAATACATCGTCATTAATGATACAACAACCCAGTTTACGCTTTCTGCCGACGGCGGAGCATCATTCGGGACGAATCTTATAA
>CAYUBD010000056.1:0-5076 GCA_964442905.1 uncultured archaeon | reverse complement strand
CAACTTCCATGCTGAGCTTGTCAGGCTTCTTCTCAATCACTTTCAGTTCCATAGAGTAATTATAGAAGCCGGCTGTTTTAAAAAGGTTCCTTTTTAGTAGGGCTGCATTAATTACTATTTATATGGACTATCCTCCGGAAGGCACGACCGCACATTTCGGCACGCATGACGACCTGGGCTTCGCGCTGAAGATAATAATCTACATACTCGTGGGCGCCGTGTTCTTCCTGGCGTCGTTCGTAGCCTATCTCTACGTGTTCTTCCTCCCCCAGCAGCCGGAGATGAGCGCCCACGAATTCACGGACGCCGAGTTCGCCACGGTCTACGCGGAGCCGATACCGACTTTCAACCTTTCCGGCGGCAGCGTGGCAGTCACGGACGTCACCGAAGGCACACTTGGCATAGGGATAGAGGACGACGTCATTTACACATTCGGCTACATATCGAATGACGGCATGAGGTGGAGGCGGGTGGCACTCCAGCCCGGCAGGGATGCGATAGTAGACAAGGATGAAATGTGGATTACCAAGAACGCCACATACGAGCACCTCATAGGCTCAGCGGACTTCAACATAACGGCGTACCCCTGCACAGCGGTGGGCTACGTTGCGCTCTACTCCTGCTCGCGCGGTCCCATCGGCCAGTGGGACTGCCACGGAGGCTGGCAGATACAGCAGTTCACGACCATCATAGTCAAGGATGACACTCCCAAAAAGGACCCATGCGGCGGCTGCAACGCCGGCTTCGCCTGCGTGCAGAACAGATGCGTGAGGGAGGAGAACGTCCGCAACGCGGCAAGGGTCGGCGCTGACGAGTCCCTTTCAGTGACCGTCGATGGAAAGGAGTATCTTCTGACGGTCACGTCCATTGGGGGACAGGGCATCCGGGCAGGCATTTCGCTCAACGGCCAGGCGTTCACGGCCGACGAGTCGACAGGCGACATATACTTCGTGAAGGACGATTTCAGGTTCATAATCAACAGGATAGAGCCTTTCACTTCGGATACGGACGGGTTCCTTGAAATCGTGGTCGTGGGGAACTATGATGACATGCATGTCTGCGAGAACTGCGTATACAGGCCTCAAACCACAGGTATAATTTCAGGAGGCGGGGGCTCATCATCCCGGGGAAGCAAAGTATCAACCTGCACGCCGGATTGCAGCGCAAAGCAGTGCGGCTCCAACGGATGCGGAGGCACATGCGGCACATGCGGGACGGGTTTTGTCTGCACCAATTATCAGTGCATCAAGGAGCAGTGCATACATGACTGCTCCAATGAGAGCAGCATGTGCGCCGACCAGACGTGGTCGGACGGATGCGGCGGAACATGCACAGGACTGATACAACCGGACTGCATGAATCCTGCCACGGAGCAGCCATACGAATGCGGGAGGTCGCCTAACAACTGCGGATGGTGCAACACGACCGACAACTACTGCAAGCTCACCTACGGCCAGCAATACGTATGCAGCAACAACATGTGCGGCCTGTCGTGCACACAGGACTGCACAGGCAAGGAATGCGGCGACGACGGCTGCGAAGGCTCATGCGGTACCTGCGAAGAAGGTTATGAATGCGGCGTGGACGGGCAGTGCGCGTGCGTGCCTGACTGTGAATGTACGTCAAGCACATGCATCGGCCAGACGTGCAGCAACGGCTGCGAAGGCACGTGCGATGGAATCTTGGGCCCTGACTGTGGGGCAAGGGTCTGCGGGACGTCGCCCAACGGCTGCGGGAGCTGCGGCACCTGCTCGCTTGCCAACGCAATATCCACCTGCAACGCAAGCTACCAGTGCGCGGTCTCCTCTTGCAATTCCGGTTACGCCAACTGCGACGTCGCCACTGCAAACGGCTGCGAGACGCAGCTCGGTACGATGTCTAACTGCGCTTCGTGCGGCGATGCATGCACGTCGGGATACACATGCACCAGCTATGTGTGCACGCCACCTGCTCCCACATGCTCCGACGGCATCCAGAACGGCGATGAGACCGGAATCGACTGCGGCGGGAGCTGCCCGGCCTGCCAAACAGGACCGATATACTATGTCTCGACATCAGGAGACAACTCCAACAACGGAACTCAGACATATTCTGCATGGAGGACGCTGCAGTACGCGGAATCATACGCAACAACACCAGGAAGTATAATTGCATTGAAGAGAGGAGATACTTTTTCAGTTGCTTATCTTAAAATTAATCACGGAGGTAACCCTACTAATTATATAACATGGGATGGCTCTCTTTGGGGTAGTGGAAATAACGCAATCATCAAAAAAGGTACAAGCAATGACTATGGATTCGTAAATATTTATGGATGTCAGTATGTGATATTCCAAAATATCACAGTTGATGTAGACAATAAAAAATCGTATGGTGGAATAACAATAGGTGGATATAATGGTTGTACTCCGGGCAGTATTCAAAATGATGAAAGATACATAATTATTCAGGACTGTACTGTCCAGAAAGTAGGTAGCGTAAGTGATGGAAACTGGTGTGTTGGCATTCATGTCAACGCGATACATAATGATATCTATAATATAACAATTCAGCGTAATACAGTTACTGAAACTAACAATCATGGAATAGCATTTTATAATTGTAGAATAGGCGTTCCAGCAGAATGTACTGGCACCCACACAACTCATGATAGTTATTGTGGATACAATACAATATCCAAGGCAGGAATGCTGGAAAATAATGTTGCGGGTGGAATCATGGTAACGCAATCCATAGATGGTATTGTTGTTGAACATAATACTGTTTCGGGTGGTGGTGCAGGTCTTGCGAATGGAATATCTACAGGAAATGGAATTGGATTGGATGTGGGGGCACTTGTCAAGAATGCAGTAATACGGTATAATGATTTAAAACCTTCGGGTGGTGGCATTACATTTGAAAATGGTGGGGCAATGACAACGGAAGTATATTATAACAAGATTGAAGTTGGCAATGGTCATCATGGTCTTTATATCCAACCCGGAACATTCACTGATGCAGAAATTTATATGTATAATAATGATATTATAATTTCAGATTTAGGAAGTGTAGCGTTGCGGGATGAAAGTACTTCAATTACAACTTGTATTTTCAAAAACAATCTCATGTATTCCGAAGAAGTTGGTAATTGGTGGGACGGTTCGTTGATGGTTTTTGAATATGATAATATCATTCATAGTAATAATCTTAATTATAGAGCCGATGCACAAAATTGTGCTCTTGCAAAAATAAATCATCCTGAGAAATATTATGCTCGAATCGCTGGTTCTCAGAGAAGTGATTATATATCCACTTTTGAATCTACTGGCGTTATTACAGACCCAGAATTACATGATGTATGGAATGATGATTGGCATTTACAATCCAGCTCCCCTGCAATTAACAACGGAACAGGTGTTGGTTTAACCCAGGATTTTGATGGAAATCCAATCGTTGGTGCACCAGACATAGGAGCCTATGAATACCATTAACTCAAGGTTCTTCTTTTTTAACAAGTCAGTCGAATTATCTATTAACCGTAAAAAGTTGCGCGACTTTCACTAATAACCGATAGAGTGAATAGAACAGGTGTTGATAATCTGTTATAAACTGTATGGGGCAAAGGACAGGCAGAACAATATAGAACTGTCTCTACTGGCTTTTGCAGCGGTTTCCTTCTTATACGTCCTCGCAGTCTTGGCTGCAGGAATAGACGTCGTCAATCTCATTTCGCCCACCGACAACGAGTGGATAAACGGAACCAACGACACAATAGCGTTCACGTTCAACTACACAGGCGAGAACTGGACGGCATCCTGCGAACTGTTCATAGACGGCACGCTATATTTTCTCAACGACACGGTATTCAACGAGACCGACACGGCGATGTATGCGAACGACACGCTGGATGAGGGCACGCACACGTGGAATGTCAACTGCACGAATGTCACGACCATAAACTCCGCTATGTGGACGCTCAACATAGACAGGACCGCGCCCTCCGTCACGCTCATCGCACCTGAAGACAATTACAATACCACCCAGGCGTCCCTGGACTTCCAGTTCAACGCAACGGACACGGTGGCAGCGACGCTGAACTGCTCCCTCTACATAAACAGCGTGCTGGAAACATACAACGCCACGACCGGCAACGGTACAGACACGAACATGACCGGAGCGCTGTCGGAAGGAACCAGCCAGGCGTGGACCGTCAACTGCACGGATACTATAGGGCATTACCATCAGCCGGCCGCCAGGACGTTCAACGTGGACAGCACGCCGCCGTCGCTGGCAATACACCTCCCCCAGGCGACCAACTACTCGTCCAATGAATCGCTCGAGCTGAACTACAGCGTCTCAGACGGCTACCAGACGGACTCATGCTGGTATAATGTTGACGGCGCCCCGAACACGACGGTTCAGGACTGCTCAAACACGACCTTCAGCGTCAGTGGCGGAGGCACATTCACTCTTTACCTTTATGCCAACGACAGCCTCGACAATACCAACAACACCGAATCGGTAACATTCGCCGTCGACCTGACTGACCCGGCTCCCTCATTCGGCACAGACCCGGCCAACAACTCCAACGAGTCATCACCCAGCGTCACGTTCGAACTCAGCTGCTACGACAACACCGGCGTCGACACGGTCCAGCTCTGGTCGGACTGGACGGGACCCTGGTCCATGAACCAGACCAACTCGAGCTACATGAACGACACCATCTGGTCTGTCCAGGTGGACGGCATACCCGAAGGCACCTGGCTCTGGGCAGTCTGGTGCAACGACACCTCGGGCAGGTCCGGCTGGACGGGCACGAACCGCACCCTGAACGTCGACATCACGCCGCCATCTGTATCCATAACCTACCCGGACAACACAACATACTACAACGTCACATACTTCAACTTCACGCTTTCCGAGACGGCCGACGCGTGCTGGTACGACGCAGGCTCCGGCAACACCACCTTCTCCTGCGGCAACGGGACCCCCCTCTGCCTGACCGAAGGCCAGCGTTCCCTTGAGGTCTACGCCAACGACTCCGTCAACAACATAGGCTCGGACGCTGTCTATTTCACGCTGGACCAGACCGGCCCG
>CAYUBD010000055.1:0-5178 GCA_964442905.1 uncultured archaeon | reverse complement strand
GAAGGCTCCGATGAAGGGGTTCCTGAAGAGGAACCTGCTGCCCGTTTCGGGCTCAGGCCTGATGGCACTAGTACTCCTGCTGGCTCTCGTGGTATTCCCTGACTTTTCTGTCCTCAGCCTCGGCTGGACGTCGTTCCAGTACGACTACTCCCCCATATTATTCTACGGCCTGCTGCCGACGGTCCTCGCGGCCGCCGGGGTATTTGCCGCAATAAAAAAGAACATGGGCACCATGTTCATAATCTGGCCTGCCGTGTTCATCCTGAACCTAATCTCTTACAGGATAGCGGGCGCCGGCCTCTTCTTCGCTTACGAGAGGAGCATCTATTACCTCCTAGTGGGCCTTGCGCCCCTCGCGGCAATCGGGCTTTTCCATATACTCAAAGTCGTGCGTGACATCACCGGAAGGCTTCTACCTTCGAGATACAAGAATTTCATCCCGCTAGTCCTCGTCCTAGTGCTAGCTCTGACCGTCTTTGGCACAATCTTCCTTAATTATTACAATATAAGTGAAAGGGACCTCGTGCTGCTCCACTTGCTTGGAGAGCAAGACTACGAAGCTATAAAGTTCATAGGAGACAACTATGGCAGCGGCAACGTCGTGCTGGCTGACAGTCTCATCTCCCTCGGACTCTATCCTATAAGCAGGAACCATGCGGTCGCGGTGATGCCGTCGAACCTCGGCCACGGAGACATAGCAATCTTCTCGGTGTTCGCCGCCTCCGACTGCGTCGAAAGGCTCGAAATAATCGATGATGAAAATATCGATTTCGTGTTGTCGATGGTTCCTCTGGATTGTGGGTTTCTGGCTGAGGTATACGACAGGGGAGACTACGTCTACAGGGTGAGAAAATGAAGAAAATAACCCTATTAGTTCCATGCTATAATGAAGAGAAAGGAATAGGAAAAGTCATTGATGGCATTCCAAGAGACAAACTAAAAAAAGCAGGTTATTCTATTGAAGTATTAGTAATAGACAATAATTCCAAAGACAACACACCCAAAATAGCAAAAGGTAAAGGAGCAAGAGTCATATTTGAACCTCAGCAAGGAAAAGGAAATGCAATGAGAACAGGTTTTAGAAATATACCAAAAGATACTGATTATGTTGTAATGCTTGATGGAGATGACACATACAAAACATATGAAATCCTGCGTTTAATAGAGCCATTAGAAAGTAATTTCTGTGACGTTGTTGTAGGTTCAAGATTAGAAGGCAAGATGAATGGACATTCAATGAGCCCATCTCACAGACTTGCGAACTGGTTTTTTACTTTCACAACAAGAAATTTTTATACTAATGCAAATGTGACAGATACCTGCACTGGATATTTTGCCTGGAAGAGAAAAGTCATTGTTAATCTTAATAGATATATAGAATCAAAGGGCTTCGCAATAGAAGCTGAAATGATAAGTAAGCTGGCTAGGCTTGGGCATAAAATATACTCTGTTCCAATAACTTATAGTCCAAGAGATGGGAAAGCCAAATCAAAACTCTCACCAATGAAAGACGGATTAAAAATAACCTGGATGCTTATAAGAAATAAGGGGTGGAAGCCAAAGGAGTGATTTAAAATGAAAATAGCTCTTGTATCAGATTCTATTTATCCTTACAACAAAGGTGGAAAAGAAACTCGTTCTTATGATTTAGCAAGACAGCTTTCAAAAGATAATGAAGTTCATTTTTACACTATGAAATTCTGGGAAGGAAAGGACATAATAAAAAAGGATGGTTTCTATTTGCATGGAATATGCAAACCCCTTCCATTATATGCAAATGGAAGAAGAAGTATAGAACAGGGAATTAGATTTGGATTTTCTGCATTTAAATTATTACAAGAAGATTTTGATGTTTTAGATGCAGACCATATGGTTTATTTTCATCTCTTGCCATGTAAACTTGCCTGTCTAACAAAAAGAAAGAAGTTTATTATAACCTGGCATGAAGTTTGGGGAAAAGAATATTGGAAAAAATACCTTGGATGGAAAGGGATATTTGGTTATATTTTAGAAAAATTCTCATCCAAACTTCCTAATAAAATAATTGTAGTATCAGAACATACAAAAGACAAGCTCATTAATCAACTTAAAGTAAATGCAAATAAGATAATTGTCATTCCAAATGCAATAAACATTAAAGAAACAGAAAAAGTAAAACCTTCAAAAGAAAAATCAGATATAATATTTGCAGGAAGACTTCTAACTCATAAAAATGTAAATATTCTAATAAAGGCAATGAGTTATATCAAAAATAAAAATTTAAAATGCATTATTGCGGGTGATGGGCCAGAAATGCAAAATCTAAAATCCCTAACAAAACAGCTTAATCTGACAAAGAACATAATTTTCAAAGGATTTGTTAAAGAACATGATGAAGTTATATCACTAATGAAATCAAGCAAAGTCTTTGTTCTTCCATCAGAGAGGGAAGGGTTTGGAATAACAGTTATTGAAGCTAATGCCTGTGGAATTCCAGTTATAGCCATCTCCCACAAAGATAATGCAAGTAAAGATTTGATAAAAGAAGGCAAGAATGGATATGTTTGCAATTTAAATGAAAAGGATATAGCAGAGAATATAATCAAGAGTTTAAAGAAAAAGGATTGGAAAGCAAAATGCAAAGCATATGTTAGAAAATATGGTTGGAATAATGTAATTATGCAGTTTGAGGATGTGTATGAATGACCAATCTAAAAGAATTACAAAAAGAATGGGAGCAGAGGTTGTTAAGCATGAAGCAGGGTACGGAAATGCGTACAAAGAAGGCCTTAGACATGTCAGCGGAGACTATGTGATAATGGCCGACTCCGACAACACTTACGACCTTTCGGAGATCCCACTTTTCATTGAGAAGGTGTCAGAGGGCTACGAATTCGTCATTGGGAACCGGTTTAAGGGGGGCATGGACACCGGCTCCATGCCGTGGCTGCACAGGCACATAGGAAACCCACTGCTTAGCTGCCTCCTTAACACGTTCCATCGTACCGGCATCAGGGATGCCCGCTCCGGATTCAGGGCCATCAGCGGGGACGCTCTCCGGAAACTCGACCTTAAGACTCTTGGCATGGAGTTCGCCTCCGAAATGATTATAGAGGCAAAGCGCAAGGGACTCAGGATGGGTGAGGTTCCCATATGCTACCGAAAAAGACTGGGAAAAACAAAAATGAAGAGCTTCAGGGACGGATGGAGGCACATGAAGCTGATAATTTCTGAAAGCGCTGTTGGTCAAGATGAAAAATGATAATCAAAAACATGAGATGTTTTACAAGACTTTGTTACTATTTTTCGGAGTCACATCATCTCTAATTATATTGGAACTGTCTTTATGGTTTATCAATTACACTTATTTCCCGCTTCGCATAGAAATTGACAATGACATCAGCAGAAATGACTGGAGGTATTATCATACTTTTGATGAAAAATATTTTGTATATAATCCGGAGTTTTTATGGCGTCCGAGACCAAATTTCGGGGTTTTTAATGAACAAGGCTTTAGAGGAGAACTTTTCGATGTTCAATTCAATGACGAATATGTAATAGTTGCCATAGGCGACTCAAATACGCTTGGGTCCAGAGTTTATGAAGATACCAGCTGGCCTCACTATTTGGAACAAAAATTGAGAGAAAAATATGAAAATATCACGGTGGTGAATGCAGGCGTGTGGGGATACTCATCATTTCAGGGATTATCCCGCTTAAAGGAAATATTGAAGTATCATCCAGACATGGTCATCATAAGTTTTGGGGCGAATGATGCACACATGGTCCAAATAGCTGACAAGTATTGGGCTGAGCAACGGAATCCAATTCAAAATCTCCGTTTATACCTCCTAATAAAGTCTATTACAGATAAGATTAGAATACTCGTGTACAATGACATTGAACTAGTCCACAGGGTTTCAATGGAAGACTATGAGGAAAACTTTCTGGACATGATAAATATCGCAGAAAGTAATGACATACGGATAATTCTCTTGACTAGGCCCTACATATATTATCCTGGTGAAAAAAAGAATCCCTTATGGTGGAAAACGTACGCAGAGTCTTATAATAACATGACCGTGAAAATTGCAAATTGGAGTGGAGTACCGGTTATTGACATATACGAAATGTTTGAAACCAGAGATGATTTATTTATTGATGAGAGTCACTTCACCGATGAGGGTAACAGAATTATGGGCACAATTCTATACCAAGAACTAGAATACTTGACTGAACTTGATATCAACGAAAAAGACGAATCATTTCAATGAGTATAAAAGTGATAACTTTTATTTTTTCTTTCATATTTATTAGTTATGAAAACGGCCATATTCCACAACTACATGGACAACATCGGGGGCGCTGAGAGGGTCAGTCTTATCCTCGCTAGAGAACTCGGGGCTGACATCTACTCCACGGTTGCCGACCATGACATGATAAAAAAGATGGGATTTGACGCCAGGGTGAAAACGCTGGGTTGGCTTCCCGTTAATGCGCCTTACAGGCAGCAGATGGCACTGTGGAAATTCAGGCGGCTAAATCTCAGCAGATTCTACGACCACTTCATAATAGGAGGCGACTGGGCAGTTTCGGCTGCCGTGAAGAACAAGCCCAACCTCTGGTACGTCCATTCACCTATACGTGAGATATGGGACCTTTACAACTATGTAAGGCGGACCCAGACACCTCCACTGAGTAGACCGGTTTTTGACATGTGGGTCAGGTACAATCGTCACCTCAACATGAAGTACGTGAAGCATGTGGACAGGATGGTATGCAACTCGGAGAACACCAGAGGGAGGGTGAAGAGATACCTCAAGAGGGATGCCACTGTGATACACCCGCCGGTCGAAACCGGAAAATTCCGTTGCGGCGAATCTGGTGATTACTGGCTCAGCGTAAACAGGCTGATAATGTTCAAGAGGATAGAGATGCAGATGAACGCCTTCAGGAGGATGCCTGACGAGAAGCTCATCATGGTAGGGAGCTACGAGAAGGCGGTGCACTTCCAAGATTACAGGAAATACATAGAAAGCATAAAGCCGGACAACGTCACGATTCTCAGTTGGGTTGATCAGAAAAGGCTCGCAGACCTGTATGCCAACTGCAAAGGGTTCATAACCACGGCAAAAGACGAGGACTTCGGATTCACGCCTGTAGAGGCCATGGCCTCCGGGAAGCCAGTCATCTGCGGCA
>CAYUBD010000054.1:0-5278 GCA_964442905.1 uncultured archaeon | reverse complement strand
ACATCCATCACGAAGCCGTGCATCATGACGTTCCTGAATGGCGTTTTGCCGAACGTAAGCACGCTCGTTATCATCTGGCTGTTCCACCATCCCCTGAACTGGTCAGGCCCTTCTGTCTGGAACGCTGAAGGCCACATCTTTTCGAAAAGCTCTTTCTTTCTAGGATATTCAAGAGATGCCCATGTGCATACGCCCGAATCGAACCAGACGTCCATGACATCGGCAACCCTTTTCACGTTCTTGCCGCACTCCGGACATTTCAGTGTCACCTTGTCTATCTCAGGTCTGTGGAAGTCTATCTCCTTTTTCAGACCCGCTTTATCCTTGAGCTCTTTGTAAGACCCTATGACCTGTATCTCACCGCAACTGCATTCCCATATTGGCAAAGGAATACCCCAGTATCTCTGCCTTGATATCGGCCAGTCACCGAGGTTTTCGAGCCAGTCGTTGAAACGCTCGCCCGCCCATTTCGGCATCCAGTTAACCTTCCTGTTCTCACTGAGCAGCGTGTTTCTCACAGCAGTCACTCTGAAGAACCACTGATTGACACCGACCTGAAGCAGGGGAGAGCTGTCCCTCCAGCATATCGGATAATCGTGAGTGTACGGATGTTTGTACACGAGCATGTCGTCGTTCTGAAGGTCTTCGATTATCTCAGCGTCAACGATCCTCGCCTTCTTTCCTGCATACTTTCCGGTTTCCGGACCGAGCACCCCGCTGACATCCACAGGGCAAACCGCTGGAAGACCGTGTTTAGACCCTTCGTCGAAGTCTTCTTTACCGTGACCTGGCGCTGTATGCACGAGTCCTGTGCCATCCTCGAGATGCACGTACCTGTCTGATAATATGATCCTGTGGGCATCCTTCAGCTTAGGCATCTTCATGTGCTTTGCGAGAGGCGCTTCGTATCTGACGTCTTTCAGCTCCTTTCCCGGGAATGTCCTCTTTATGTTATATCCCGCTTCAATCGCTTCCATCACCGGCTGTACCCTTTCTTCCGCGATTATCCATGTCTCACCGTTGCTCATCTCCACTTCAGCGTACTTGAACTTCGGATGTACCATGATGCCGGTGTTGCCTGGCAGCGTCCATGGAGTCGTAGTCCATATGACCAGGAACTTTTTCTTGTCGTCCTTCAGGCGGAACTTGACATAAACCGCAGTGTCAGTTTGTTTGGTGTATTCTATTTCATTGTAAGCGACAACCGTCTCGCATCTCGGACAGACATGAACAGGATACTTGCCCTTGTAGAGGTATCCATTCTCAAATGACTTCTTGAATGTGTGCCACGCACCTTCTATATACCGGTTATCCAGCGTCAGGTACGGCTTGTCCCAGTCCATCCAGACGCCGAGGTTCGAGAACTGGTCGTTCATGACTCCTATGTATTTCGTAGCGAATTCCCGGCATTTCCTGATGAACTTGTCGATGCTGTAATCTTCAATATCCTTCTTGGAGGAGAAACCGAGATTCTTCTCGACCTTGGTCTCTATCGGGGTTCCGTGCGTGTCGTAACCGGGCTGGTCCCACACATTCTCGTCCTGCATCCTGTGGAATCTCAGGAAAGAATCCTTGATTATCTTGTTCCATGCAGTGCCCATGTGGATTGAGCCCGTTGCATAGGGTGGGCCGTCTACGAAGAAGAATGCCTTCCCCTTGGCGCGGGCCTTCTTCAGCTTCTCGTAAGTGCCGTCATTCTTCCAGAACTTCGCGACTTCGTTCTCGACTTCGGAGTAGCTGTACATTCTCTAACCACCGTTCTTAAGTAAATAATAATTGTATCCTTTTATTAAAGCATCCTTGCTCGCTTTTATTATATCATCGGATGCACTTGAAGTCGACCATGTTTTCCCGTCGGCCTTGAACTCTATGAACACCTCAACGATAGCAGCGGTTGCTTTGTCCTGATTCAGTATCCTCACCCTGTAGTTGGTGAGCTTGAGATTCTCCACGTCGAACTTCTTTGAGAGCGCTTTCCTCAATGCAATGTCAAGCGAGTGCACAGGACCGACGCCTTCGGCTATCTCATGGAAAGTCTCACCTTCCACTGAGACCTTGACTTCGGTCTTCGCGTCAACGTTCGAGGAGACTCCCGTCTCATAGCTGATGACATCAAACAGCTCTTTCTTCCCTTCAATCTTCTCTGAGAGCAGAAGGAAAAGTTCCGCATCTGTGGTCACCAGTCCCTTGTTCATTATATCCATTACTTCCCTAACTGCGGGATGCTCCTTGTCTAATTCGTATCCATGCCTTTTTGCAGCATCCACCACGCCTGCCCTTCCTGCCTGTTCCGAGAGGCTGAAAAGCCTGGTATTGCCTATATCATCCGGATTCATGTGTTCGTATGCCTTTGGATTCTTGAGCATTGCATCTATGTGCACCCCGCCCTTGTGGCTGAATGCGTTGGTACCTACAAACGGCTTGTTCTTTGCCAGGTTGAACCCGGTCATCCTGACAACGTATCGTGACAGATTAAGGAGACCTTTCATGTCGATGCCCAGATTGATCCCGAGCTTAATTCCGGCCAGCGGAAGGAACTCGCACCAGTCCATGTTCCCGCATCTCTCACCAAGCCCATTGACTGTGCCCTGGACATGTGAAACGCCGCTTTTGAGCGCCAGAACGCTGCTCACGACAGCCATCCCTGTGTCGTTGTGCATGTGAACGCCAATATCATTCCTGAACTTACTGACGACATTTTTCGTTATGCTGTCGACTTCCCACGGCATCGTGCCGCCGTTTGTGTCGCAGAGCACGAGTGTATCGGCGGCTTTAGCGGCGTCAAGCACATTGAGAGCGTAATCAGGATTGGACGTATATCCATCGAAGAAGTGTTCAGCGTCGAAGAATACCATGAATCCATGCGATTTCAGATGGTCTATCGTGTCTGATATCATCTTCAGGTTGTTTTCCGGCGATACCTTAAGGACGTCTTTCACGTGCATGTCCCACGTCTTGCCGAAGATGGTTATTACGTCTGCTTCAGTTTTCAGCAAATCGTCTATATTACTGTCTTTTCCGGGGTTGATGCTTGTCATCCCGAACACAGCGGTCTTCGCTTTCAGGTCCAGTCCCCTGACTTCTTCGAAGTACTTCCTGTCCACCGGATTTGAAGAAGGCCATCCCGCCTCTATGTAATGGAAACCGAAGTCAGAAAGCTTTTTGCTTATGGACAGCTTGTCATCGAGGCTGAACCTGAGACCGCGTGTCTGAGCGCCATCTCTGAGAGTAGTATCGTAAAGAACAGGGTTTCCCACACTTTTCGGGCTGATGAAACGGGTTTTCATTTCATTCCAGGATCCGGCATTCACCCTTCATATCAACACCTTAACCTAGTTTATGTCTTGACATATTTAAAAATGAAAGCGTAGCTAAACGATTGAGTTCATATGGAATTTTATCGTGTCTACCCCGAGTTCATCAAAAACCGAGAGAATCCTTTTTGAGCTCTGTATCGGCACCATGATGCAGTTGCTCCCAAGCTTGGTTGTAAGCGTCCCTTCTGTCACGCCAGCATATCTCTTTCCGTTCATGTTATACCCGTAAAGCTTTTTGCTCAGAAGAACCCGCTTGGTTTCAGGTTTCACGTTTTTCCATGAGATAATTACGAATGACTGGGTTCCATTGACTGCGCCACTGTACTTCCCGTAAAGTAGTATGCCGTCGGATATAATTGAAGGCTTCAGGTCTTCCCAATCATCAAGCCTCCCCACGATGCATTTTATCTCATTCTCCATCCCGCCGGGTTTCCAGTATTTCTTGAACAGAAGACTGTCGTAAAAGAGATGAACAGCGAAAGACACGGCAACTTGCACTTTTTCATGTATGTTCTTCTTCTCAGAAGGAACGTTTATGAAAATGTCAACATCGCTTTTTTTGCCAGTTTTCCCCCGTGCTCCGGAGCCGAAAAGTATTATGTTTTCAATCTCTATAAGGGTTTCATCTACTGTATGATCAAAAAGCGTCGAAACAAAACTGGATGCATAAGAGATGAATACCCTATTCACAATCAACACCTATCGACTCAAATATGCCCTTTATCTTGTTGAACGTCTGTATGAAATCTTCCATGCTCTCCTCGGTCTGGGGCTTCCCGTAGCAAAGCATATTTCTCTTATTTTCGAGGCTTACCATCAGCTTAACTATTTTTTTCATGTCATCGAATTCGGGCAGCTTTTCAAGCGCCTTCCTTTCTGACGAGAAAATATCATGCTTTATGGTCGCACCAGGATCTATCAGGCCTTTCTGGTGAAGGTATATTTCCAGCATATCGGCAGCCGCAACAGAGCAGTGGAACCCAATGGTTCTCTGCCTTTCGGTCATGCCCCTGCGTATGGATTCCCTTATCTCCTCAAGACTTTCCCTGAGAGCCCGTCTGTGTGATCCTATATTCATTGATACACCTGTATAAATATTTTGATACACTTGTATATAAATGTTATGGTACAACTGTATCAATCAATTGATACGTTTGTATCAATTATATTTCTCTGACCGTCCGGCGGCCTTATTCATGCGATCCTTCCGCCGTTCTCGGCCCCTCTTTCGGGCTGTAGCAGTATGACTTCCCTGTCGTCTTGGACCACTCCTAGGACAAGACATTCGGACTTGAAATCAGCTATCTGCTTGGGTGGAAAATTGGTCACACAGATTACCTGCCTGCCCGCAAGCTCTTCTTTACTGTAAAGCTTCGTGATCTGCGCGCTTGACATCTTTACGCCGTATTTCCCGAAGTCTATCTTCAGCTTGTAAGCAGGGTTCCTTGCTTCAGGAAACTCTCTGGCTTCTAA
Organism: uncultured archaeon; assembly: GCA_964442905.1. Taxonomy (GTDB): domain Archaea; phylum Aenigmatarchaeota; class Aenigmatarchaeia; order QMZP01; family JAFGSV01; genus JAFGFG01. The sequence continues at coordinate 488 of CAYUBD010000054.1, read as the reverse complement.
TATTGTCCCAACCCTCATCTCAACTTTCTCGAATTCTCCCCACGTTATCATAAGACTGAATTGAAAAAGTGGCTTAAAAATAAAAAGCGCCGAGGGCAGGATTTGAACCTGCATGGGACAAGTCCCACCAGATATCTCGTCATTTCCGCCGCCCTTCGTAAGAAGGATTGATCGGAGTCAAGCCATTAAATCATCTCAGAGGTCCCGGAGGACATGATCATATTATCTGGATCTCAAGTCTGGCGCATTAGCCAGGTTCTGCCACCTCGGCACTGTGTGTTTATTTGGTCATATTCATTTAAAAAGAATAATCATAGCTTCAGCGTGTGCCTGAAGCCCGCTTTCCGTGCCTTGGAAAGCGGCCATGCGTCTTCGATCAGCATGTCCGGCACTGTCTTGTCAAGAACAGGATAAGAGAGTTTGCATTTTCCGCAGTTTATGAACATGCCATTCTCTGCAACATCGCCCTTGCACTTTGGGCACGCAAG
>CAYUBD010000053.1:0-5425 GCA_964442905.1 uncultured archaeon | reverse complement strand
TATTTGTCACTGTTTTGTGACAAAAAAGCAAAGGTTTATAAATGCTCAATCCAAGCATTATACAGGGATTTTCATGTACATGTTAGATGGCAGTTTGTCATATGGTAACGCTGATAAAAATGCAGTCGGGGCTATAGATATAAACCGGGACTGGGATGTCCTTGTGAGCGCCTCACACTTCAAGAACAACGGTTATCTGGAAAGCCCGGAGATGCACATAATCAGGGGGAAAATGACAGATATGGGTCCGGACAGCATGACTATAAGAAACGATGACGGGACCATTAGAATATTCGGGATAGACTTCACGGAAAACATACGTTATGCTGATATCGAGACTGCGAATAAGAGCATCAGAACAGTGGGGATAAGAGGGGACGTAAGCTAAAGAACGTGCATGTATTTGATTTTTTGTGATGATCATATGGATATCAAAAAAGAAAGATATAACGGCAACCCGATAGGGCAGATGCTCTACGATATTTTCAGCGCGAATCCTTACGAGGGAGAAACAAAGCAACTGACTGAGCTATCGGAGTACATCAGCAATGAACGGGCCAGAATGCTGAATGATATCAGGAAATGGGGAGAAAATGAGAGGAACCTGTTGAGAAGTCATACAGGTAAAATGTGAAGACGCGTTTGGATAGAGCGTATATTACGCCTTATTGATACCGGTTACCTTGATGTAGAAATCGAGGGTCTTGCCCGCAAGCATGTGGTTGAGATCGATCGTTATATTGCCGTCATTGACTTGCACGGTCTTCATGCCCTGATATGTCATTACGCTGTCACCGTCCTCAACATTCCTGGACAGCGTTATCTTATCATCATCAGTGGCAATCACTGTTAGCGACCAAAGGTCACCCTCGTTGGTGGTATCACCCACGGAAGCGGGCCTTTCCATGGTCACGTTTCCGTCCTCATCGTCTGGTGACAGTCTTATGACCCCGACTACTTTCAGCGGCAGAAGCAGGCTGTCATCCGTGTACAGCTTGCCGACCTCCGGCTGGGACTCGAATTTCTCCACGAATGTATTGACGCTGACATCAAACGTCCTGTTCAGGTCGAAGACCACAGGGATTGTAAGCACGAGTTCCGGATTCGGGAATCCGTATGCCTTTTCCGGCGGTATGCTCACGTTCTTTTCTTCATTCAGGCACATTCCAAGGATCGCCTCGTCAAATCCTTCTATCATCTCCCCGACAGAAGATATGAACTCCAGCTCACCTGAATCGAATTCCTCACCGTTTTCAAGTGTTCCGATATATTCAACGTTCACTGTATCGCCCGGCTGGACCATGCTATCGTTGCCGCCGCACTTCAAGGCCGGGGATGTATCTCCGCCTATGCATCCTGACACTGTCAGAAGCGCAGCGATTCCAAGCAGGAGTATGAATGTTTTGTTCATGTTCTCTATAAATTAGAACCAGTACTAATATATTTAACTGTCATCAGAAGAAATCCGAGAGGTTGTTCTGCCTGGGCTTTGGCGGCAGAGGCACGCTGTTCTGGTGCACTTCAGGCAGTTCCACCGCTTCATCTGTTTCCTTGCATGAATGGTTGTTCCACGGCTTCTCATCCCAGCTGTAGTTCTCAACGACTTCACGGCACTTGGGGCACATCCACGTGGGCATAAACAATCATTTCCCTATGTCAATTATTGGGAATGAAGATTAAAAAATGCCGGCATTAGCTCGCAATTAATCAGAATATCTCTTTCTGCTTTTGGAAGGGAATGCCACCGTCTGGGATGAATGTTAAGTAGAACGTTCCCACGTTACCTGGCCTGAAGCCCTCCAAATCCTCGAACTTTATCGTATCTATTTCAATTGAGAGTTCCTCGTTTTCTCCCCACCCCGAGCTGAACATCTCATAGTCATCTTCACTCACTGTGTAAGTCTCGGAGAATAATGTCAGAAACCCTTCGTCATCATCGTCTGCCTGCAGTATTCTGACCTTGACCTCGCCTTCAGCCGTGGTGGTCCTTCCCTTCATGTCCTTGAGAACGAAGTACGAGTATATGTCACCGCTGCCGTCTTTGGCTGTTACGGCATCGAAATCCTTTATGCCCACTGGGGCTATCACAATCTCCTCGAGAGCCATGCAGTCAGCCTTCATCCCGGCGTTCGCTATCTTATCGCAGGCATCCCCGGCGAATATGTAGAGCGCAGCTTTGCCTTTGGCATAGAAGGCATAGCACTCGTCCATGTATGCCTGTTCAGCCAGCCCCTCGCATAAAGTGGGATCGTCAATGTCAAGTCCTGTGTAGGCATAGCATCTCGCCATGTATTTGTCATCGGCTATACTGTCGCATTTCAGCACGCTTTTGTCCGTCTTTGCGGGAACGTAGTATTCCCTCAAATAGCACATCTCCAGTTCGGCGCTCTCCATGATGTGCGAGCAGTTGTCCGTCATTTCGACGCAGACGCCGTCCTGGCATATCCCGTTCTCGCCGCATTCCATTCCCCATCTGGGCACATTCCTGCACGTGAAATCAGAGTTCTCGTCGCAGAGGTCGGCCGTGCATTCATTACCGTCGTCGCATGATGCGGGGCATTCTCTGGCAACACCAGAACCATCATCAACATCGACATTCACGACCTGTCCGGTCTGCGTGCATCCGGAAACAAGTAAAACTGTCAAAATTCCAAGTAAAAAGAACATTGATTTGTTCATTGGTTAAAATATGGTGACAAGTTTTAAATATCAAAATCACTTGTGAAGGCCCTTTGTCAGATAGAGGTGCGCCAGCTTTTCATGCGATACATTTTTCATAAAATCTTTTACCATAGATTCCTTGTCGGCGTTCTCCTCTATGATGTTTCTGAAAAATGCGTCCCTGTAACGCTCACTCAGGTCTTTGTTCTGGTGTGCGCATATGACGTTCTGAAGTATGTTTGACCTGTAGCTGTCAAGCGTGTGTATATCCGTATCGCCTTTCTTTACCCATATGACCTGGGTTCTTCCTCCGACGCCCTGATTTCCCCACGCACTTCTGACAGCTTCCATCATCTTTCTGCAGCCGACAGAAGGTTTTATATTCTCTCTCTTTTCAGGCGGAAGCCTTTCAAGGTAGTCTGTTATAATGATATCGGCCTTGTCCCTTCCGGTGCCTATGGCCTGATAATTTTCCCTGTAACCAGCCTTGCCTTCCCATGGGACTTTATATATCTGAGCACCACGGTCCTTATCGATTCCGGCTATAACAAAGTTAGTAACAAGATCATTTTCTATATGGTTCATTTTGTTTATAGCAACATCTTTCAGCTTGGGATCGATCTTGGAATCGGCCAGCTTAAGATCGTCCTTGGTTACATCGAAATAGTCGAATACATACTTCTGCATATAATCATCTAATAGTGTATGGGTATCTTTGGCGACTATATTTGCATACTCTCCGGTTGAAGCGTTATTCTTCTCTATATTTTTCTCAGCATCCATGAGAATGAAGTTGCTAAATTCAACGTTTCCTGAGCTTCCAAAGAAATGGGAGTCACCGAACTGATAAAGCTTTTTTGATATATCCGATGTTCTGGCAGTCGGGCCATACATGGTTACTTCTTCGTCTGCAACTCCCATTACATATTCAGGATTGAACTTCATCGCTATTACTACTGTCATATTAACTACTTATCAATGAAAAACTTTATAAACCTTTCGAATAATCCGGAAATTTGGACATTCTCTGAAACTAAACGGCAAAGACCGGAATATGTATACGTAGTCATGGTAAATCCTTGTGAAAAAAATAAACAGGTGTTAAGAGCTCAAAGTGCCACCAGAGGCAGGAAGTCAGCGTCACCTCCGGTTCATATTAGCGTTGAGCATTCGTCACCAGTCCATCCGGCTTCGCATATGCATGTGTCTGTATCAATGCACATGCCGTTACCTGAACAGACAGAAGGATCGTCGTGGGGTATGCCATAACAAAAAAGGGATTTGTCCGGGGTGTATGACATGGATGATATGGACATTGGTGTGGGTTTTGAATCGTCATCATAGAGCATAACGGGAGATCCCGTGCTCGCATAGGTTTCATCAGCAGCGACAGGTTTTTCGCTGACTGTGGCGACTATACGGACCGGGTCCACATTATGCAGGACAATTTCTCCCTGATCATACAAAATAACCTTGACAAAAACATCAAAGAAGCTTTCAGCTGTTCCCGGATAGAAAGGAGGAAGGTCGAGATATCCTGCATTGTTATTGGCGGTCTCTTCAGTCTCTCCGGCTGAAGGTGCAACTAATGACAGCATAACTTCCGTATCACCCAAGCCCGGGCTGTTTCCTATTAAGTCCATTGAAACTATCTCGGTCTCTATCTGGTCCATTGTGTCGGAGTCAGGGTCAGGGTCTCCTGGTATCTCTCCGGTAGACGGGTCTATCCTAGCCTCGATTGTAGATGGGCCTGTAAGATCCGCTCCCAACGGGCCACCCGGCGTTTCCAGCATCAGCGTCATCGCTGAAAAGGAATAAGCATCGGTTTCGATCGGGCCGCTTGAACAATCCGCACCTGAATATCCGGCATCACAGACGCATATGTCAGGCTCTACACATAAACCGTGTCCTGAACAGACAGAAGGATCGTCGTGGGGTATGCCATGACATGCCATTGTGTCACGCACTGGCCAGATATAAAGGAAATGACAAGGTAATCCTTCAAGTCCTGCTTGGCAAACATAATTAAAAATTAGTCCGGAAACCATATTAGTAGCTCTTCCTGGACTGGCTCCATAAGGAAATTCACTTATCACTATATCAGTAAAAGCGTCTCCTTCTGTCCATTGCCCGGTTCCATTTGTATTGCACAATGGGGGTTGTTCATAAGTTGTATCAAGGAAATCAGTCCATTCTTCATCAGAGGGAATCCTCCAGTTTCCAGAAATAGAACCATCTGCAAGGCCACACTGCCCGTCCTCAACAAATGCAGTGATAGAATCTGGGTCAGAATTATAGATGTCTGCATCAATCAGTCCTAAGCATGTGGCATTCTTGAGCCAGAATAACCCGGTATCAAGATCTTCAACTGTACCGTCGTCGTGGTCAAGGAATCGTCCTAATGAGCAATCTGATCCGGAATAGCCTGTATCGCATACGCACATCTCAGTAGATGTGCACGTTCCGTGCCCCGAACATACGTCAGGGTCGTTGTATGCGATCCCGAAACAATAATAATCCCCGCAGTCCTCGGGGCAGGTTTCAGACCACTCATCATGGGTGCAGTATCCGTCTCCGCAAACGGAAGGGCAGTCTATCGGACATGATTCAGCGGTTTCTGGACCAGTACACAATCCGTCACCGCATGCATGATCCTGACAGATACTACCAATACAAATCCATGTTGAGCAGTCATCATTTATTATACATCCTTCTCCTGCTGCACAGTATTTGCCTTCTGAAGTGCAGGAACCGCCGCAGTCTA
>CAYUBD010000052.1:0-5462 GCA_964442905.1 uncultured archaeon | reverse complement strand
GTTCAGGGAAACGGATAGATGCGAAAAGAAAGGTAATATTACGGTTTTCCGGGTACCCTGGCTGAAAGGCAAGTGGCTGAGGAATCCAAGCTTCAACTTCTTCTCATTCATGTCTTCACCGAGATTCATGAGAGATGCAGATATAATCTATTCAAATGGTATTGTATCAGGCCTTGCCGCGCTCAAGCTGGGAAAGCTGTTCAGAAAGAAGACTGTATACAGGCCTGCGGGCATCGGCTTCATGCAGTACAATTTTCCACTGAAGCAGATGCTGTTTTCTCTGGAAAGGATCGTTATGAAGAAGTCGGACGCTGTCGTTTTCCATTCAGAAGGCGAAAAGTCGAATGCCCGGAAGCACTTCAGGCTCAGACTGAATCACGGACACGTAATACTAACCGGATTCCCGGTAGAGAAATTCAAAAACGCGAAGAAGCCGAAGAAAAAACCGTTTAACCTGAAGAATGAGACTGTGATAGCAACTATCTGCCGTTTCGTTCCCATAAAGGGGATTGAATATCTTCTGGAGGCATGCGCCAATATCGACGGGGCCTTCAAACTGCTGCTTGTGGGTTCCGGCCCTGAAGAAAAGAGGCTCAGGCATCTTGTCGCTGAACTTGGACTGGAAAATAAGGTGATATTCACAGGCTTCAGGCATGACGTTCCTGATATTCTTTCGGTCACTGACATCTTCGTCGTTTCCTCGCTTTCAGAGGGGCTTCCAACATCACTTCTTGAAGCCATGGCAGCGGGCAAAGCGTGCGTGGTCACTGACATAGGTCTGCCTGTTGATCATATGAAGACGGGGCTTGTCGTAAGGCCCGCAGATTCTTTTGCACTGAAGAACGACATACAGGCGCTGATGAAGGACAAGAATCTGAGGAAAAGGATCGGAGAGAATGCGCGCGGCTTCGTGATGAGAAACTGCACGCAGAAAATGGCAGCTGGTAGGCATCTCACGCTTTTCAAAAAAGTGTCGGGATGAATTCGCATGCCATTTATTAACATCACACAGGTATTATTGATATGAAAATGAAAAAGATTCTTGTAACTGGAAGCAGCGGTACCATAGGGACCAGGCTTTCTGAGAAGCTTCTGGATGGAGGATTCGATGTTGTGGGTCTGGACTGCAGACCTAACAAATGGGTGGAAAAGGTAAACGAGATAACAGTAGTGGGGAATGCCCTCGATGGGAAAAGCTTTGATAAGATCCCTACAGATTTCGACTTGGTTATCCACCTGGCGGCAAATGCCAGGGTTTACAATCTTGTCGTAGACCCCCGGAAAGCCATGGAAAATATACAGACGCTGTTCAACACGCTTGAATTCTGCAGGAAGAACAGCATAAAAAGGTTCATTTTCGCTTCAAGCAGGGAGGTTTACGGGAATTCGGAAAGGATTGAACACTCTGAAGACGACGCTTTCGTTAAGAATTGTGAAAGCCCGTATACCGCTTCCAAGATAGGCGGCGAGGCACTTGTACATGCATACAACCAGTGTTATGGCATGGATTTCATCATCGTTAGGTTTTCGAATGTATACGGTATGTACGATGAAAGTGACAGGGTTGTTCCGATCTTCATAAAACTTACAAAGGAGAATAAGGACCTTGAGATTTACGGGAAAGAGAAGCTTCTGGATTTCACATACATCGATGATGCTGTTGCCGGTGTGATGAAGTGTGTGGAAAAATTCGGTGAAGTGAAAAACGATGTCTTCAATATAGGCAGCGGGAAGGCCTATTCAATCGAGGAAATCGCACGGATGATACGGGAATACATGAAAGGCAAAAACGAGATTTTAATGAAGGACACCAGGGTCGGTGAAGTTGAAAAGTTCATTGCCGACACGACAAAAGCCAGATCAAAACTTGGCCACAGCTCAAAAACCATGATTGAAGAAGGAATTCAAAAATCAATTGAATGGTATACGAAAGTGCTGCGTTCCGGGAAATAGTCGGCATTCCGGCATTCTCAAGAGATTGAAACATTATTTGCAAAATAGTATGTTCGGTTTTTCCATGTTGGAATAAGATTCCCATGAACTGAAGTGTTTGTAACCGGCACGTGCCAGTAGCTTTTTCACACCGTCAAAGTCGTCTGTTTCAACTACGATTTTTGGATGGAACTTCCTGAGTGTGCCGAATGCGCCCTTCAAAAGATTTATTTCAGCGCCTTCCACATCAATCTTCATGAAGTCAACCACCCTTATTTTCTCGTTTTCAACTACAGAATCCACTGTCGAGACATTTACATGTATTTTTTTACCGCCCCTTCCATAAAGCGATGGATTGACTGTGCTGGAATCTGATACGCCAAGAAGTCCATCGCCATCGCAGTCGCTTAATGCGATTTTGAATGTCTTGACGTTTCGCTGACAATTTAACTCGACGTTCTCGTTTAGCAGCATGTAATTGTGTGGTTCCGGCTCAAATGAGTAAATGATGTTCTTCCTGTCGAGTGCATGCTTGACCGTGAATGTGCCTATGTGCGCCCCGCAGTCAAATATGATACCTTTCGGGTTTTCCTCCAAATCGTAAATCATTTTATGACACGTCTCATTCAGAGCGGAAAAATCGGAAGATGGAAACCTCAAATAGAGGAGCATATCCTGGAATTTGACTCTGACCTTGAATTTCCTTTTCAGAAAATGCTTGGCGATCATACCCATTTTAAGGTATTCTATCAGGACTGTACTGATCAAGGCATTCAATATGGCTATTAACTTTGACCGTATTCCGGCAAACTGCTTTATAAAGCCGATCTGGTTCCTAACGAGAAGTGTCACCTTCATCATATATGATTATTGGTCATTTTAATAAGTCAATATAATGCTAAGATTCTCTAAACTTTATTGCAACAGAAATGCTAGGCACGGTTTTATATCTTCCTGAATCTTATTAAAATCAACGACTTCAGGTGAATTCATGAACACGGGTATCGTATTGAGCCGTCATGGCTCATTCCAGGAAATAATGGACAAGATGGGCGGCGACAGGTCATTCATGGTAGAACGTTTCGTAGTCAAAAAATACGCCGAGAAGTCGGACGGGGTCTTTGTGTTTTCCCACGATTCCAAGAATTTTGAAGAGATGTTCCCAAAAAACTGCAGGCATGTGAGGTTTTACAATGCTTTCCTTTATTCACTGTTCGGCTGGATAATCATTCTCTATTACGTCATGAGGTTCAGGATAAAGATATTGCACGTGGAATCGGTATCCGGTATGCTGTCTGTTCCTTTTGTGAACAAACTCACCAGTGCAAAGGTTCTCCTGGATTACCTTTATCTGTGGCACCAGCCCATAGAAAGCCGCATCAAGAGGTCTTTCATCATGAGACTGGAATCATTCCTGCTCAATTTCGCTGATTACTTCATTGCAGCAAACAAAGACGTAAGGAAGTTCGTAGGGGATAGAGGAGAAATACTGGGAATACCGGGGAATTCCCTTATTTTAGACAGCTTCCGTGATCCCGAGCCTGACAAAAAAATAAGCGGTCTCAAAGGGAAAAAGTTGATATTCATAGGCAGACTGATAAAGATAAAGGACCCGTTCACACTGATAAAATCGTTCAATAATGTCAGAGGGAAATTCCCGGATACCCACCTCATAATCTGTGGCGACGGCGAGCAGAGAAAGGAATGTGAAAATGCAGCAGGGGGGAATGTACACTTCATGGGTTTCGCAAAAAACATACCGTCCCTGCTTAAGGCATCCGACATATTCGTCCTGCCGTCACTCTTTGATGCATCACCGAGGGCGCTCGTAGAAGCTATGGGAACGGGACTTGCATGCATAGCAACGAAAGTCGGCGGGGTGCCTGATTACCTCGATGAAAGCTGCGGTATACTGATTGAACCGGGAAACGAGAAGATGCTGACGGAGAAGATAATTTACCTGCTGTCAAAGCCAGATGAAGCGAAAAGACTGGGCAGGAAGGCAAGGGAAAGGATATTCAAACACTATGACCTCGAGAAGAATATAGAAAAGGAAATTGATTTTCTTGTCAGCAAGATTAGGTGATATACATGAAAAGTGAAATGGTCTCATTCGTAATACCGACGTACAACTCTGAAAGAACGCTGGGAAAATGCATTGAATCCGTCATGTCCCAAAAAGTGAAAAAGGAAGTCATAGTTGTCGATGACGGGAGCACGGATGGTACAGAAAATCTGATGAAAAAGTTTGGAAAGACTGTGAAATATTTCAGGTATGAAAACAGGGGGCCAGCGTCTGCCAGAAACGTGGGACTCGCGAAGGGAAAAGGCGAATACATAGCGTTTGTGGATTCCGATGTCACGCTTCCTAAGGGCTGGTCGGAAAAAGCGCTCAGATTGCTTAAATCCAGTGGTGCTGCCGGAGTTGGCGGCCCGGGAATGAGCCGGGACAAGGGTGTAGTCGCAAAATCCCTCAATGTTCTCCTTTATGGCGAAACAGCAGGCCGTGAGCATGATGTCACTTCAATCGCCACCATGGATGTGATTTATAAAAGGGTAGCAATCGGTGATATGAAATTCGATGAATCATTTACCTCAAGTTCCGGGGAGGATCCGGACTTCAACTTCAGGCTTGTGAAAAAAGGCTATAGACTCCTTTTCTCACCTGACATGTGGGTGCAACATGACCACCCGACAAGCATAATGGGCATAATCAAAAAATGGTATAACTACGGCAGGCACTATCCATTGCTTTATTCCAAGCACAAGGAGCTCAGGGGCATCGAATACTACGCCAGGATTTTGTATGTCCCACTGCTGTTGATTTTTGCTTCGCTCTCATTCATGAATATGTTATTCGCATATGCATTCCTGGCACAGGTACTTGTGCTGTATCTCGCATATATGTGGATAGGGGCAAAGAATGGCATGGGATTGATGACGCCCGTATTCTCAGCTATACATACGCTCAAGCAGCTTGCCCAGCTCTTCGGGACTTTGACAGGTCTCAGAAGGGCGTTTTAGTCACTTCTTCCCGAATATCCGCCAGCTCCTGCCTCCGAGGGAAGTGACTGATATGTCCCTGAGGTTCGCGTCCTTTGCCCATTTCTCGCATTCCTCCCGCGTATAATAATTGTTGATGGGTGTTCCGAGGAAGTCGTAGGCATCCGCAAGCTTCACCCGGAAGGGGAACTTGGCGTAATTCTTGAATGGCATCCTTTCAGCCAGTTTCCTGGCGCCAACTTTGTTGAGAAATTTGTAAAGCTGGTTTGCCGTGTGGTACAGCACCGCGGGAAGATAGCAGAAGTAGTAGAGCATTTTCTGGGGCATGCGTACCGCAACCTTCCGTATTGTCCCTTCAAGGAAGAACGTTTTGAACGCCCTCCCTTCTTTTCCGTAAAGCCATGCAAAAATGAGTGTTTTGGGCTTCGCTATTTTGACGAGTTCGAGATACCCCTGCCTGGGGTCGGGAAGATGATGAAGAACGCCTATGGACATGATGAAATCGAATCTGCTCCTGAAAGGCAGGT
>CAYUBD010000051.1:0-5682 GCA_964442905.1 uncultured archaeon | reverse complement strand
AGTCCAAACGGCTCATGCCATATGGACGGCGTGACAAAGAGGTCAGCCGTGCTGTAAAGCTTTATGAGATCCTTACTAAGAACCCAGCCCAGTATTCTGGTGTTCTTGAGGTTGTACTTCTTTATCAGCCTCTCCATCTCCGGCTGATAATCGCCTTGTCCTGTAATGAGTGTGACTATGTTCGGATCTTTCTTCTCGTAGATGCTTGCAGCCTTCAGCAGGTACTGGAAACCCTTCTCCTCGGTAAAGAAACCTGAAGAGAAAACTATCTTCTTCCCGCTGCAGTTATATTTCCTCTTTACGGCCTTTTTGATCCTCTCGCTCACGGGCTTGAAGACCGATGTGTCAACACCCGGATAAATGACCTTTATCTTGTTTTTCTGGACGCCGAAATCCTGCATGAGTCCGTTTTTGGTGAACTTGCTGTTCGCTATCACCTTTTCAGATTCATCCAGTCCCATCTTGGCTATCTCGAAATTCCTCGTGTTTTCAAGTGATGACAGCATGCCTGTGCCATGTGCTGTGACTACATAAGGCACGTTGTTTATCTTCCTGGCCAGATATGCGGAAAAGGGGAGTATGCTCACGTGATTCGCATGGGCAATGTCTGTGCGTGTCCTCTCGTTTATCTTGACCTCCCATTCAGCGAACCTCCGTATCAGGCTGAAAAGCTGTGAATCCGGAATGCCTGAAATCTTGATGTTCTTCTTGACATCTGCCCTGCCCTGATAAACGGGTATCTGGAATGGGAAATGAACGTACTTTACGTCGAGTCCTTTCAGTACCTTGAGCTTGGAACGCATCCCCTCAACAACGGATATGGTGTGTTGCTTGGCCTTAAAATACGCGAGAAGCGACTGCATGTACCTGCCTGAGCCCCTTCCTGCCATCCTGTGCAGATATAGATAGCATATCTTCATTGCCCCACCTCTGAGAATAATCGATTCTAATTGTTTTTCCTGCTTAAAAAGAAATGTTTAAACGTTGCGGCAAAAAACGAGTTTGTTTTTCCTTTAAAACGTCATCATGAGGGCTATTCACATTCTTGGTATACATATGTCAGCTACTACTATCCGGCCAGAGTTGGATCCGTCCATTCCCTTCTTTATGTCATGGAAGGTTATGGTCATATCAGGCTTCACGGCGATACCCAGAACTTCGCCGGTGTCACAATCTATACCAGATGGATTGTCAAGCGAAACCTTGAAGCCATTCATGGAGTTGAAGGCCTTTATGGCCTGCCTGTACTCCAAACTGACTTTGCCTTTTATTCCGGTACCGAGCATCGCATCCACGATTATGTCAGCATCTTCAGGATATTTCACGAACTTGGCATCAAGCTCTCTGAGATCATTGTAGTGTTTTTCAGCTAATGCTTTCAGTTTATCCGTACCCTTTACGAAGTAAATCATTACGTAAGCCCCATTATTAATCGCATGCCTTGCCAGCACAAGCCCGTCTCCTGCATTATTCCCTGTTCCGCAGAATACTGTCATGCTCTTGTCCCCAAAAACCCGTTCGGAATTGACAATCTTGGCAGCCCTTGCGCCTGCATTCTCCATGAGTTTTTCTTCACTGATGCCTGCCTTAACGGCGCGTCTCTCAGCTTTCTTCATCTCTGCAACAGAAATCATACAAGCTCAACCTTTGCACCTGCATTCTCCAGTTTTCCCTTCAGGTTTTTCATCGCCGCCTGCACTTCCTTTATGCTTCTGCCGCATGTGCAGATTATCTTCCTTTCAAGTATAAGGAATTCGGCCGCAGGTTCCTCCGTCCTGCAAACGATTCCGGGGTGTTTTTCCGTGTCATAACTGGCACCTTCAAGTTTGGGCGCCAGCTCTCCAAGGTTTACAGCGTCCTTCAGACGGAAAGCGGCGACTATCCTCTCTATTTCCATCACAGGCTCTGAAGGCAATTCAACGCCCAGTTCCCTTACCTTTTCCACGACAATGCGCATGGCGTCTTCAGCTTCACGGATGCTCTTGGTGCCGGTGCATACGATCTTCCCTGAGGAGAATAGGAGAGCTGTAGCCCTCGGCTCCTTGATCCTGTAGACAACACCACTGGAATCTTCGGCCTCGTATTCGGCATTCTCTTCATCCGATACCATCCTATCAAGCGGGACATCCACGCCCAGCTTCATGCTAACGGTAACGTCTTCTATGTGAACAGGTAAAATACTCATAAACATCAGCTTTTATTTTTTAGTGTCCTATAGAATAATAATAAACATGGTTAAGAAAAAGCTTTACATATACTCGAACGTTATTGCTCTTCTCCTTGGTATAGTGTTCTGCTTCCTCACATATGGTCCTGCAGGCGTGCTCATAGCCATAGTGACTCAGATCGCACTCGGTATCCTTCTGCTTATTGGTTTTATACCGGTAATAGGAGTCATCATCTATGCATGGCTTGCGTGGTTCAACATATTACCATGGCTGATAGCTTTCTTCGGGGTAGAATGGGCTTGGTCGCTGACAGTGCTGTTTGTCCTTAATCTGATAGTATCTATAGGTTGCACAGTCCAGGCAATAATAAGGATATTCACTGTTTACTGGAGATTCTGAATGCAGACTCTTAGAGGCTTCCGCCTGTTTCCGCATCAGCGGAGAGGAGGGAACTCATTCCTGACTCTTCAAAAGCCCGCAACGCCAAAACCATGAAATCGTTTTCCGTGGACGCTTGAGAATTCAGTGCAGACCTGCGTACTTTCCGGTGAGCGCTTTTGAGCGTATACATGCTCAAAAGGGTTCTACTTCTGGAACTTACCGACCTTCTCGGTCAGATCCACGTGCGTCATAAACAGTGCCCGGCAGCAGTATCTGTCGATGCCCATTGAGTCAAGAACCTTCTTCGTGTCCTCGCCTTTGGCTGTCCTCTGCTTGAACTCTTCCCAGTACTGCCCCACGGGCTTTCCACATGTTATGCATCTCACGGGTATGATCATAATCCCACCTTCAATCTCTATATAATCAGCGCAGGCCTTTAAATATTTTCGGGAAGGCTACCTTCTCTTCTTGCCGGATTTCAGTATGACGTTCCTGTAGTTGAATGAGGGAATGACATGCCTCTTGCTGTCGATTCCCAACCGGACGTCAATGCCGCGCTTCCCCCATCCGGCAGACGCGTTCCTGAATTTTCCCTCATCGAAGTCAACGGAAAGCGCGAACGTGTTGCCCTTCTTCCCCGTGAAGCCGGCATTGGCGTACAGGTCCCAGGTCATGTCCCTCGTGAGCGTCGGCTTTCCGCTGTCGGCAACCATCATCCGTCCGACCCCGGGATGGACATCCATGAAGTACTGACCCCCGGCGGCCCTCTTCAGTATCGTGGTGGTGTATGCCTTGACGCCCTTGAGCTGGTGTAGCCTGCCTTCTGCAAGGGCCTGCCAGTGGAAATTTCCGGATTTCGTGTGCGAATGCACGCCAAGGCCCCAGAAAGGCACCATGTCGTCCAGGTAATCGCCGAAATACACGTCCATTTCTCCGCAGATGGGAGCCTTATCCATGGCGTACTTCGCGGAAACGTAAGAATAAGGCCTGGGGAGGCCGAGGTCGAGATATTCGTCCATGAGAAGCGTGACTTCCATGACCGGCCAATTCATCCCGCCGTCGAAGCCGGGCGTCACTGCCGTGTAGTACGGATGCTGCTTGTGCCCGTAATTGAGCTCCCTCTCGAAATAATGTGAGGGAGAGACGTAAGGCGCCCCGGCCTGGGCCTCCGCCTTCCTCGGCGAGCCGAATATCAGCGAGCCCACTAGCAGGACGCCTGCCACAAGCTTTCTCATTCACAACATAATGGCAGCAACTTTTTTAAGGGGATGCGGTGGGACGGAAAACCTATTAAAACTTTTCGGTGCAATAATGATATGGGAATAAAGGACAGAATACGCGGAGACTACATAGGAACGACATGGGGCGACTTCCTGGTACGTCCTGGCATTCCTGCTTCTGAGACACCGTTCACTCCCGAGGATGTGGACATTTCTACTTACATAGACAAGGACAGGAAAGTCCGGCTCCAGAAGCCTTTGATATCTGCCGGCATGCGGTCCATCACAGATAAAGACCTCGGGCTTGAGGTCGGTAAGGCCGGAGGGATGGGCGTGGCGCCCAGAGGACTGACGATTGAGAGAGAGGCAGAGATAGTAGAGCACGTCAAGAAAAACAAGGTGAAGGTCGGCGACATAGAATCCCTGACCGAGCCCACAACGGTGCGTGACAACAATCCTCTTGGGATTGCTATAGCCGAGGCCAAGAAAACCGGGCACACCAACATACCAGTAGTCGGAAGGAAGGCTGAATTCATGGGCATGTTCCGGTACAGGCCCTCGGTTCATGACAGCATGGACCTGAGCATGCCTATCTCGCATGTGATGATGCCTTATAACGCTGGCGGGGAGAGCAGCATACACGTATGCAGGAGCAGGATGAGTGACAGCAAAATAAAGAAGTACCTTGAGGAAAAGAATCTCAGATGGGTGCCCGTGATTGACGGGTATGGAAGGTTTGACAGGCTTGTTTTCCTGCAGAAGGACGAGCGGTACAAGGTCGGCGCTGCCATAGACACGCACAAGGGCTGGGAAAAGAGGGTTGAAAAGGTCCTTGAGGCTGGAGCTGACATGCTGTTCATAGACATGTCTGACGCGCAGAAGTGGTTCCCGCGCGACCTGATAAGACACTACACGAAATTCCTGAATGGCTACAAGAAAACATTCGGTGATTATGTCCCGATATGCGGGGGGAACATTGCGGTGAAGGACGGCTTCAGGTACCTAGTCGAAGCCGGCGCGGATGCCATAAAGCATGGCATGGGCCCCGGCTCGATATGCAGCACGAACAGCGTCCTTGGCGTGGGCATGCCTCCCTTCGATTCGCAGGTCGAGCTGGTGGATGAGCGGGACCAGTACTTCGAAGATACCGGCGGCGCAAACGGCGGCATATACATACCGCTGATAGCCGACGGGGGGCTGGACGGAACGGACAACATAGTAGTAGCGCTCGCGGCCGACGCACAGGCGGTCATGCTCGGGAAGATGATGGGGTGCTTCTACGAATCCGCGGCCGACCGGGTAGACAGGGTGACTGGTGCGCTGAAAAAGAAGGGTGAAATAGGCGAAGACCAGATAAAGGCCATGAAGATTTACGGCGAGGCGTCCAAGGAGGCTTTTGAAACCACGGGTGACATGAAGAGGTACACGACGCCTCTGTCGAACAGCGGCACCGCGACTTTCCAGGGAGTGAGCGGAACCATCCCATACGGCGGCAGGGTCAAGCCCGGAGTAGAGAATTACACAAGGGCGCTTCAGGAAGCCATATACCACGCAGGCTTTGATTCATTGGAAACCTTCGGGAAGAACGCCGTGGTAACAAGGCTTTCAGAGAGAGCTAAGGAAACCGCGCGTCCGCATGGCATAAACATCATAAGCGACTGAAGTCATCACTTCTTGTACTCAATTTCCTCGACTTCTTCGAGCAACGACCTGCAAAATGCGCAGTATTTGGCAATGGGGTTCACATTACCCAATCTGTCTATCGTAACCCTGAATCTGGACCCACAAATCGTGCAATTGCACTTTATTGATTCGAGTTTCTCAAATGCCATATTTCCTCTCGGAGAGAGTTTACAATCAATTATTGAAGGGATGATTTATAAGCCTTACTGCTCTTGAAAATTATCCGATTA
>CAYUBD010000050.1:0-5766 GCA_964442905.1 uncultured archaeon | reverse complement strand
TAAAGTCCAGGATAAAGAAGTCCCGGGTTGATGGAACAAGCCGGGTTATCAACCTCGTGACTCCTGATTGTGAACGGACATTCGCTGTCAATCTTGCCGCGTCCATTACGCTTGAGAAAGACGAGTTGCACGATGTGGGTGGAGATGTTAGAGATTCAAAGATGTTTCATACAGAAGCCTATATTCTTGAACATGATGTGCTCAGGGAATCTGCAGCCTATTTGATGAAACTGGCCAAAGAAAACGGGGTCAGGATATCTATAGATCTTTCCGATCCCGGTGTCATAGAAAGGAATAAGGAATATCTTGAAAAGATAGTCAGGGATTATGCCGACATAGCATTCTTCAACGAGGAAGAGGCGAAGGTCTTCACTGGGCTTGGACCCGATGATGCTGTAAAGAAAATATCAGAAATATGCGGCATAGCTGTTGTCAAGCTCGGAGAAAGGGGCTCCCTCATCAAATCAAAAGACAGTGATATAATAAGAGTTGATGCAGTGAAGGCCAATGCCGTCGATACAACAGGTGCCGGAGACTTCTATGCGGCAGGCTTCCTTTATGGGCTTTCCAGAGACAAGGACCTGAAGACGTGTGGAACCATAGGTTCAATAATCGCTGGTAAGATAGTTGAGCAGCTCGGTGCAAGGCCTCCCGAAAACCTCAGGAATATACCTGAGCTGGATGGGCTGCTTTAATTCACAACGCTTTTCCGCTTCCGATTAAATGAACTTTTGCCGCGTTCAGGTCCAGCAGAATGAAAACATCGCTTTCCCTGTAAACAAAAATCCTGTCAGCTTCTATTGTGAGCGAGTCCCCAGAGATGCCGCTCACTTTTACAGGAATGGTCTGCATACCCACCGTTGCATGGAAGCTTCCTTCAGAAGGCCCGTCTGCGTAGAATTTGTTTCTGCTGAATTTCAGATTAATCTTCGATGAGGAAATGCACGCTCCGGGTTCGCATATGATTGTCCCCCTTTTCATCTCCTCAACCGACGCGCCCTTTATGCACAGACCAACCCTTGATCCGGCCGGCGCTTCGTCATAATCCTTGTCGTGCATCTGTATCGACCTGACAAGTATTTCCTTACCTGAAGGCATAACCGTAAGCTTCTGATGCTTCTTGACGATTCCAGTCTTGACGAATCCGAGCGCAATTTCTCCCACTCCCCTGACACTGAATGAATGGTCAATGTCTACACTTACTGGTGAACCGGTGTCAAACTCTTTATCTATTTTGGAAAGCGTGTCAAGTATGTGATGCTGTTCCTTCTCTATCATGGTGAAGCTTTCGAGTGTCGTGCCTTTAGTCATCTCTACAACCTGCTTCAGGTCAGTTCCATGTGCGGCTACAGCTACGCCCTTTGTTATACCCAACGCATCAAGCATGAGTATGGTCTCCCCCATTTCAGGAGTAGGATTCTCGAAGGACACGATTGCCGCATCTATCGTTCCCATTATCTGACTCTTGGGAGAAACCTTTTCGTCGACCGGTTCAATGAACGTGTAGACGACATCACCGTCTTTTCGGTTGTAGAATTTTATGTCTGTAACTGTCCCCTTCTTCCCCAGAATACCCCCCATTTCGCTGTCGTTGAACAGACCAATCGTCATACTTTTCATAGTTAGCATATACCGGGAATTACTTAAAATAGTGATTGTATGTAATAATATGACGTCACCTTCCCATGTGAATTTTGCAAAGAAAGTTTTCGACATAAAGGACGAGCCGATGCCAAAGGGCTCATGGTGGTGGTGGTTCTGGCTGTTCTTCTTTGACAACCCGAAGAACCCGGAGAAGCCAAGGCAGCTGATGATACTCTGGTCGACCAAAAATGAGAAGGTCATAGACTGCAATGGCCTGAAGATAAAACCGAATATTGATGACAGGAACATGCTGGGCGGTGCCGTAGCCGCATGGTACTTCGACGGCGAAAAGATGCATCATAACTTCCTATTGGACCGGTGCACTCTGAAAGTCGGAAAAGACAGCATAACCACGGACTCAAAAACGCCTACATCCTTTGCTGTCGATGGAAAGAAAAGTACCGTAAAGATAGGAAATGATTTCGAGTTCATCGCCGAGATGGTCAAAAAGCACGATTTCATGCGACCCGAGTATCATACCAATAATATAATCGGAAAGAAGGGGTATTCCATCATGCGGGCCAATCATTTCGACCTGAAAGGGAAAGCAGAAGGCAAATCTATCGGGGGGAGCGCATACTTCCAGCGCGTCTTCGTGAATGCTCCGTCACCTAGCTGGTACTGGGGAATATTCCATTTCGATAATGGCGGCATCCTGACATACTTCAATCCCCACGCACTCGGCAAGTCCATAAAGCAGGACATATCAATTTTCGACGGCAGGAGTACGCATGAGTTCAATAACATTAAAGTGAAAAGGAAGGGAACGGAGGTCCCCGATTTTGAAGTCAGCGGTGAGAACGAAAATGAAAAGATAAGCTTTACCGTGAAGTCTTACGCGCATTCGTCCTGGACGTTCAGAAAACGCGCATTCGGCTTCTTTCCAAGCAAGCTCGTATACAACGAGTATCCTGCCACTGTTTCGGACCTTATCTTATTGGACAAGAAAAACGGCAGAACGCTTAAGCTCGGTAAAGGAATAGGAAACGCAGAGCATACCACAGGCATGCTTCTTTAAGATTATTAGTGCCACAGGGAGGGAGGATATGGGAGAGATATTCTGGGGTCCGTACCAACGGACGCACTCCTAGTATAGGAAAGGAAACGTTTTTCTGGCCGGCGGTTCCGGCATTCGATGGCAGCTACCTGTGGATAGGTGAGTTCAAGTTCTCCGAAAGGCTTCTTAGATTTTCCGTCCGTTGAAAATCTATTAAAGAGTTGAAATTGCAATATAATATTATGAAAGGGATTATCGGTATAATATTCTTTTTAAGTGTGCTACTTACACCGTATTTGGTTGAATCTCAGACACAGCCAGATTTATCTCAGACATATTCCATATTTGACAGATTCATAGATGAATTCAGGATGGTATTTACTTATGGGGATAACAGGATAAATCTGAATCTGGAAATAAGGGAAAAAGAGGTAAACTCGGCAATAGCAAATGCAAAAAACGAAAACATGGATGAAGCTGTGCAGAATCTCAACAACGCCGAAAAAAGACTTCAGACAATTCAGGAAACGGTCTCTTTGAATACGGTTGATGAAATCAAGGAAAATGTTGAAAAGACCATTAACAGGATTAACAACGAAACTGATCTTCCGGATGAATTTGAAGATTATATTTTTGAAGAAGAAAAAACAATGCTGATTGCAACCCTTACCGAAAAGACTTTTGAATATTGTAAAGAGCTTGCAAAAGAAGATTTTGTTTTAATGTTGAATGAAGAAGAGTGCAATCCAGACACGGCTATCCCGGGGCTTGAAGAAGAATTAACAAAATTAAAGGATATTCAAATGAAATTATTTGCTGAGTTGATGTTAGAGATTAGAAGTTGTATAAATGATCCCGGTACATGCAATTGCGAAGCTAATGCCGATGTTGAACAAAAAGCAAAATGTGAAAAAATGGTTGCTCTGGCTATTGAATGTAAATATAAAAATGACGAGGTCTCTTGTAATGAATTAGACTCTATGAAGCCCAAAGAAGGAGATAATTTTGCAGAAAGTTTTGTTCCCGATTTCTTAATGAACTTGTTCAGAGAGAAGTCTTACATGATAGAATACAATATAGAGCCTTCAGATGGAGTTCCTGAGGAGTGTTGGGATGAGAATGATAAACCGGAATGCAGACAATATGACCATTTAAAAGAGACAAATGATGACTGGGATGAATATGGTAATTTTATAGGAAAAAGACCTGAAAACAAAGAACCAACAATGAAAGAATCGATTCCTCAGTGTTTTGACGAAAATGATAATTTCCTGGAAGAAAAATGCGGTAAAATCACTATTGTCAGAACTGAAGAAGGTTTAGTGAATTACCTCATTGAAAATGAAATTGATGGCATTTTAGGAAGATTTGAAAACAAAACAGAACAAAACACAATCGATGTTAATGGAACTGAAGGACGAACCAGATATAATGAAATGAAAGAAGAGATCGATGGAATAAAAGGACAGATTGCTGAAAGAACTTTTGCACCGGGAACAAGCGAGTTTGGGGAACTGGGGGAGAAAAACGAAACTATGGTTGTTAATGATATGTTAGAAGGCACAGGAGATGGCGACCTTGAGCCCGTGGTAGTGACTGAGGAAGGCCACGGTGACGATGGTCTGACCCCAGAAATTGAAATATCAGAAGGCACAGGAGACGGCGGTCTGACTACTGAAGTTAAAACAGATGTAGTTATCGACGGCGGAAATCAGGTTGATATCGCACCAATAGTTAAAGAAAATGATGATGTGTCTCCACTTCCTGATGACTTTGACGATGAGGTCATTGATGGACCAGGTGAACCAGGATTAGTTGATGACGATTAAGATGAAAAATCCTATGACAGGAGAACTTTAAAGTGCCCCCGCCGAATTGTGGACAAATTGTTCGTGCCATGATTTGTAATCTATTGGATGAAACTATTCTATTCATTGAATAAATCCAGTCGTATGCTCCACGTTTCCTACACCTGCTCCAAGATTTTTCATACCGATTTTCTCCCCGTTTCTCTTGTTTATGAGTTCAAAACTAGTTATCGTGGATAAATATTCCCTGTAGGTCACACTTTCTGGGATGACGAACAAAACATTTTCCTTGAATTCCCAGAATGACTTTGCATAAGATGCTATTTTTACCTTTACCTTTTCAGACGAATTCTCACCCTCTACATGAAATACAGGAAGGTCATTATCTGTCATTTTAATGCGAATTTCATTGAATTTGTATGTCTTATTACCATCTGAAAACTCTAAAAATTGGTTGAATGATTTACCAAAAATGTTATGGTTTCCATATGTAAGTATGCCACCGTTCTCAAAGTGGAATAGTCCCCATTCCCATGGGATAAGAGGCGAATCAGCAAAGACCCTCTGGAAATATGCAGTACCATTAACTTTCTCGCCCATTATTTTTCCCGAAACCTCCATGCGATTTGCCTTTATCTCTGAAAGACCTTTCCCTGAAATAGGAATGTAAGTAGTGTGAAATGGTACTGATAGTGCGTTTTTGTTATCATTTTTTGCTATAAGTTTGAAGTCATCACCTATACGAACCACGTATTTTTCATTCTCGGAACAAAATGATGTTTTTGTGTTCCCCGTTGAATGCAATTCATTTCTTGAGACAATTACATCGCATTTTTCAAGTACTATGTTTTCATGCATCTTTTTCCCGTCAAAAAACCATGCAGCGACCGCACCTTTTGTGCCTTTATGTCCTTTACTAAACAAAACTTTCCCATTTTTTGTTGCAGAATCAACATTCTTCGTAGTCCAGACTATTGCAATTTGCTTTGGTTTCTCTTTACTCTTCTCATTCTTGAGTATAAACAACCAGAGCCACCACAACCATGGCCCTTTTTCCATAGGATCATTTTGTACATCAAAAACGTCTTTGCTAAAATCTGATTTAACTACCTTCAACATGATTATATTTGGTCCTTATTATTTTATAGATAATAACATGAGACATGAGGTTGTGATTATGATAACCGAATCTCTTTATAATTATAAATATCGATGTTATAGGAATCAATACCACTAGACCTAATGTGGACAAAAAGAAACTATGCCCCCGCCGGGATTTGAACCCGGGTCCCCGGCTCGAGAGGCCGGTATCCTTGA
>CAYUBD010000049.1:0-5777 GCA_964442905.1 uncultured archaeon | reverse complement strand
CTTGAAATCTTCATCAGTAAGCTTTTTGAATTCGTCCCATTCCGTAAGCAGCAGGCATGCGTCTGCTCCTTCAATCGCAGCATCTGCGCTCGACGTGTACTCCAGGTCAGGGAATTCCTTCCTGAAGTTTTCTCCAGCCTTAGGGTCGTAAGCCTTTACGATTGCGCCTGATTTCAGCAGCTCTGGAACTATTAACAGCGACGGCGCCTCCCTTATGTCATCCGTTCCCGGCTTGAATGCCAGCCCCAGGATTGCAATGGTCTTTCCCTTCAGCCTTGGTATCTTTTTTCTGAGCATATCAACGGCCTTTAGTGGCTGTTCCCTGTTCACGCTTTCAACCGCATCCAGTGTTTCCATCTTCAGCCCGGTCTTCTTTCCCTTCGCTATTATGGCCTTCACATCCTTCGGAAAACAGGAACCTCCGTATCCTATGCCTGAATTAAGAAATCTCCTTTCTATCCTGCTGTCATATCCCATGCCGTCTGCGACCTCGTATGAATCTATGCCGAGACGCTTGCACAGGTTTCCTATCTCATTGGAGAACGATATCTTCGTGGCGAGGAAGGCGTTGCTTGCATACTTTATCATCTCGGCTGTCCTTGGATTGGTCTTCATTACCGGGCACTTGAAATCACTGTAAAGAGCGGAAACCCTTTCCGCGGACTTCCCGTCGATTGCGCCTATTATGACCCTGTCAGGATTCATGAAATCAGCGACAGCCATCCCCTCCTTAAGGAATTCCGGGTTCATGGCAACGCCGAAGTCCCTGCCTGCCTTCTTTCCGGAGAACTTTTCAACTATCGGAAGGATGACATTCTCAGTTGTTCCCGGTATCACGGTTGATTTGACAACGATTGTGTGGTATTCATCCTTTTTCTTCAGCGCTTTCCCTATCTCCTCAGCGGCTTTTTTGATGTAAACCAGATCTACGGAGCCGTCACTCTTTGAAGGTGTGCCAACGGCTATGAAAGTCATGTGCGTATCAAGTATGGCCTTTTCCATGTGAGTGGTTGCGTGGAGCCTTCCGTGCCCGATGTTCTTCTTCAGCATCCTGTCAATCTTTTCCTCAAAGATCGGGGATATTCCGCTGTTTATCTTATCTACCTTGTCCTGAATGACATCTACCAGAATCACATGGTTTCCAATCTCTGCGAAGCATGCACCTGTAACAAGACCCACATATCCGGAGCCTATAACGCTTATTCTCATGAAATTATCTTTCAGGCGTTGGTTTATATGCTTTGTCCGGAATCTCGCCCCAAAACGTTGGTAATAAACTGGACACAATTGGGAATATCTATTTAAAAGCTTCATTTTAATTGTCTTCTAAGGTACTGATATGGGACTCAAGGAAGAGCTTTTAAGCGGCAGGAAACGGGTTGGTGTATGGGGAACCGGTTTCATAGGTTTCACTACAATAGCTCACATGGCATTCAATGGTGTCAAGACAATCGGTCTTGATGTTGTCAAAGAAAAAGTAGACATGATAAACAAAGGGGAAATACCCATAGAGAATCTTGAATACTGGCTGGGTTTTGACATAAAAAACCTCGTGGAAAGAGATATGCTCCATGCTACAACAGAGCCGAAAGATATGATGGCTCCCGACATAGCCGTACACTTCGTCTGCATACCGACAGAAAAGGGCGGTGAGCCTTACGACGACATACTCGTGGATGTCATCAGGAAGATAACAAGCCTCAAAGACGTGAAATACGACAGGCCTCCAATAGTCATAGTTGAGTCAACACTTACTCCAGGAAGAAGCGATAATATTGTATTGCCCATATTCAGGGAAGCCGGAATTACAGTAGGCAAAGATATGCTTTACGGCGTTGCCCCGAGAAGGGACTGGTTCGTATCACCTGAGAAAAGTCTTAAACTGCTTCCGAGGGTATTCGGCGGGACTACCCCGGAGACTACGGAACTGATGAGGGAAGCCCTGTCAGTCGTATGCGACAGTCTCGTGCCCGCCCCGGACCACAAGCATGCTGAGATGGTAAAGAGCATTGAGAACGCATACAGGCACATGGAGATAACGCTTGCGAACCAGCTGTCGCTCGCCTATCCTGATGTCAACATGACTGAAGTGCTCAGGCTTGTGGGCACCAAGTGGAACATAGGGACATATACGCCAAGCTTCGGTACAGGAGGCTACTGCATACCGCTTTCAAGCCAGTATGTTCTTCTGGGCGCGAAGCATCCTGAGAAAGTCACGATACTGAAGGAGACAATAGAATCGGACAGGAAACAGCCCGGACTGGTCGCAGAGAGCCTGAAGAAAAGGGGGGTAAAGAACGTCGGCATCCTCGGTCTTGCGTACAAGGGCGACATCAAGGTCGACATACTGTCCCCGACCATAAAGATTGCGAAGAGGCTCAAGGAGCTTGGGATTGGCGTGAAGGTCAACGACCCATACTACAAAGACGAAGAAATCAAAAGGATAACTGGAGCAGACTCCTTCAAGTTCCCGTACGGGCTCGGTGAATTCGATGCGCTGCTGATAGTCGCAGACCATCAGCATTATAAGTTCACTACTCACGATTCCATACTGAAATCCCTAAAGAAATGCAAACTTGTGATTGACAACACTCATATATGGAAGGACATAGACTTCAAGAATAATGGAATCGAATACCACATAGCAGGTGATGCGGGATGGATAAACATCTGAGCAGCCCGGAAGATGATAAAGGATTCTGAGCACGAGCGCAGACTCCCTGCAATATCGAGTCTTTATTATGGAAGAAGAAGTCAGAAAGATAGTGCGTAATGCGCTTGATGAGGATGTAGGAACTGGCGACATAACTACCCGGAGTACTATACCTTCAGGTATAAGAGTCAGTGCAGTCATCCGTGCCAAGGATGACTGTGTCGTATGCGGGCTTGAAGTTGCCGAACTCGTTTTCAAGAGCCTGGATGACGGGGTCAAATTTAAGAATATCGTGAAAGATTGTGATGCAGTGAAGAATGGCCGGATTCTTGCTGAAGTGGAAGGAGACGCCCGGGCAATCCTGGCAGGAGAACGGACTGCGCTCAACTTCCTTCAGAGGCTGAGCGGCATAGCCACAAAAACCAGGAAGATGTCGGAAAAAATAAAAAACGGAAAAACTATGCTTCTCGATACCAGGAAAACCACCCCGGGTCTCAGGGTGCTTGAGAAGTATGCCGTGAAATGTGGTGGCGGAAAAAACCATCGCAAAGGTCTATACGACGAGATTCTCATAAAGGATAATCACATAAACATCGTGGGACTCAGGAAGGCTGTGGAAAATGCAAAGAAGACCGGCAAGAGGATAGAGGTTGAAGTGAAGACTCTTGAAGAAGTAACGGATGCTATCGATTCCGGAGCTGACGTGATAATGCTTGATAACATGCCTTTCGATATTATGAAGAAAGCTGTCAGCATGATTGGCGGGAGGACCCTCGTAGAGGTCTCCGGCGGTGTGGATGAGGAAAATATAGCAAAGCTGTCAGGGCTCGGAGTCGACTGGATATCGGTGGGTGTACTGACTCATTCCGTGAGAGCGATTGATATCGGTATTGATATTAGAAAATTATAACAGTTCCTTGAGGCCGTCTTCAAATTCTATAGTCGGTTCGTACCCAAGAATTTTCTTTGCCAAGCCTATATCGGCGCGGGAATGTTTCACTTCGCCTTTTCTGGGTTTCTCGTGCACGACGTTCAGCTTCTTTCCGCTTATTTTTTTCAGAACCGATATCATCTCATTAAGTGATATGGACTTTCCGGTGCCTATGTTGAAAGCCTTTCCCACAGCATCCTTGGATTGTGCAGCAAGGATATTTGCACTGACGACATCCTTCACGTTAACGAAATCCCTGGTCTGCTCTCCGTCACCGAAGACGACCAGTCTCTTTCCAAGCTTCACGTTCTTCGTAAAAATGGAGATGACTCCAGAATACGGACTGTCAGGGTTCTGCCTGGGTCCATAGACGTTGAAATAACGGAGTGAGACTGTCTCTATTCCGTAGAGCTGATTGTAAAGCCGCACGTATGTCTCACCGGCGAGCTTTGAGAGCGCATATGGGGATAACGGATCCGGTCGCTGGCCTTCGGATACCGGAACCTTCTCAGGATTACCGTAAATGGCAGACGATGACGCAAATACGAGACGCTTTATGTCATGTTTTCGGCATGCCTCGAGGACGTTCAGCGTTCCGCCTATGTTTATGTCAGCGTCCATCCCGGGATCGTCTATTGAAGCCTGTATCTGGACGTTGGCTCCCTGGTGAAAAACCACGTCAGAATCCTTCAATGCATCAAAAACGGCTTTGCTGTCCCTTATGTCAGCTTTTACGAACTTCGCATCCATTTCTTTGATATTTTCGGATTTTCCTGTGTGCAGGTTATCAATTATTTTAACAGTGTTATCTTTGGCAAGTGCTTCAGCTATCCAGGACCCTATGAAACCGGCGCCGCCTGTGACGGTTATATTCACGTCTTTCATGCTCATAAACTTATAATCAGATAACGAAATAAATAAGTGATTGGTATGAAGTTCTCGATTGACGATTTTGGAAAGGCAGGTAAAACCGTTAAGCAGAACGACGTTTATACTGTGATAGATGTATCAAAGCTCGAACATCTCAATG
This sequence comes from uncultured archaeon, assembly GCA_964442905.1. Taxonomy (GTDB): domain Archaea; phylum Aenigmatarchaeota; class Aenigmatarchaeia; order QMZP01; family JAFGSV01; genus JAFGFG01. Next base: position 1,163 of record CAYUBD010000049.1, on the reverse strand, counting down.
TTTCTCTTACGGTCCTTCATCCAGGGAAGGAAACCAGCGGCCATAATCACAAAGGCGCTGAAGAGGTGTATAATTTTGAAGAGGGCAATGGAAAGATGAAGCTTGATGATGACGAATTTTCCGTGAAAGCGGGTGACATCGTGATAATACCAAGCGGCGCTTTCCACAAAGTATTCAACACGGGAAAAACAGACCTCACGTTCGTATGCGTGTTTGAGAAATACGGGAAGAGGGTCTAATTCTTTTCGTTGTATATCCGGTTTGCCTCTTCGTAGCTCTCTATGGAACCTATGTCAAACCACCGCATGCTGTTTTTCATAACGAATCCCTTCACGTCAGTCTGCTGCGAAAGCCATGATATGAAGAAGCCCGGCGCATCGGGATTCCGCCCCTGCTCAAGATATTCATGTATCATCTTCACTGTGTGTTTCGGGAAGAAGTAACAGCCGGTGCTTATTAGCGTGGAAGCGGGATTCTCTGGTTTTTCCTGGAAATTGCTGATTATACCATCTTCATTCAGCTGAACTACGCCGTATTTGTTCCTCACTGCATCCTTGTCGAGCATGTCGTAAAGAGCGACATGTGGCCGTCCGTTATGACCTGACAGGAACTCGGAGATATCGAACTCAAAAATATTATCACCTGCTAATACTATGACATCCTCGTCTATGTCATTCTCTCTCAGCAGCAGGCCGAGCGCGCCCACTGCACCGAGTTTTTCTTCCTCTGCCGTGCTCTCCTCAATAAAGACTTCGATGTGCTTGTTCATTTCGAATGTCTCCAGCCATTGGCTGAAATGGTCCCCGAACTTGCTGTTTGTCGATATGTATATCTTTTCCAGATTATCGACAGCAGAAAGCTTCTCCAGTATGTGCTCTATCATAGGCCTTCCGGCCACCGGAAGCAGCGGCTTGGGTGTATCCTTTGTCAGGGGCCAGAGCCTCTTTGCAAACCCGCCTGCCAGTATTACTGCCTTCATTTTGCTCACATTTCCTATTTATTAGTAACAAATTTAAATAATTTAATTTAATTATGCTTAAAGTATTTAAAAGCCTGTTATAAAATACTTACCTTTATACGCAAAGGTGTTTGTATGGCTATCAGACCAGGGAAATGTTACAGCAAATTGAAAAAACGGCCCAATACCAGGGTTTCGAAGCATA
>CAYUBD010000048.1:0-6001 GCA_964442905.1 uncultured archaeon | reverse complement strand
TCAGGAACATACCGGGAGTCGACACCAATGCGATGTATTCCGACGTCCTCATTTCCTTCATGAATCAGGATTGGAATGTAATTTTAAAAGGGCATCGGACCCTGAATCGGGAGCACGTCCGGGTCACATGCTTTTTAAGCAGGCTCCGGGCTATCTAATAATATGAAAGACCATTACGCGGAGCGGGAGATGCCGCGTTTCAAGAAGTTCCTGAAGAGGATACTCGGCGGCAGGAGTGGCAGGCACGGAAAGAAAAACTAGGCGGTTAAAAACTTATTTGTTCGCTTCTGTAATATTCTCATGAATTACGATACTGCAAACAGGAAGACTGTTCAGATAGTTTCCCCAAGCATTCTGGTAACGGACTATTACAACGGGACAGATGCGATGAAGACGCTCACCGGGTTCGATACAGAGACGTATCAGCTCACCCTGAAATCATTTGCAGAGGATAACCCGAGGAATTACAGCGACTTCAGGAGATTCATGCACGCTCTTTCCCCGTTATACAATGATATGATAATGAAGGTTAATGACCTCAGCGATGAGGATATAGATTACGCACTTGACCAGCTAATGTATATGTCATCAAAATTGAACGATGATGATACTGTTATTATGTTCATCATGTAGATGAGAAAGAACCCCGAAGGCAATTCCCGAATTATCAATCAGAGCAAATCCGTAATGAACTATGATATCAGTGACCGTCTTTCTCGTATTCTTTCTCAGCTTCTCTAATGCATTTCAGCATGTCGGTCATCGTCACTATGCCCACTATCTGGCCGTCATCTTCTGATATGGGTATCTTTTTTATGCGCTTTCTTTCCATCAGGTCTACGGCTTCTTCGACCGTGTTCTGCTTCTTCAGCGTTACCAGGTTCCTGGTCATGATGTCCCCGACTTTTATTTCATCCGGTTTCCGTCCATCGGCAACGACCTTCTGCACTATGTCCCTCTCCGTCAGTATACCTACTGGCCCCCCTTTGTCAACCACGATGACACATCCTATGTCCACAGCCTTCAGAATCTGACCTGCGTATCTCACAGTTTTGTCAGGATGTATCAATGTGACATCCTTTTTCATCTCGTCTCCCAGAGGAACAGACATGTAATAAAAATTGTATATGTGTCTTAAAAATATGTTTCACTCATTCCAGCCTGAAGTAGACCCGACGATTGCTTTTGCCCTTGTTTTCGCACTTAACGAATTCCACCCCACCGATTTCCCTGGTATTCTTCACGTGCGTGCCGCCGTCAGCCTGCCTGTCTATACCTACGATGTCGACTATCCTTATCTCGTTTATCCCGGAAGGAAGACCCTTCGCAAGCTTTGAAAGACCGTCAGTTTTCTCAGCTTCTTCCCTGGAGATGAATGATACCTCTACAGGTGCACCTTTGGCAGCCTTATCACCTGCTTCCTTGATGAAACCGCTCATGACGTTGGGGTCATAATCATCGAGCGAGAAGTCTATCCTCGTTCTGTCAAGACCTATCTGGTTCCCTGTTATCAGGGCACCGGTCTTCTCGTTTATAAGACCGCTTATTATGTGGGAGGCGGTATGCGACCTCATGAACCTGTATCTCCTCTCCCAGTCTATCTCACACCTGACGGCGTCACCTTGCTTGAGTTCTGCCGGATCGACATTCTGTATCTCATGGCTTATGTCACCACCGAACTTACCTACGAAGACCACGTTGAATACTGCGCCATCAGAAAGCCTTGTCATCTTTCCGGTATCGTGGGGCTGCCCGCCCGAATTGGGGTAAAACGCGGTCTGGTCGAGTACGACGAACTTGCCGTCAGTGACCTTCGTTATAGTAGCTTCGAATTCCCTGATATATGAGTCTTTCATGTAGAGAGCTTTCATAAGCGTTATTTACCAGAAGGATATTAAAAAATCTATTCACCGATATCAATCTCTATTCTCCACATCTGCAGGACCATGAATACGAGTATAGATGCCAGAATTGCGGGTATGTACATGCCGACCCCTATGGAAAGGCCGACTCCCGCTGTTACCCAAAGCGTGGCCGCTGTCGTTATGCCCTTTATCTTGGCCTTTGATCCCATTATGGTTCCAGCGCCTATGAAACCTATTCCAGTCACTATCCCGGATGCCACCCTGGCCGGGTCCATACCGAACTCGGTTATAGAAACTATTGTGAAAAGGCATGCGCCCATAGAAACGAGCATGTGCGTCCTGAGGCCTGCGGGCTTCCGCCCCATTTCCCTCTCAAGCCCGACAAGAGCACCCAGTCCGAGTGATATAACTAGCTTCAGCGCCATCATTGCGCTTTCTTCCCACATGGATAATAATTGAACGAGCCCGTTAAAAAAGGAGTACGAGGCTTTATAATTTAAAACACCCCGGGAAAATAGAATCAGGTGTTTTAATGGCCTGGCTCTGGCAGAGGGATATAGACAACGAGAAGAGGACACCGCACATTATCATGAAGGTGAGGCACAGGGTTTCACACAGAGGCTTCAGAATACAACGAGCTGAGGATGAGCTTAAATCACTCGGTGTGAAGAAGGGAATGACCGTGGCGGATTTCGGCTGCGGAACAGGCGTTTATACTATCGCGGCTGCCATGATAGTCGGTGACAAAGGAACCGTCCACGCAGTCGACCTGCATCCGACGCCGCTCGAGATGATCGAACGAAAGGCAAAAGAGATGGGAATCGGCAACATCGACACGATATACTCCGACATTGAAACCGGTGTTGGCAAAAACAGTGTGGACATAGTCATGTTCTTTGATGTGCTGAAAAATACCAGGAGGGTGAGGGATCTTATGGGTGAAGCCCACAGGATTGTAAAGATGGACGGTACGCTGGTGGTAAGGCAGTCCGGGATGAAAGAAGACAGGACAAAGGAGATCATACTAAAGGACGGCTTTTTCATCTACACGGGCAGGCACGGGAAGGATATGACATTCAGGAAGATAAAGGGCGCCTTCCACGAAGTTTCTTAAATACTAACATCATGTATTGACATTGGGTGTCTGTAATGTTAGAGAACATATTTACCGGTCAGAGAAATTTGTCGCTTGTCCTGTGGATCAGGAAACATAAGATTGACAACGGTTTTGCCAGGGCACTCTATAAATCACTCGATGACCCGGATGAGGTCCCATATCTTCTCAAGCCTATAACCGACGGCTTTTCAGGGCTTAGGAAAAAAGCCAGGGAAGAAGTGAGGAGCGGACTCCTGAGGGTGCAGATACACTGTTCCATACACGGCAATTCAGATCCGATAAAGCTCAGCAAGCAGCTCTACATATCCCAGACACTGGAAAAGCTCATGTTCGGCTCGAACCTGCTCATGGATGGCATTGAGGAAGAAGTGCCTGTCAGGAAAATTGGAAAGAAAAGGTAGGCTAACTTTAATATAAAAAACAATAATATACTGTGTGAGCATGGACTTGTTATCTGTTTTCGCATTAGCGTGTCTGGCAGGAGCGTCCACTGTGCTGGGCGGCCTGATTTACAGGTTTCTCAGGGTAGAGAAGCGCATCCTCAACTGGGCACTCGCTGGTTCCACCGGCGTTCTGCTGTCGGTCATAATGCTGGGCGTGCTTCCTCAAGCGATGGCACTTGGCGGGATGACATACACAGCGCTCGGATTCATACTCGGCGGTGTCGTTTTCATGGTCACCGGATTCCTGTTCCCGCATACATACCTCCATGAGAAGTACGAGGACAGGCTCTATTCCATACTGAAGACCGGATCACTCGTCATAACCGGTATAATACTCTACAACCTGGCTGCCGGACTGCTCATAGGAGCAGGATTCGCCCTGTCATCTTCCCTTGGTGCGAGCATGGTCATAGCTGTCATACTGCAGAACATCCCCAGGGGATTCGCCATAAGCCTGCCGATGGCACAGACCGCGATGGAAAGGAATAAGATACTGCTCATACTGCTTCTTTCATGTGTCCCTGCGATGATAGGCGCAGTGTTCACATTCGCAGTCCTGCAGGGATCTGTAGCCGTTATTGTTTCGTCCGGACTTTCCTTCTGCGCAGGCGCGATGCTCTTCATCTTCATGGACCAGATGATGCCCATTGTCAAGGGCGGCAGGAAGATGCACGAGACAGCCATATCACTCTTTATCGGACTTTTCATAGGCGTACTTCTCCTGGGGATTTAGATGATAACTGTTCTCAGGCTCGGACACCGTGCAGGCAGAGACCCGCGCATCTCCACTCACTGCGCTCTGGTGGCAAGGGCTTTGGGCGCCGGGAAGCTCATCTACACGGGCGAGCATGACGGCGGCATGGAGGCCAGCGTAAAGAAGATTGTCGGGAACTGGGGCGGCCCCTTCGAAATATCGCACGAGAAGAGCTGGCGCAAAGTGGTCAGGGAATTTCCAGGGAAGAGCGTGCACCTGACCATGTACGGTCTCCCGCTGAATAAGGAAATACCGAAGATAAGAAAGGCGAAAGACGTGCTCGTGGTCATAGGCGGCGAGAAGGTTCCCATGGAAGTCTACCACGCCGTAGACTACAACATAGGTGTCACCAGCCAGCCGCACTCAGAGGTCGCAGCGCTTGGAATATTCCTTAACGAATACTCCAGGGGAAAATGCCTGGACAGGAAGTTCAAAGATGCAAAGATAAGCCTGGTGCCCCAGAAATGCGGAAAGAAGATTATTTCTTAGAAAGCAGCACGACCCTGCTCGCTTCCTGCTCGTCTTTGTACCCATAACCGGTCATCCCGGAAATCTTCTCTGCGAATGCCTTGACATCCTTATGAAAAGGCATATTCTCCTTCTTCAGGCGCTTCCGGCTGAAACCGACCCACACATATCCCTTGACTTCAATGTAGTCAGGATTGGCCTTTTTTATGAGATTAGCGTAACCTTCCGGGTTGCTGTCGTTCAGTCCCCTGACAAGCGTCAGTCTCAACACCCTGGCGCATTTGAATTTACTCATCAGTTCGAGGCTTTTGTTCAGGCGCTCCCAGAAGTCAGGCAGCATGGGGCAGTCCACTTTCCTGTAAGTCTCCTTGTCAGGCGCGTCCAGCGATATGTAGAGGTTAGTGGGCTCCGTGATGCCCTTCAGCCTCTCGGGGTACTGCCCGTTAGTTACAAGGAACGTAGTGAATCCCCTCCTGTGGAACTCCTCTATCAGCTCCGATATCCTCGGATATGTTGTAGGCTCGCCTGAAAGTGATATGGCAGCCTGGTTCGGATGCTGCGCCTCCTCCCACTTCTTCGTGTTCACCCTGTCCAGGCCCTTGAATCCAGTAAGGAGCAGCCTTTGCGCCTCTATGCACTTATCTATGATTTCGGAGGGCTCGTCTGTCTTCTCACCCTTTTTCGGACTTTCCATAGTCTTCTCTATCGCGCGCCAGCAGTAAACGCATCGGTTTGGACACCATGCGACGCTGGGCGTCATCTGGAGGCAGCGATGGCTTCCGATTCCATAGAACTTCTCCTTGTAGCAGACGCCCTCGTCCCTGAGCGATTTCTTGGTCCACTCGCATATCTTGACAGCTGAATGCTCGCCTGCGAAACGGTACTGCTGCTTGAGGAGCATCTTTCTGAGTTCTTCAGGAATCATAATTGAGATGTCATCGAAGCCTTTAAAAGAGTTCCGGCCAAATGATGACTATGGCTTTAAGCATACTTCGCGGGCTCTTTTCAGAGGAGAGGAAACAGTATAGGCACGTTGCGGTGGAGTTGGAAAGTGAGCTGTCCAAATCAGACAATATATGCTTCGGCCGCTACGATGCGGCGGACGACGTCATGAAGGCCCTCTACCGGGAAGGCGTGCTGGAGGGAAAGAATATATACACTACCTCCAGAAGAACGGCCATTCTCGCGAAAAGCCTCGGCCTCGAAAGCATGAATTCCAGATATCTCAGAAAGAACAGCGACAGGGACTTTGTTTATATCGAAAGTCCTCAGGAGCTGAATAATTTAATATGCATCTTAGAGGATCTGGACAGTGACCCGGGTGAATTCGGAAAACGTCACGTATGCAGCTATA
>CAYUBD010000047.1:0-6560 GCA_964442905.1 uncultured archaeon | reverse complement strand
AAATTCGGTAAGAACCGGATAGAAGATTTCAAGGAAGGTGATATTTATGGCAAAGTTAGCTCCGACTTCAATAAAATACGTGGTAAAGGCCACGATAAAAGCCAAAGGAATAGTTGAAAAACCGGACGTAATAGGGGCCGTGTTCGGTCAGACAGAAGGTCTGCTCGGGTCTGATCTCAACCTGAGGGAACTGCAGGAGACCGGAAGGATAGGCAGGGTTGAGGTGACAGTAAAATCCAAGAACGGTGAATCCGAGGGTGAAATAATCATACCCAGTTCTCTTGACGCAGCCGAAACTGCACTCATAGCGGCAACGCTGGAAACCATAGAGAGGGTCGGTCCGTGCAATGCAACCATAACGATAAGCAGCGTTGAAGATACGCGTTCTGAAAAGAGAAAATACGTTGTAGACAAGGCCAAGGATATACTAAGGGGCCTCGTAGATGGCGGCGTACCTGACGCAGATGGTCTGTCTGAGGAGATAAAAGAGGCTGTCAGGACGCATGAAATAACCTCATTTCACGGACTGCCATGCGGTCCAAACATGGAAGACGCAGCGGATCTGATAATAGTCGAGGGACGGGCGGACATCATAAACCTGCTGAAGCACGGTATAAGGAACACACTGGCTATAGAAGGAGCAAGCATCCCCGATGCCGTGAAGGAATTATCGAAAGTGAAGGAAACGACATCCTTCATGGACGGTGACCGTGGAGGCCAGCTTAACCTCAAAGGACTTCTGGAGACGTGTGATATTGACTTTGTGGCTGTTGCGCCTGAAGGAAAAGAGGTTGAAGAGTTAGGCAAGAAGGAGATATTCAAGGCGCTTAGGGAAAAGATGCCGATAGATCAGTTCAAAAAGTATGAAAGCAGATCGACCAGAAGAATAGTCAGAAAAACAGAAACAACGAGGGCGCCAATCAGGAGCATGAGAAGGGACGCAGTGAAAACTTTCAAGAGGGGTCCGGCAATAAGGAAAGACCAAAAGGATAAATTCAAGAATGTTCTGTCTGACCTGGTGGGCACAAGAGCTGCCTGCATATTCGACTCCAAAAGCCAGCTTCTGGGAAAGGTTCCGGTAAGCGAGCTTTTGAACACCCTCCGTACGATAGAGAATCCGCATACGATAATATTTGACGGAAATGTGGACCAGAAACTTAATGGTATAGCCATGGAGAAAGGTACCAAATATCTCGTGGGTATGGAAAAGGAAGACATCCAGTCTCCGGTAGCTATTCTATGCAAAAAAGACCTGGAATAACTGGAACATGAAAATCTTAGGCAGTAAAAAGATAGTGGAACTGAGGGAAAGCCTTAGAGAGAAGGGATTGGAAGCTGCACTTTTTGTAAATAACGAGCCGGTACTCGATACCAATATATCATACCTGAGCGGGTTCAGCGGTATGCTGAACGGGGCACTGATTGTCAGCCATGAAGATGTGAGACTCATCACAACAGAACTGGATTACGAGAGGGCTCAGATGCAGGCACACGTCGATGAAATATTCAGGTGCAAGAACAGCCTCAGTCTCTATCAGTCTATCAGGAACCACTGTAAAAAATATAAAAAAATGGGCGTGGTGAAAAACAAGTTCACTGTGGAGATGTCTGAGAGAATTGGACTGAAGCCTTCAGGGATGATCGATGTAAGCGTTATGATGGAAAGGTGCAGGATGGTCAAGGAACCGGACGAAATAGATAACATCCGTAAATGTGCTGACATCTGCAACAGTGGCCTGAAGTTCCTTGAGGGATTCATTCGTGAAGGTGTGAAAGAGAACGAAGTGGCAGCCGAGCTTGAGAGAATACTGAAGATAAGAGGATCTGAATATCCGCCATTCGAGACCATAGTGACAAGCGGTTCAAGATCACGTTTTATTCATCCCAATCCACCTGCTTCAGATATGCCAATAAAACAGGGGCTTGGTCTGGTGGACTTCGGAGCTGTTCATAAAAATTATTCTACGGATGTAACACTGCCGTTCACAGTAGGAAAGTTAAATGAAAGGCAGCAGCAGATGACGGATGTTGTTCTGTCATTGTGGGATGATATAATAAAAATGATAAGACCCGGAGTAAAAACCAATACCATCCATGACATATTTGAAAACAGACTGAAAAAATACGGATTCGATGTGAAACATTCTCTTGGTCATTCTCTCGGACTGGAAGTGCATGAATACCCGTCGGTTAGCGGGACAGAAGTAGAGCTGAAAGAAGGTATGATAATCGCGATAGAGCCTGGTGTTTATGAAAAAAATACAGGTGGCTGCAGGCTGGAGAATACAATTCTTGTCAAGAAGAATGGCTGCGAAGAGCTTACCAAATCAAAGTTAATAAGGGTGTAAATCAAATTCATTAATAGGTGATGTTATGTTTGACAGTCTGAAAAAACTTGTAGATGCTGATGCCATAAGCGGATACGAAGAGAACATCCAGATTCTCATGGAGAAAGAACTCAAGAAATATGCAGATGAAGTGAAAGTCGACAAGGTAGGAAACGTCATCGCAAGGAAGGGTAAGGGTTCCCCTGTAGCAATGTTTGCCGCGCATATGGATGAGATAGGCCTTATAGTGAAGTACATCGACAAGGAAGGCTTCATCATATTCGACAAGATTGGCGGCTGGGATGAAAGGATACTTCCAACGCGGAAGGTGATTATACATGGTTCGAAGGGTTCCGTGCTGGGTGTGATAGGATCCAAGCCCCCGCACATACAGGACAGGGATGAAAGCAAGAAGCCGGTGAAACTGAAGGAAATGTTCATAGATATAGGCGCTTCAAGTGAAAGTGACGTGAAGAAAGCCGGAATAAGTATTGGTGACTTCATAACAAATCACGGGTCTGCGGAGAAGCTCCTGGGTTCCAAGGTTACTGGTCACGGCTTTGACAACCGGATCGGTTGCCTGGTCCTTCTTGAGACTGCAAAGAGGCTCAAACAGTTCAAGGGAACGGCATATTTCGTTGGCACAGTCAAAGAGGAAATCGGACTGATTGGCGTCAGAGGTTCAACGTTCGGTATAAATCCGGATGTGTTGCTTGCACTGGATACCGGTATAGCCGGTGATGTTCCCGGGATAACCAGTGCTGAAGTTCCGATAACGCTTTCGGATGGCCCTGCGCTGGACATAAAGGATGCCATGAGCGTGATACACCCGAGGGTCAAGAAATGGGTCAAGGAGACGGCAAGCAATAATAAGATTAAGCTCCAGTTTGATGTCATGTCCGGCGGCGCTACTGACGGTTCGATGGGCGCTACCATACGTGAAGGCATACCTTCGGGTGCACTGACTGTTCCTACAAGATACATACACACTCCAATAGAAGTCGCTGACATGAAGGTTATAGAGAACTGCGCAAAGCTGTGCGTGAAGCTTGTAGAAAGCGCAGGTAAATACTTCTAGAACATGCGTGTAATTGATGTGAAACTGACGTGAAATATGCTCTCATGATATCATTTTTATGTTTGGTCTTGTAGGGACTATCTGCAGGTAACCTCTGTGAACATCTACTTCACCAGCAAGATTCAATGTGACATTATCTTCAAGTGAAGAAATATTCGTACCCCGTAATTCCATGCCGTCAACAATGTTCTCCCAGAGAACTACATCTATTTCACATTGGTCTTCTGTCAGCGTGAAGAATGCATTACCTTCATTCATCCTGAAGTCTTTGACTGTTCCGGTGACGTTTATGATCTTCCCGATGTGTTCAAGTGTTATGTCGCATATGTTTATGTTCTCAGGTACGATGAATAGAACGAACACATACAGTGCTATAAGACATATGATTGATCCCGCAACAGAAACCTTTTTTAATTGATTATCATCCATTGGATATGATAGTCGTGAAAAGACTTATAAAACCTACAGATACAAATGTGAAACTATGTATGAAGAATCGCAGTCGCGTGAAAGATACATGAAGTTGTTCAGTTTGCAGGGCAACCCGTTCGTATTCAGGATACTACCTGACCTTTTCGTAGGTTATGAAAAAGAAATGCAATCTCTGATTGATAATGTTTCTAATGGCTGCAAGTTCACGCTTATACTTGGACCGACCGGCTCAGGAAAGACAACGATGATGAAGAACATCATAAACAAAATACAGGGTTATGGAAGGGTGTTCTATGTTCCGAAACCACCGAACGATCCCGATGGCTGGAAGAATATATTCACGGAGATCGTCAAGCCGGGCTTCTTCAGAAGGATTTTCATGCGCTCAAAGATAAAGGACATCACGATATATGAAGTTGGTGAATGGATTAACAAGCGGTCTAAAAACAAAAGGCTTCTCCTGCTTGTGGATGAATGCCATGAATCAACACGTGAATCATTGGAATGGCTCAGGACACTGACTGATCAAGTGGATAATCTTTCACTTGTGCTTGGAGGACTTCCGGTGTTTGAAAAAAAGCTTATGGAAGAGCTTGAAACTTTGAGGAGACGGATTGAGAACAGGATAGAACTTACAAACCTCACATCCACCGAGACAAGGGAATTGATAAAAAAGAGAGTGGAATGGATGGGTGGTGAAGATGTGAAGCCGTTTACTTCCAACAGCGTGCATTTCATTTATGATAAAACGAATGGTTTTCCGAGGGAAGTGCTCCGGGTATGCAACGACCTTATACGTAATGCTGTCGAGAATAACATCAGTACAATCGATACAGACTTTCTGAAAGACGCCAGAGCATCTGAAAAGAGAACGTCCATGGAGAACATCGAAGATTTGCCTTACAGGCAGAAGAATATACTGGAGATTCTTTCAACTGGCGGTGAGATGACCCCATCGCAGATAGTGAAAGAGATGGGACCGGATGACTACACAGATAAGGGTAATGCCGTGAGGTCTGTCAACAACATACTCAGAAGGCTGTTAGCAGACAAGATGGTGATAAGGGAAAGGAAGGGGAAAGCCTACAAATACAAGATCGATCCGAAACTGCAAACTATGTTTGTGAATGCATAAATTTTTAAATAGTTTATATCTATATTAATCATAATCAATCATAAGTTTGAGGTGTTTTGATGGAAGAGCGAGTTAAAAGCAAAGAATTGGTAGGGAAGATTTTGATTTCTGAAGAATCAGGAAAAAAGTTCGGAGTCGTAGGCGACCTCGACTACATCATAGAATCTGGTGAGTTGATAAACCTCGTACTTGTTGAGCCGACACAGCACATCACCGACCTCAACCTGAGACAGGATGAGAAGAACAGGATTCTTGTGCCGTTCTCAGCTGTAAAGTCCGTTGGGGATTTCATAATAGTTAGCGAGAGCGACATAATCTAAGTTGCTTGTTGATTTAACCCTGATGAACCCATGGCTTTCCTTTTCAATTTTGCGTATATCATTGTGCATTTTATTGCATTCACGTGAGCGTATCTGCAACATCGCCCACACTTAAAATCTGGTTGATCCATGCTTCACGTCAATGAAGGCTTCCTCTTTCGGGAAGACGACGATGCCCTTATCGGTTATCTTGTAGGGGTGCAGCCTTTCCGAGTGGCTGCTTCCTCTCATCTTCCATACCTGTATCGCCCTGGAGAATGCAGAATCTACCCTTTTGTAGTACAGTACGATTGCCGCATCCGTGACAAACTCAGCCACGCCGTTTCTTGACAGGCCTGGTGACTCTGGCAATATCTCTGAAATAACAAGGGTTGTGCACTTGAGTTTTTGAAGTATGCTCGATATGCTGAAGAGCATCCTTCTGAAGTTCGTATCCTCCCTGAGGTAGAAGTTCAGTGCTGAGACAGAATCTATTACAACCCTCTTTGCTCCGGTCTCCCTTATCTTGCCTTCGAGATGCGTTCCTATGTCATCGACATGGTACGGGTCATATTTGACGAATGAAAAAATGCCGCTTTTTTCAAGAGGCCCGAAATCCATCCCGAAGTTGAGTGCATTTTTCTTTATTGATTCCGGACTCTCCTCGAAGGAAAGGTAAACGGCCGGCTCCTTGTAGGTTGTTGCTCCCATGTAAAGATACTGTGATGAAAGTATGGTTTTCCCTGTTCCGGCGGTTCCTGAAACTAACACAGTGTGTCCCTGCGGTATGCCGCCGTTCATTATATCATCAAGACCCGGTATGCCGGTTTTTATTCTCTGAGCATCCATGCGAACCAATAATTAATTATGTTTTCGTTTAAATAAATGGATAGGTAATTCATGATTGCGTGAAGGTGTGAATATGAAGTACAAATTCATAGATGATCTCACTTCGGATGTGATGTTCGAGGCCTACGGCAAGGACTTGAAAGGTGTTTTTGAAAACGCAGCCGAGGCTATGTTCAGTGTCATATGCCAGATGGAGAAGATATCCCATGGGAATGAAGTAGAAATTTCCATACACTCGGAAAATATTGAAGAGCTTATGATAAACTGGCTCCAGGAGCTTATTGGGCTGGTGGATACCGAATCCATGTTCTTCTCGAAGTTCAAGGTAACTGAAATAGATGGTAAACATCTGAAGGCAAAGATTCATGGTGAAGACATGAAGCCCGAGAAGGGTGGGACTGTGGTAAAGGCTGTCACATACTACAAATATAAGTTCGAAA
>CAYUBD010000046.1:0-7001 GCA_964442905.1 uncultured archaeon | reverse complement strand
TATTCGAAACAATGGTTCAGAACATGCAGAGAATGGAGTTCTTCCAGTACCTGTTCCCGTTCCTTCTGGCATTTGCGCTCCTTTACGGGCTGATGCAGTATGTCTTTGGGAAAGAGAAACTAGGAGGCAGCAGGATTCACGCACTGATAGCAATCGTCCTGTCGTTCTTCGTGATGCTGTACTCCAGCTACAACACATGGCTGTACACATTCCTGACCACCGCATCCGGCGTGTGGCTCGGATTCGCAACAATTGTACTGCTGTTAGTACTCGTGTTGGGCCTGGCCGGTGTCAACATTCACGACCTTCTTGGAGATGAGAAGAACAAGTGGATCAAATACATGGTAGTGCTCATAATAATATATGTGGCACTCATGGCAATCCTTGGTCAGGGAGGTCTGTTCTCGGCGTATATGCCGTACTGGCTTACCGGCAGCGACCTGTGGACCGTAATATTCGTGATCATAATCATCGCGATAGTGTTCTGGTTCGTCGGTGGCGAAGACAAGGGCGGTTCTGGAGCAGCAGAAAAGCCAAAAGAAGGTTAAATTAATTTTTCACTTCTTTTTCTTTTTAGAAGTGGCTGTAGCTCTATTTTTCTGCAGCCTTTGGAGAATACCTTGGTGCATCAGTCGGCTCCGGTGCCTGCGGCGCACTGGGACCAGGTGGAGTATGGCTTGCAGGCGTTGCAGAAACAGTATGACTAACCGGTGCCTTTGTCATGCGGTTGAACTTTCTCACGGAATCCAGCATGGGTGTCAGAGAGCTTTTCACAACCTCCTCAAGGGAGTCTATCCTCGCATTGGTCTCTTCAATGCTCTCCTTCTGATTAGCGAATTCCCCTCTCAGTGAATTAAGCTCATCGGGTGTGCCGCCATGTGTTTGTGTTGACGTATTTTTTATGTCCCCTGACAGTTTCTCAAGATTTTCTTCGAGTAGCTGGATCCTGCTCATGATATCCTTCCATTTCTCCTCTGTTATCTCTTCCGTAAGCTCCTCTATCTCCTTCCGCCTTCTGTCCTTTAGCGCCCTTACCCTGTCATCCTTTTCCTTAGGCAGTGGTGCCTGTGTAAAAGGAAGCGGCTCCGGACCCATGGTTTCAGGCTCTTCGGGGAGGTCAGGTATCTTTTCATCCATTTCGGCCATGAAGGCTCCCGGTCCCATCTTCTTTTCAGCCGGGAATTTTTCTATGTTAAAATCATTATCATCCAGGTCATCATCGCCCCAGTCTGTTGGTGCGAACTTGTTCCCCGGAGGAGCATCAAATCGCGGCTGTTCCGGTTCAGGCTGTGGTAGCGGAGGACCAAGTTGCATTGGCTGAACAGGTTCTGGTGACGGTCCCTGAGGTACCGGTGGCTGCGCAGGTCTATGTGGAGCAGATTGAACTGCCGGTTGCTGTAAATGGGGAGCAGCCTGAGGCGTATTTGCCCCGGCGCCGGCTCTCATAGCGTCCTTCATGGCCCTGTCAACCTCCAGCGGCGTATGCCCTTCTTCCCTGAGCTTCTTTATTATTTCTGGCTCGGACATACCCTGCGAAGAAAGCGACATCACTTTTTCTGTCGGCAGACCCATACCGCTGACTGGTCCAGCAGGTTTATCATCCTTTTTCTTTCCGATTCCCAGCATAATCAGTACCTACCAATTTATATTTCCCTTTTCCTCTACTTAAATCTTTATTTAGCCTGCTGCTCAGACATCTGATTTCCCATCTGACTGAGTATTGGATCAAAGAGCTTTAGTTTTTCCTCAACTCCTTTCATTTCACTCTTCTTAACCATAAACTGAAGCTGTTTGACAACCTCTTTCAGCGTATTATTAACTGTAGTTACCTTCTCATCGAGTGAAATTATCCTGGCATCCACATCCTTCCTGGAATTCTCAAGGCTCTCCAGTTTTGCACTGATGGACTCGTCCATGGAGCTTATCCTGCTGGTAAGCAATCTCTCTCTCTGCTCAATGAGTCTCAGCCTTTTAGTGTTGTCATTGACCCTTCCCACAATCTCATTCACGACAGGCACGGCACCGCCCGCGCCCTTCTTCTCATGTTCTTCACCGAAAACTGGCATAGCAAACACTCCGGTCATTTTTATTTAGAGTTCCACAATATAAAATAGTACACGGCTGTTTAAATAGCAGACCAGGTGTTCGGCGATGGCTGTAGGCGATTACACTTATGATGAAGATGAAGAGAAGCTTAAAATAAACTATCTCGGTTCAGTTTTCGGCGCAAGCATAGAGGACTTTGCCGAATGCATGGCGGATGTACTGAACAAAATTCTTGAAGTGAAGAACGTAAACACCGTGATTCTTACCAAGGACCGCGAGTATGAATACGGACCCGATCAGACCAAGATGCTCGTGGAGATAGCGAATGTCATAGAAGATGTGGTCCGTGAGAGGCTGATGTCGAGCGTGAAGGTGACCGACGACCTCCAGAAGAAGCTGTATCCTGAAATGAATGCGAGGATACAGAACATAGTGCTGAACACCCTCAGAAGGGACCCGATCGGGGCATACGTTGAGATAGTCCGCGAGATGAGGCGTGTAAAGATAAAGATAAAGAGTACAAGGCACAAGAGCGCGCACGACTTCTATCTGGACTACTACAAGACCGTTCTTGATGTCATAAAGACGAAGCTCGAAAACACGCAGCTGATCCAGGTTGTAATGTCTCACATAGCGGGTTACCACCTTGGTGACAGGTCCCTGTACAGGGAGATATTCGTGCCCAGCGTGAGGCCGAACTTCATGCTTACGAGATACATGATAACGCCGCCCGAAAACGGCAAGTCGGTTAAGAGGTACAACGTTGGTGACATAGAAGTGGAGATATTCAAGCTGCCTGACAAGGCGGAATACTTCTATTACGTCCTACCGCCGGAATTCGTGCTCAGCGAGGAGAAATATGCCGTGCTTGATGCTGCCAGGAGATACATGGCCACGCACAAGCCAAAGGAAGTTGAGTTCGTGAAGACGGGAAGGATAAGGGAGGTCTTCTACAACATAGGGCGTGATATGATACGTGAGGTTGCCGATCAGCAGAAGGTTTACCTCTCCAACAAGGAACTTGAGCAGCTGGCCGTGATACTTACAAGATATACGGCAGGTCTTGGCGTGCTTGAGCTGCTGCTGGCGGATGAGCATATACAGGACATATTTGTGAATTCACCGGTTGAATCGCAGCCCATACTTATCACACACAACGAGTTCGAGGAGTGCAGGACCAACCTCAGACCGACTCAGGATGATGCCGAGTCGTGGGCCACCAGGATGAGGATGGAATCAGGCAGGCCGCTTGACGAGGCCAATCCTGTTCTTGACACGGACATCGCAGTGCCGGGGGGGCAGGCGAGGTTCTGCATAATCACAAAGACACTCTCGCCGCACGGCCTTGGTTTTGCCATAAGGAGGCACAGGGACAAGCCCTGGACGCTGCCGCTCTTCATAAAGACGAAGATGATCAATCCATTGGCCGCGGGCGTGCTCTCATTCCTTATAGACGGGACCGCGAGCATGCTTGTTGCCGGCGGGAGGGGTGCAGGAAAGACGTCCATGCTGGCAGCGCTCATGCTGGAAATTCTCCCGAAGACACGAATTGTTTCCATAGAGGACACGCTCGAGCTTCCGACTGAGCAGCTGAGAGAGCTCGGTTACAACATAGAGCGCCTGAAATCCAGATCAGTCCTCACCATGGTGGAAACAGAGATAGCCTCGGACGAGGCACTCAGGACTGCGCTAAGGCTTGGTGATTCAGCACTGGTTCTCGGTGAGGTGAGATCCACCGAAGCCAGGGCATTGTACGAGGCGATGAGGATAGGAGCGCTGTCAAATGTGGTCATGGGCACCATACACGGCGAGTCCGCCTACGGCGTGTTCGACAGGGTCGTGAACGACCTCGAGGTTCCGATGACGTCATTCAAGGCCACTGACATAATCCCCATATGCAAGACGCTCAGGTCCGCAGACGGCCTGCACAGGTTCAGGAGGATGACGGAGATTACAGAAATCAGGAAGAAATGGGAAAAGAACCCTGACAAGGAAGGCGGTTTCGTGAACCTGTTCGAATATTCCTCAAAAGAGGACAAACTAAAGCCGACGGACACGCTTGTGAATGGTGAATCTGAAACACTCAACAGGATTGCCAGCTACGTAAAGGAGTGGCACGGTGACTGGTCGTCAGTGTGGGATAACATAAACCTGAGAGCGAAGATAAAGAAGACCATGGTTGAACTCGGCGACCAGATGAAGAACCCCAATCTCATTGAAGCAGAGTGGGTCATGCGCTCAAACTCGCAGTTCCACCTTATTTCCGAGGCTGTAAGGAAGGAACTCGGCGCTGTAGATTCAAAACGTGTTTATACGGACTGGCTGCACTGGTTCAAGACGAGCATAAGGTAATTCTTCCAACACATTAAAAACGAGGCAGAACAATTAATTATCATGGCATTTTTTGGCGGGAAAAAGAAGGAGCAACAACCTCTGATGCCTTCAAACGTCGCTGCTATTCCAGGGATGGGAAGAAGGATAGATATAGCATCCAGGGATTACAAGCTTTTCAAAAAGAGAGCCGAAAAGAAGTTCAGCTGGTATGAAATTCTCGCAAGAAATGCCGGTAAAGTCATGGATGTCAGTTTTGATGAAAAGACCACGAATGACCTCAAGGGAGCCATAGACTTCACAGGGCTGAGGATAAATCCTAACTCGCCCGTGGCGCTTTTCATACTTTCCACAATTTTCTTTTCCTTCGCTTCGGGCTTCATGTACGCCTTTGGTATCATAAATAACACCTTCGGCATAGCGATGGCTGCGGCACTGGGACTTGGTGTAGGATACTACCTCATGATGTATCCGAAAAATCTCATGAAGACAATAAGGATACAGGCCAGCTCTGAGGTTGTCCTCGCCATACTCTACATGGTGGTCAGCATGAGGATATCACCGAACATAGAGCGGGCAATCAAGTTTTCTTCATCAAACCTGAGGGGGCCACTTGCGTGGGATATGAGAAAGCTTCTATGGGACATAGAGATGGGCAGGTACTATTCGGCAAATGAAGCACTCATAGATTACATAGTTAAATGGAAGCCTGAAAATGAGGAATTCTCAGAAAGTCTTCATCTCATCGTGGAATCAGAAAAACAGATTCCTGAAAAGGCTGAAAAGACACTCGATGAGTCACTCAGGATAGTTCTTGAAGGCACGAGGGACAGGATGAAGCATTACGCACAGGACCTTCAGATGCCTGTCACAATGATACACATGATGGGTATAGTACTGCCAATACTTGGTTCCGTCATGGCGCCGATGGCAGCTGTTTTCCTGTCTGATGTCATGACACCATGGCATTTTCTTGCGGCATATGATATCGTCCTTCCCATTCTGCTTATATGGTTCATAAACAACACGCTGAACAAGAGGCCTGTCACATTCTCAAAGATAGACATAACAAAACACCCGGATATCCCACCGGATGGCACCTTTATGATGAAGGCTGGAAAAAACAGAATAACCATCCCTGTATTCCCTATTGCGATAATTGTATGCATTCTGGTCATGCTGCCCGGGATAATGCACTTCGCCGATCACCCTGAATATCTCATAGTGCCAATGGTGACTGACGACAGCGGCAATCTCGTGCCTGCAGACATAGAGGACTCTGACCCGCTTTTTACACTCATCATGTCTATGCTGATTATAATAGGAATCTCAGCCGGGCTTGGTATTTTCTTCCTCCTAACTAACATACAGCGTTCAAGGATTGAGGCATCAGTATACAAGACCGAGTCCGAATTCGAGCTGGCGCTTTTCCAGCTGGGTAACAGGGTGTCAGGCGGCACGCCACTTGAGATAGGTATAGAGAAGGCAGCAGAAGATGTAAAAGACCTTGAGATATCTAAGCTCTTCAACATAACATTAAGAAACATGCGTAACTTCAACATGACCTTTGAGAATGCCATGCTCGACCCGCAGGTGGGATCAATCAGGTTCTATCCGAGCAGGCTCATACAGAACGTGATGAGGACAATAACGGACACGGCAAAGCGGGGGGTCCAGTTCGCATCCAACTCCATGCTCACAATCTCGAAATACCTGAAGAATGTAAGGGAGACGCAGGAGTACATGAAGACACTCCTTTCTGAGACCACGAGCAGCATGCAGTTCCAGGCATATGCCATGGCACCGCTTGTCAGCGGACTCATAGTGGCGATGTCCCAGGTCATACTGCAGGTCCTGGGATTCCTTGGTAAACGGCTGGGTGAGTTTGGCTTCAGTGACAGTTTCGGAGTAGACCCGGGCGAGATAATCGGTTCAAGCAGTGCTATAACGTCAAGCATGTTCCAGCTTATAGTTGGGGTATATCTTATAGAGGTTATCATAATACTCGCTATGTTCGTAACGAAGGTGAACAGGGGCGATGATACGGCAATGCAGTGGAATCTCGCAGGGAAGATGCTCCTTGTCGGGATGATAATATACCTCATGATAGCCATAGGCTCAAGCATGATGTTCGGCGGTATGATAGAAAGTGCGATGAGCACACTCGCGTCTTAGTTCTATTTTTATTGGTAAACTCACTAACAATAATAATGGCACGCGGCCAGATTGAATTCACTGCCGGAAACACCATAAAAATGGCTTTACTCCTTGTAATGGCCATAGGCTTCACACTCCTTATATCAAATCAGAGTGGGGGAATCAGGGATATAATGGAAGGCGTCTGCGAGAAGCATGCCGATATCATACCATTCTGCCAGAAGCCCCAGATAGAGACGCTCCAGCATGCGACTGCAAAGAGGTCATTTGATGCACTCGTCTGTGCCATTGATTCCGTCGCAGTCGGCGAACTGTCATGCGAACCGGATTTCTATGCCGAGGATTCAGGTGCGGTCGAAGGTAAGGAGTACATCGTAGAGTATAAAGAGACCAAGGCGACTTTCCGTACTAAAGATGAGAAATGTGTGGATGAAGACGGGAAAGGAATATGCTATGATGAATTTTGC
>CAYUBD010000045.1:6184-7620 GCA_964442905.1 uncultured archaeon | reverse complement strand
ATTTTTATCCTTTCGGGAACAATACTTAATTAACGGTTAAATCGTGCGCGGGTTTCTATGGCTTACGAGAGGTATATAGAGAAAAACGGGAAGGTTTACGGGCCCTACTTATACAGGAGTATACGTGACAAGGACGGCAACGTGAAAAACATCTACGTCGGAAGGGGCAGCGGCGGCAAGGGCAAGGGAATGCTTTCCATCTTCCGGAGGATACAGAAGTTCTCGCTGAAGACGGGCATGAAGCTCTCGTCCATATTCGTCGTGTTCTTCCTGACACTTGCACTCTTCTCGGCGATGGCTGGCGCAGCGTCGTTCGACAGGATGACCGTGCAGGGCCAGCTCAGGGACAGCAGCAACACCGTGCTCACCGGCAACTACAACTTCTCGTTCAACATATACAGCGCGGCCACGGGAGGGACGCCGCTCTTCCAGCAGAACTTCACTGACATGTACGTGGACACCAACGGCATATACACGGCCACGCTGACCGGCATAGACCTGCCGTTCGACCAGGACTACTACCTGGGAATATACGTGGAGGACGATCCCGAGATGATACCCAGGCTCAACCTTACTGATGTCGGCACAGCGTTCAGGAGCAACCGCTCCGAGTACCTGGGCTCCAACTCCCCTTCATACTTCCTTAACACGTCCACTGAGATGCAGACCGTGAGCGGCAACCTCACTGTCTCCGACGCCCTCATGGTCGGCTCGGGAGGCTACCCCAGTGGGATAACGATGTACAGCACCGGGAACATCTTCTCCATAGGCAACCTAACGCTCGGGACGTCAGGGTTCTTCGTGGACGCATCTCTGGGATACGTCGGCATAGGGACGTCGACGCCGACAAAGGAGCTCACCGTCAACGGCAGCTTCCTGCAGACCGCCAAGAATCCGACGCTCGCAGGGAACTTCTCGAATTCCACCTACATCGACGGCGCCTCTGGGGTCTACGTCTCCGGCAAGTACGCCTACGTCGCCTCGTACAATAACGACAGCCTCGTCATAATCGACGTCTCCAACCCCGCAAGCCCGGCCTTCGTCTCCAACTACAGCAGCTCCACCTACCTCGACGGCGCCAACTACGTCTACATCTCCGGAAGATACGCCTACGTCACCTCAATGCTCTCAAAAAGCCTCACCGTCATCGACGTCAGCAACCCCAAAAGCCCGGCTTACGCGGGTAACTACAGCGGCAGCACCTACCTCAACAGCGCCGCCTCTATCTACGTCTCCGGGAAGTACGCCTACGTGGCCTCAATGAATTCGCAAAGCCTCACCGTGCTCGACGTCTCCAATCCCACAAGTCCAACGTACGCGGGCAACTACAGCAGTTCCACATACCTCAACGGCGCCCGCTCAGTCAAAGTCGCCGGCAAGTACGCCTACGTCGCCTCCCAGAGTTCAAACAGCCTCACCGTCATCGACGTCAGCAA
>CAYUBD010000045.1:0-6084 GCA_964442905.1 uncultured archaeon | reverse complement strand
CCCCGCAAGCCCGGCCTTCGTCTCCAACTACAGCAGCTCCACATACCTCGACGCCTCCTCCTCCGTCTACGTCTCCGGCAGGTACGCCTACGTCGCCTCGTACAATTCAGACAGCCTCACCGTCATCGACGTCAGCAACCCCGCAAGCCCGGCCTTCGTCTCCAACTACAGCAGCTCCACATACCTCGACGCCGCCTGGTCCGTCTATGTCTCCGGCAAGTACGCCTACGTCATCTCAATGCTCTCAGACAGCCTCACCGTCCTCGACATCTCCGGCATCGACGCCCCGGCTGCGACCATCGGCGACCTCGCGGTGGGCACCATCGACGTCTGGGAGAACGCGGACGTGAAGAACGACCTGTCAGTCGGCTCGGGCCTGGTGGTAGGAGCAAATGGCATCTACTCGCAGGGCAACGTCACCGCGACGAGCATACTGGCAAACACCAGCGTCTGCATAGGCTCCGACTGCCGCACCGAGTGGCCCACGGGCGGAGGCGGCGGCAACACGACAGACGAGATGCGTACTGCGATCAACGGAAGCGACATAACGCTCAGCTCCCTTGAAGTCAACAAGCAGGTCAACCTCTCAGGTACACTCTTCGTGAATGAGAGCGGAGTCATCGGTTTCGGAACCGCCAACCTGAATCCTTGGTGGTCTGGATACAGAGCAGTCGATTTCACATACTCTTCTCTTTGTGCCAATAACGGCGGCACTCAGATAGGGTTAAGCAGTAACGCCTATATGAACGCTACTGCTAATTGGGTATATAAGACGAGCGCGGTGCCCGCTGCGATGTACATCCAGAATTCCGGAACACACGATTTCAGATACGCCTCAGCCGGCACTGCCGGAAATCCGATTACCTGGTCGCGCGGACTGTATATAGACGACTCGGGTCGTGTAGGCATAGGCGACAACATATACCCTGACGCGGAATTGCATGTCCAGGGCGGTGCCTGCATAGACACGGACGACGCCTGCACAGACCCCGGGGACGGCAACCTGACGGCACACAGCCTCATAGCAACAACAGGCATGACCCTCGGCGGCGAGTACAGGACGACGTGGCCTTCCGGTGACATCTCCAACGGCAGCGACGTGTGGTTCGGCAACGTCGGCATCGGGACATCGTCACCCTCATCGAAACTGGAGGTCAGCGGCTCTGGAACCAATGGTCTGAGCCTTAATGTGACCGGCGATTTGTATGTCAATGATAGCAGTGGCAGAGTCGGCATAGGGACTACAGACCCTTCCACAAAACTACACATCAAAGATGATGATGCTCATCTGAGTTTGGAAGATGCGTCCTATGGTGTCGTTACCGGTCTGAAATCAGAGGATTATTACGGGTATGTCGGAACATCTTCAGATTTTCCTTTCATAGTGAAGACAAATTCAACAAACGCATTATTCATTGATACTTCTCAAGAAGTAGGAATTGGAACAACAGACCCCGACGCAGAACTTCATGTCAAAGGAGGCGTCTGCATCGACGATAATGATGCATGTACGGACCCCGGCGACGGCAACCTGACGGCACACAGCCTCATAGCCACCACAGGCATGACACTCGGCGGCGAGTACAGGACGACGTGGCCTTCCGGTGACATCTCCAACGGCAGCGACGTGTGGTTCGGCAGCGTCGGCATAGGGACGGAGAGCCCAACAGAAAAACTCCATGTACATGAAGGCGGCGTCAACATATCAAACAGCCAGAACGGCACGATGATGTATATTGACAATGCGACCGGAAACGTCGGAATAGGGACAGCAAGTCCTAGTCATACTCTTCAGTTAGTAGGAGAAGGTTATATAGGGGCTATTGGTGATTTTGGAACAACGCTGAGCAAAAGAATGTTTGGAGGAAACATGTATTATGATAGTGGCTGGCAGGCTAGAACTACGGAAACACATGCAACTTATGGTTATCCTGGTGTTGAGGCAGGATGGGGAAATCTTTATTTTTATGGACTTGGAAATGTTGCGACAACAGCAGGAGGGGCTATAACTCCTACTTTAAGGATGTTTATAAATGGTCAGACCGGTAATGTAGGAATAGGAACAGCAAGTCCTGGAGAGAAATTAGAAGTTAATGATGGTAATATTTATGTTCATGGTAATGATGGCGGGGAAGGAAGAGTTATTATGCAACTTGATGGGAATGACCAATTTGAATGGTATCCTCAAGCAACAGGATTGCATTTATATGATAGAACAGCAGGTGCATACAGGATGTCTATTTTAAATGATGGAAATGTAGGAATTGGAACAGCAAGTCCTGCTGTTAGTTTAGATATTGCAGGAACTCACGTCTCAAGCACTGGAATAGGAAGAATTACAGGAACAACTCATGCTTTTCTTTCTTTGAATGCGAATGATTCAGGAGACCAATCAGGGTTGTATTTTTCAGAAGGTGGAACACCACAAATGCAGTTAAGATATAATGGAGTTTCAAATGCTATTGATTTTTATGATGTTAGTGCTACTGCAACAAGGATGGTTATTGAAGAAACAGGAAAAGTAGGAATTGGAACAGCAAGTCCTTCGAAAGAGCTTGAGGTATCGGACGGCACGTACGGCATAACGTTCGACCCGAACGACGGCGCGGACTCTTACGGCATCATCAACACCACGGGCGGCACGAACCTGACGATACACTCCAGCGGCGGCAGCGTGATAATAAAGCTCGGCGCGTGAGAGAGGCTGATGGTCATTGGAACGCTTTTTAAGCCTTACGGGAATATTAATAAGTACACGGAGTCTAAACAGAATGGAATGTGATATTATGGAGACAGTCCCCCTCCCCATCATAATAGAGAACGGCGGCAGGTACGTCGCTGCCTGGTGCCCGCTTCTGGATATAGCCACGCAAGGCAGGGATGAGAAGGAGGCAAGGAATAACATGGACAGCCTTGTCAAATGGTATTTCGAGGACGCGGATACACCGAAGCCGAAAATCAAGACCATGATGAGCATGTCGGTTTCAATAGCGAACATACCGGTTTCTATACCAAAGGGTGTGAAATTAAAAAATGAAACTTCCCGTTCTCTCTGCTCGTGATGTCGTTAAGATTCTCCAAGGACATGGCTTCAAGAAGGCCGGGCAACGTGGCAGCCACATGAGATTCAAGAAGCACGACGGCAAGAGAGTAAGGACAGTGTTCGTTCCGAATTACCCGGAAATCCACAGGATGGTGTTGCTAAGCATCATACGCCAATCCGGCATGACCAGGGAGGAGTTCCTTCCTCGAATCTAGTATTCAAACATTCCTCCATCCTATCCTGAGTGTCCGACGGGGGCATGAACCTCACCATCCACAGCAGTGGCGGCTCTGTCATAATCAAACTCGGCACCTGAGAAACTTTTTAATTATCGCGCTCAATGCTACTCATGCCCATAGCCAGCTACATAGACCCCGGGACGGCGGGCCTGGTGTTCACCTCGCTCGGGGCCGTGATAATAGGGGTGCTGTCAGCCATCGCCGCATTCCTCGGCACATACTTCTTCAGGCCGATAAAGAGGTTCTTCAGGCGGATTGGTAAGATGTTCAGGAAGAGGGAAGCATCGAAGGTAAAGCTTTTGTTTCTTATAGCCATTGTTATAATATCGGTGCTGGCAGTTTCCGGCCTGATGCTGAGTGATTATAGCATGTCGACAGAGAAAAAGGTCCTGGTCATAGGCATAGACGCCATGGACGCCAAGCTCACAGAGAAGATGATGGCGGCAGGGGAGTTGCCCAATTTCAAAAAGCTCGCGGACGCCGGCGGATATTCCAGGATGCTCGTGACCATTCCCCCTGAGACTCCCGTATCATGGAGCGCGGCTGCGACCGGCACTAATCCCGGCGGCTACGGAATTTACGATTTCGTTGGCAGGGACCCGGAGACATACCTGCCCAAGCTGAAGCTGGCTGAGATGAAGAGCGGTCTCATGGGGGTGAAATACGAGTCCGCACTCAAGGGGAAGACGTTCTGGGACATCACGAGCGATGAGGGCATTCCCACAACTGTCATAAAATGGCCCGTCACGTTCCCGGCGGAGGAGGTCGAGGGGCGCATGCTCTCAGGCCTCGGCGTGGTCGACCTCAAGGGGCTGCTCAACAGCTACTCATACTACACAACGGAGGATATCGAAATCAATGGCGATGAGGTGGGAAAGATTATCAGGGTTTCCGATAAGAGCGGTGAGATTCAGACATCCGTATACGGACCAAATGTACGTTCTGGTGATGGGGTATCCGAGGCCACTTTGCCGATGAAAATCAAGCTTTATGACAAATACACGGTCATAGATGTCGCAGGCAACAGCCAGCGCGTGAATGAAGGCGGATGGAGCGACTGGTTCCATATCACGTTCAGCCTGGACTTCATGCAGAAGGTTCAGGGCATATTCAAGGTCTACGTGATAAGCACGAAGCCTTTCAGGATGTACATGACCACCATACAGATGGACCCGCAGAAACCTACTTTTGACATATCCTATCCCGAGGACTATAGCAGGAAGCTTGCACAGGAAATCGGCACATTCTATACGATGGGCATGCCCGAGGATACCAAGGCCGTTACAGAGGGGAGGATAACCAGGGACGTGTTC
The DNA here is from genome assembly GCA_964442905.1 of uncultured archaeon. Taxonomy (GTDB): domain Archaea; phylum Aenigmatarchaeota; class Aenigmatarchaeia; order QMZP01; family JAFGSV01; genus JAFGFG01. Next base: position 1,489 of record CAYUBD010000045.1, on the reverse strand, counting down.
TACGAGCAGATACTCCAGATTGAAGAGGAGAGGGAGAAGATGTTCTGGCACGAGTTCGGAAGGTTCGAATCAGGCGTATTGGCAGTCGGTTTCGATTCCGGCGACAGGCTCAAGCACATATTCTGGAACGGCACCGAGAGCCCGCCGCGCGAGATTACCGATTACTACAAGTACAAGGACGACTTCCTCGGCAGGGTCATGGAGAGGCTTGACGGCAGGACAGAGCTCGTCATATTCTCTGACCATGGTTTCAATATTTTCAACAGGTCTGTCAACATCAACACGTGGCTCGTGCAGAACGGCTACATGACGCTTACCGGGGATGCGGCCGAAGACGATGTGGGGGAACTGCTCAAATACGTCGACTGGAGCAGGACGAAGGCATATTCCCTTGGCTTCTCAAGCATTTTCATAAATCTGGAGGGCCGTGAAGGGAAAGGCGTTGTCCATGAAAGCGAGAAGGAAACGCTTGTCACGGAGATTGCTGAAAAGTTAAAAGGCTTAGAGGATGGCGGAAAGAAAGTGATTACGCAGGTATACAGAAGGGAAGACATCTATTCGGGACCTTATGCAGGTGACGCCCCGGACATCGTTGTAGGATTTGAGCCCGGATACAGGATGTCATGGGAGTCCGCCGTGGGCGGCGTAACACCCGAGATTATAACGGATAATGACAGCGAATGGATAGGCGACCATCTAATAGACAGGAGCCATGTCCTTGCTGTGGTGTTCGCCAATTTCAAGATAAAGAGGGAGAATCCGGAGGTAGTTGACATAGCTCCTACCGTGCTTGATTTCATGGGGATGGAAATCCCCGGCAGCATGGACGGAAAATCGCTGGTGGGCTGATGGAAAAGGGAATGAAAGAGCTCATATCCAAAACCGAATACATAATAAGGCAGGCAAACTCCGAGTTCAAGAAACCCGCTGTCATGTGGTCAACAGGAAAGGATTCAACAACGATGCTTTCCCTCATCAGGGACACGTTCATGGGGGAGGTGCCGTTCCCTGTCATACACCTGGATACGGTGAAGAAGTTCCCGGAGATATACGAGTACAGGGACATGCTTGCAAAGGAATGGGATCTCAATCTCATAGTCGGGAAGAACCGGGAAGCCCTGCAGAAGAACATGTCACCTGAGAAGTACGGTCATCTCGCATGCTGCAACGCGCTGAAGACAGAAGCACTCAAACAGGTCCTCAAAGAGCACAGGTTCGACGCCCTCATCATGTCCATAAGGCGCGACGAGCATTACATGAGAAACCTCGAGAGATTCTTCTCCCCTCGGGATAATGAGTTCAAATGGCACATAGTCAGGCCAAAGAGGCCGGGAGAGGTGGGTGACGCACCGTTCGAATCCCTTCAGCAGGTTGAATTATGGGAATTATACCAGACGGATTTCGGCAAAGAATGCTCGCATGTGCGGGTCCATCCCATACTCCACTGGACCGAGCTCGACGTCTGGAAGTACATAAGGGAGAAGGGCCT
>CAYUBD010000044.1:0-7677 GCA_964442905.1 uncultured archaeon | reverse complement strand
TACTGTGAAGTCCTTGGTCCTGTCAGTCACGTGCCTTGACATCATGAGTTTTTCTTCTATGATATCAATTGTTTCTTCAACAAGTTCGTCGTTATCCACTTTGATTGTTATCGTGTTGTACTCATTCCGGTTGAAATCATCGTCTTTGGATGCGAATAAATCTCTTGCAGCTTTTATCGGCATTATTATCTTACCGTCGTCACCGCCTCCGCCAAAACCGCCGCCACTTTCTTCAAGGATACCTACAATCTTGAAACTCGTACCTTCAATCGTGATTATCCTGTTCAAGGCAAGCGGCTGCTTGAAAACGTCATTCGCAATACGACTTCCTACCAATACTGCACTATAATCAGATGGTCCAAGCAAACGTCCCTGTTCAAGTTCTGATGTTGTTATGTGGCTCCAGACAATAGGATCGACGCCGTCTATAGTTGCGGATGTCTCTTCTGCGAGATAATAGACATCACATCGCCCGGAAATGCTTCCGTGCACGAATTCGACGTTTTCTATGGGTTTTAAAACGCGGATGTCATTGTCAGTAAGCCCGTCTTCGTCATCATCGTCGGATGATATCGATGTACTGACAGCGATTCCACCGCCGCCGCCTCCAGAACGCATGAACATACCGGAAGCCCTGAAGTATCCTGGGGAGACGGTGAGTATGTCTGAACCCAGGCCTCCAAGGTTCTGCTGAACGCTCTCCTGCATTCCTTCGCCTATCGAGACTATAGCGACGACAGCAGCCACGCCTATGACTATCCCTATTATTGTCAGCCAGCTGCGCAGCTTGCTGTGCCTCAATATATTCACTGCTAGTTTGAAGGACTTTGCCGTTTTCATGCTATCAGCTTTTCTTTTTCTTCAGTACCTTTACTAGCAAAGGTTTGATTCTCTCCCTTTCTTTGTAGCCGACCAACAGCAGGATCACGATTACAACGAATGCGCCATATCTTATGTATGTGTAGACGGGAGACGCAGATACAGTCATCTGTCTTCCAATTCTTGTTGTAGGCGTTGTGCTGCTGTCAGCTGACCTGAATTGTATCGGCACGTCCTTTTCGACGTTGTGCCTCATTCCGGTCGTATCTGTGTAGTCTATGTCTACCAGAAGGTTGTTTCCGGAACCGAATGTTTGGGAGGTTGACTCCCTCATGGCAATTCTCTCTTCAGGTGTCATTTGGCTGAAGTTAGTCATACCGGAAGGTACGGTGCCTGTCTGGGATATCTGGAAAGAGACTATTGTGTAATCGCCTTTGTCAAGATTTCCCACTATCGTTGATGTACTGCCACTGACCATGTAGCCCGCCTGATTCTGGATGCTGACAGTTACCGAATAGGCAGGATTGTTACCCACATTTGCTATTGATAGTGAAGTCACACCTTCCGAGCTTTCGGAGAAAGTGACATCAAAGTCTGTTTCCCCACCGACGAATATACCAGCCTTGGTATTCATCTCTTCTGTTACACCAGATTCTGTTTCGTACTTCAGAATAAGGTCCAGCTGATAAAGACCCTGATCGGCGTTCACATCCGCAACTACCTTGTATTCAAGTTCGACAGATTCACCGACATCTATGTTCTTTACGTATTTCGTGTCGTCGGAGTACACCGGGAGGATGACGCCATCTTCTTCACTCCAGGAAAATACCAGGTCCCTCAGAGGTGAATTACCAACATTTGTTATCGTGAACTTCAGTGGTGTCTCATTGCCCGGGTACAGCTTTGCCTTGTCCACGTATATTATCTGTGCGTATTCAGTGCCCGTGACTTCAATATCGTAGCTTTCTCTGGTTGTTATATCTGAACCTTCTACAATTCTCTTTAGTTCTATATCGTTGGTTCCTTTCACAGATTCACTGTCGACCAGTACCTTGAACTTGATTATAGCTGCATTATCACCTTTCTGATATGCAGAAAGTGATATGGTTCTTGTATAGTCTTCACCTGATATTGCAACAAACGGGAATTTAGGCAGGAGTTCGTACTGGACATTAGAGACATCCCCACCTCCGGTATTCTCTACCATGAATCTCAGTTCCAGATTCTCTCCTGCCCGTGCAGGATCAGGATTCTGATTTATCAGAGAGACATTCAAAGAAGCAGTTGACGATGACTCTGCCGCAAAAACGCCTGTCGAAAAGATACTCAGGGATAATACTAGTGCTACTGTTAAAAACTCATATTTCATTTTGAAACCTCCATGTTAAATTGAACCGGCTGCAGAAGTCGTGTTCATGATTAATGGTTCTGCAGTAGTATCCGCATAACATACTATTGTTCATTTCGCTCTCACCATGTTTCTTTCTGTCCTTTCAATCTCACCGTCTTTCAGATAGATTACCCTGTCAGCAAACTTAGCCAGATTATGGTCGTGGGTCACCATTATTATGGTTTTGCCGTCATCATCATGCATTTTCTTTAGGAACTCCAATATGAATCCGCCTGTCTTGCTGTCAAGGTTTCCGGTGGGTTCATCGGCAAGTATTATTTCAGGATTCACAGAAAGCGACCTGGCGATTGCGACCCTCTGCATCTGGCCGCCTGAAAGCTGAGATGGGAGATGTTTCATTCTGTCTTCAAGACCGACCATCTTAAGGAGCTTTACTGCCCTTTCTTTCGCCTTTGAATCTTCCTCGTCCTGAAATCCTAACGGGAGCATTACATTCTCAAGGGCGTTGAGTGTGGGAATGAGATTGAACTGCTGAAAAATGAAACCGATCTTCTGTCCTCTCATGTGCGCCAGATGTGACTCTTCCATATCGGCTATATTATCTTCATTCAGAAAAATCATACCTTTCGTCGGGACATCGAGACACCCCACGAGATTCATCATTGTACTCTTTCCGCTGCCGCTTGCACCTGCGATGGCAAGGAATTCACCTTTCTTGACTTTGAGGTCAATACCCTTTAATGCGGAAACCTCGACTTCTCCCATCTGGTAAACCTTCCAGACGTTCTTCAGTGTTATTATCGGTTTTGTCATGAATAAGCAATGGGAGAAACAGGTTATACCTTTGTAGTGAAACGGGCTGTAACAACTTTTTTAAGTCTGAAATCGTATATTAAGCATTCGTGAAACTACCTGTAACGATTGGTGATAGCATGAAAAGGAAATATCTTGTTGTAATGTTCCTATGCTTTATCATGGGAGGTTTTTTCCTTCTGAACTTCGCAACCCAGATGTATGATTTCTGGTTCAGGAGCGTGACAAGTGAAACCTTTAACATGTCACTGAATAACGACAGGAATTTTACACCCAACACTGAATTCATGAGGGACTTCAGGGCTTTGCAGACCAGACAGTTCCCGAGCACTTCGCCTATGAATCTCGCGGGTGGTGTAATTCTGATAGTGGCTGGACTTTCCATATGGTATCTCATTGGGGAGAAGGAGACCGGCCTCTTAAGAGCGGAAGTGGAAAATGCTCTCCTCCTTCCAGAAGAGAAGATTGTCATGGGCGAGTTGAAGAAAGCCGGGGGAGAACTAACGCAGAAGGAACTCTCAAACCGCACCGGAATACCCAAGGTTAAGATCCACAGGACACTCACAAAGCTGGAGAAGAAGTCCGTAATAAAGCGATATCCATATGGCATGACAAAGAAGGTTGTCATAGAAAAAGCAAAAAACGCTTCCTGATCAGATGAGAAAACCCGCCACGAGTCTCGCACTCTCACTCATCTTTTTACGAATGATTTCCGCTTCATGAGGTTTTTCGTGGTCGCTCTCCTGCATCCCGTCTGGTGATTGAAGGACCATAATTATTATATATCAAACTAACAGATATGTCATATTGTGATTGCCATGGTGAAGCAGAAATCTGGTGAAGTGAAGACCGTGCAGGACGGAAAGCGGATTAGAAGCGGGCCCACAGAACGCGAAAAGGAACTGGAAAACAGGATTAAGTACATGGCAGCTGAATTCGAAAATTACAGAAAGCATACAGACAGGGACAAGGATGAATTCGAAAAGAATGCCAATGAAAGACTGATAACGGGCCTTCTTCAGACAGTCGACGATCTCAAGAGGTCAATCGGCGAAATAAAAGATGATAAGGCAAGAAGAGGAATCAGCATGATATACGATAACCTTATGCACATTCTCGGGGGATTCGGACTGAAGAGAATTGATGCATTGGGCAAAATGTTCGATCACTATTATCATGAAGCGGTGTTATCAGGAAAATCCGGGAAAGAAGACGGCACGATAATCGCTGAACTCGTGCCGGGATACATGCTGAACTCGAAGGTTATAAGGCATTCAAAGGTGAAAATAGCAAAAAGATAAATAAACGGTGTCTAATATTATATCCTAAACAATAAAGAGGCGTTTTCATGGCTGAAAAGACAGATTCCAAAAAGGAAAAGATTATTGGCATAGACCTGGGTACTTCCAATTCACAGGCGGCTGTGCTCATGGGTGGCAAGCCCACTATTATCCCGTCTGCAGAGGGAAACACACTGGCCGGAAAGATGTTCCCGTCAGTTGTCGCATTTACCAAGGATAACCAGATGCTTGTTGGAGAACCGGCGAGAAGGCAGGGCGTATCCAACCCGGAGGGGACAATAAGCGGCGCAAAGAGAAAGATGGGAAGCAAATTCAAGTACACTGTCCATGGGAAGGATTACACCCCGCAGCAGGTTTCAGCGTTCATTCTACAGAAAATAAAGAATGATGCCGAGGATTTTCTCGGTGAGGATGTAAAAAAAGCTGTGATTACGGTTCCGGCATATTTCAATGACAACCAGAGGACTGCCACGAAGGATGCCGGAAAGATTGCGGGGCTCGATGTCGTGAGGCTCGTTAATGAGCCGACGGCGGCTGCAATGTCATATGGCATGAACAAGAAGGACCAGGAACACAAGATTCTGGTTTTCGATTTCGGTGGCGGTACGCTTGACGTCACGATAATGGAGTTCGCAGAAGGCACATTCAATGTCCTTTCAACAAGCGGTAACACACAACTTGGTGGAAGGGACATGGACGATGTCCTGATAAAACACATAGTTGATGATTTCAAGGCGAAGGAAGGCATCGACCTGAACGGAGATGACATGGCTGTCCAGAGGGTAAGGGAGGCAGCGGAAAAGGCGAAAATCGAGCTTTCGACCACTCAGGAAACAGATATAAACCTGCCATATGTGACAGCGGACGATAAAGGACCCAAGCACATGGCAATGAAAATTTCAAGGTCCCAGCTCGAGAAGCAGGTGAACCCCATAATTGACAAGTGCCGATCACCAATGGAGCAGGCTATAAATGATGCGAAGCTCAAAAAGGACCAGATAGACCGTGTTATACTTGTCGGAGGTCCTACAAGGATGCCGGTCGTAATCAGAATGGTTGAGGAGTTCACAGGCAGAAAGGCCGAGCGGGGTGTTGACCCGATGGAATGCGTTGCAATGGGCGCAGCCATTCAGGGCGGCATACTTGCAGGTGATGTCAAGGATATAGTTCTGCTGGATGTGACGCCATTGACTCTTGGCATAGAAACGCTTGGGGGTGTAATGACATCATTGATTGAAAGGAATACTACTATACCTGTGAAGAAGAAAAAAGTGTTCTCGACTGCCGCCGATTACCAGGCGGCGGTGACTGTACACGTTCTTCAGGGTGAAAGGTCCATGGCAAAGGACAACACGAGCATGGGGATGTTCAATCTGGAAGGCATACCGCCTGCACCGAGAGGCGTACCCCAAATCGAGGTAGCGTTTGACATTGATGCCTCAGGCATCATCAATGTTTCGGCAAAGGACATGGGAACGGGAAAAGAGCAGAAGATAACAATCACTGCTTCCAGTAAGCTGTCCGACGATGAAATAGAAAGGATGGTCAACGAGGGGAAGGAACACGATGAAGATGATAAGAAGAGGAGAGAAGAGGCAGAGATAAGGAATGACGCTGATTCGCTTGTCTACACAACGGAAAAGACTTTGTCAGAACTCGGTGACAAGTTGTCCAAGGAACAGAAGGGTAATATAGAATCGGCCATGAAATCGCTGAAAGAAGCGCTTCCAGGCGACGATACTGAGAAGATAAAGAAGGGAACTGAGAACCTGCAGAAGGTGGTCGGGGAAGCGGGGTCTTCAATATATCAGAAAGCCGCAGAGGAGGCATCTGCAAAACAGGCGTCAGAGGGCAAGCCTGAAAAGAAAGGTGAAGAAAAGAAGGACGATGAGAAGGTTGTGGATGCGGAATACAAGGTGAATGATGAAAAGAAAGAGGGAAAGAAGTAACGTTTCTTCAGAATTCAACTGTAAAAACAGGCACTGACCTGATTATTATGGCAAAGAAAGATTATTATGATATCCTTGGTGTAAGCAGGGACTCTTCCGAGGAAGAAATCAAGAAGGCGTTCAGGCATCTCGCAAGGAAATATCATCCGGATGTCAATCAAGATGATCCACAGGCCGAGGAGAAGTTCAAGGAGATAAACGAGGCTTTTGATGTCCTGAAGGATCCGGGAAAGCGCAGTGCTTATGACCAGTTCGGAGAGGCCGGACTGGAGGGTGCAGGATTCGACAGGAATGAGGCACGCGGCTTTGGGAGCTTTGATGACCTTTTCAGGGATTTCGGTTTCGGTGACATCTTCAATGTATTCGGCGGTATGGGCGGGGGAAGCCAGCGGAGACATGGCCCTGAACCGGGTGCTGATTTAAAGTATGACCTTAATATCACGCTTGCTGATGCTTTCACAGGCATTACAAAAAACATAGAAGTTCCAAGATTCGAGCATTGCCATGTCTGTGACGGTACCGGCGCGAAGCCCGGAACGTCACCGAGGAAATGCCCGAAATGCGGCGGCTCCGGTGAAGTGCAGATTGTGAGAAAGGTTTCATTCATGCAGTCTGTGAGCATAGCACCATGCGACAGGTGCAGAGGCAGCGGCCGGTTAATTGACAAGCCATGCAGCAACTGTAATGGAGCCGGCAGGGAAAAAGTGATGAGGAAGGTCGAGGTAAAGATTCCGGCAGGTGTCAATGACGGACAATATCTCAGGCTTTCAGGACAGGGAGAAGCCGGAGAGAATGGAGGACATCCCGGAGACCTTTATGTCGTGATGAGTGTAACTGAGCATCCCATTTTCGAGAGGCATGAAAACGACATTTTCTGCAAGACCGTAGTGAGCATACCGACAGCAGTCCTCGGAGGTGAAATCGAGGTTCCGACCATGACGGACAACGCAAAGATGAAGATACCGCCCGGAACGCAGAGCCATACCGTCTTCAGGCTGAAAGGACAGGGCATGCCGAAGCTTCACGGACGTGGAAAAGGCGACCAGTTCGTCAAGGTCGTGATTAAGACGCCTGAGAAACTGTCAAAAACCCAGAAAGACGTCATGCAGGATCTGAGGAAAACAATGGAACACGAAACAGCCGACACCAGGAAGGGATTCTTCGAGAGACTGAAAGAGATAGGCTCTCGCTGACACGACTTGCATTTTGCATTCAATAGCCCCGCCAGGACTCTAAACCTTAAGGGTGATAGCAGTTGGTTTTCTTGGTTAATTTTTGGCTCGGGTGCTTAAAAAGAAAGCAGCAGAGTAAGAGTAATCTAAACCTTGGACTTGAGCTGATTCACTATGTTGTCAAAAACAAACTTGACAAAAACTCTTTCGTTTCCCATGTCAGACTCGTCCAGTGAATTGTAGTATCTCTTCCTTTCCTTTACATCGACAAA
>CAYUBD010000043.1:0-7693 GCA_964442905.1 uncultured archaeon | reverse complement strand
GTAGTTTCAGAACAACCGTCTTTCCATCTTTCTGATGATGAAAACCATTGCAACGGACCCTAAAAGTATGCCTGACAGGGATATGTACATGTTCGCAAACCATATGTGATAGAACCCGTAGCCTGAGGGCTCGGCGTAGTAGCCCGTCATGGTCTGCGCTCCCGAGAGAAGGAAACCAATACCGGCAAAGATGACGGCCAGGGCGAATACTGTGCTTTTCATTGATTAGATTTGGTAAGAAAGAATTATATTTTTATTGTAGTTCATGCAATCTATTAATTGATGAGCAGAAAAACGATTTATGCGCTTGCCATAATCTCACTCATTATTATCACGAGCGGGTGCATAAGCGAAGAACCGGTAGTTCCTGAATCGACCGGCGGCCAGTGCCTGGCACCGAAAAAGATGATAGGCGATATATGCTGTTATGACCAGAACAGCAACGATATCTGTGACATGGACGAAGCGGGGTGCCCGGACTCATGCGATGATGGGAACGCATGCACCAATGACTCGTGCTCGGCTGAAACCGATTTCGAGTGCGCCCATGAGATGATATACCCATGCTGCGGCAACGACGTATGCGACAAAAGCGAAGACGTGATGAATGAATGCCCGGCAGACTGCGATACGCTGGATATCACGGATTTCTGGATTTCCGGCGAGAAGGCGTACATGTCTGATGACACATTCCAGTTCATACACACGGTCTCGTCAGAGCCGATGAAATACTTTTATCTCAACATAACCGCCAGAAAGCAGGTACTGGAAGACATAAGGTACATCTTCAGCTGCAACTCCACTCAGAACGCGGAAATCGACAGCATAGATTCAGAATCGACGGAATGGGAAGACGAGGATGACCAGAAGGTGAACATGTTCTCGGACGACAACTATCTCATCTACACGAACTTCAGGATTAAGAATACCGGTGAGTATACCCGGGACGTAGAGGAGCTTGACATCGGCGAAACAGCCTACTTCAACTTCAGGATAGAGAAGATTGACCCCCAGAAGAGGGACGATCTCACATGCATCGTGAAGCTCTACTTCCTCAGTCCTCAGAAAGTCATACACAAATGGCTCGATATAGCATACATCTGAGCCTCACTTATTTAAACGTTGATTCTCTATAATTGTAGATATCAACCCGGAGATGAGTCGGCCAAATAGCCGAGCCGCAATCTGGGAAGAGGTGAGAAAATGGCATTCAAGTTGGTTGTATCGGATCCGAAGACAAGAAAGTCCTATCAGAAAGAGGTTTCAGGTGAGGGAATACTCGGAAAGAAGATAGGAGACAAGTTCTCAGGCGGGGTTGCCGGGCTGGAAGGATATGAGCTGCAGGTGACCGGGGGTTCAGACAAGGATGGCTTCCCGATGAGGAAGGACGTCGACGGAAGTGCGAGGAAGAGGATACTTCTATCGGGCGGCGTGGGCTTCAAGCCACTGCTCGGCGGCCAGAGGAAAAGGAAGTCCATAAGAGGCAACACCGTTTCCGAGGATGTGGCTCAGGTGAACTCCAAGGTCGTGAAAGAAGGCAAACTGTCCCTGGACAAGATTTTCGTTGTTGAAAAGAAAGATAAACCTGCAGAAGGTGAAGCAACGGAAGAAGCTCCAGCTGAGAAGCAGCCCGCAGAGGAACCGAAGAAGGAAGCGCCTGCCGAAGAGAAACCAGAAGAGCCTGCCAAGGAAGAAGGGTCTGAAGAAGCCAAAGAAGAAAAGAAAGAATGAACTCATACTGTCCCAAGCACTGGGATGCTGTACCTGTTTAGTATTAAACTCGCCTCTTCTGTTTCCACCTTTCTGTAGTTCTGGTCTTGCATGATACCCTTTTCGACGTACACGGAAACAGGCTCATCCGTGTCGACGTCGTAGGCTATGCTCATGTCGTCCCTGACCTTGGCATCGCTCACGGACGTGAAGTCGTCAGCCAGATATCTGCTCAGCGCGTCCACCTCGATGTACTTCACGGGGAACCAAAAATCGTCTGTAAGCACGCAATCGAGCAGCGTATGCGTTGCATAACGTGCGAACGATCTGTAGTGGCCCCCGTCGATGCCGCCCTCGGCTCTCCTGACTTTCGGGTTCAAGTAGTATCTATCCTTTATCCGTATAACGCCGACCGGCGGCAGCTTGTCACCTTTCTCTATTCCCTTTATCACTGATGCCAGTACCATGTTGCTGAGTCCGCCCTGAAACTCGAAACCGAAAAACCTGTCGTTATCAAGATTTAGCTGAATTCGTCCGTCGCCCCTGATCTTCCTCTTCGGGAGGTCGCGTACGAACCTCGGTACGAGGTTTATCACCTTCACCTCGGGAAGCCCGTCAAGGATATCCTTCTTCATGCAGGCACGTTGGACGCAAAATTTTAAAAAGAGGAACCGCACGCTCACTGAGCTTTCTTTAACCATTCGGCGAACTTTCTGAAAGCTTTACCTCTCTGGGATATCTTGTTCTTCTCATCCACACCTATCTCTGAGTAGGTCTTTTCATAGCCGTTTGGGATGAATATCGTGTCCCAGGCGAATTTGTAGCCATCCATGACACGTTCGCTTATCCTTCCCGATGTCCTGCCTTCGAATGTATGAACCCTCCCCCCGGAATCACAGAAGGCCAGCACGGTAACAGCGTCAGCATTCCTGCTCTTACCATCAAGGAAGTCCACCATCCCCTGGAGGCCTATGGATTTCTGGAAGTGTTTCACAAGTATACCAGGATAATCGTTCATGGCTTCTATGTACAGTCCCGTGTCCTCAACGAAGAGCGGCTTCCCAAGCAACCGGAAGGCCGCTTCGGCTTTCTCTCTCGCAACGTTTTCAGCGTCCCTGTCCTGTATTTCAACCACGTCAAGCTCTTTCTGGATAACCTCTATCCCGAACTTTGAAAGAATTGCATCGGCTTCGCTGGCCTTCATGGAGTTACCTGTTATGAAGTAGACCTGCATTCTACCAGTTCTCCCACACCCATTCAACGGTCTCCGGCTCGGGGCCCCTTTTCTCTGTTCTGCTCCAGTAGAACATCAACAGTAACCCGGATATTATTCCGCCGAGATGTCCGAAGTTGGCTATGCCCTGCTGAAGACCGAAAATGCCTGAAAACAGCTCGAATACGACGAAGAATGCAACGAGCAGCGCGGCGGGAACTGGTATTCCCGGAAAGACGAATACGATGTTCTTCGGGAACCTGAAGGCATACGCTGCAAGTACTGCGAAAACAGCCCCGCTGGCACCCAGCAACGGAATGTCTGAGATGCCTGAAAGGGCGATGTGAAGCAGTCCCGAACCCACGCCGGCAACGATGTAAAGGATTATGAACTTCTCACGCCCGAGCACCCTTTCCACTATCCCGCCGAACATGAAGAGCGCCAGCATGTTCAGGCCGATATGTGTTATGCCCCCGTGTGCGAACATGTACGTGAAGAACTGCCAGTAATAGCCGTCAAAGGCCATGGTGGGTGTGAGCGCAATCAGTTCTGTGAATCCTGGTATGGCTACCTGCAACAGAAACACCGCAAAATTAGCTGCAAGAAGTGATATTGTAACTACAGTGTACCCGTGAACGCTGCGTACCATTCCATCCACCTGTCTCTTTATACCCGACGATATTTATTAAAAGAATACCAATAAAAGAGTGGAGGTGTATCAATGGCAAACTATGCTGATTTGATTAACAGGATCGTAGCCATTATAATAGACACGATAATTCTCTGGGTCGTTATGGCTGTTATCTCGCTGCCATTTGGCATGCAGGCCATGATGATGGGTGCAGTGACAGACCCGCTGGCAGCAGCAGGGATGGCAGGATCGGCGATGCTCGTGTCATTGCTTGGGGCACTGATAGGACTCGGCTACTTCGTATACTTCGAAGGGACCACAGGCCAGACAATCGGAAAGAAGATTGTTAACATAAAGGTCGTCAGGCAGGACGGAAAGCCAATGACATACATGGACGCGCTCATCAGGACTATCCTCAGGGTAATAGACGGGCTCCCATTTGCAATCCCGTATCTTCTGGGTCTGGTTCTAGTAGTAATCAACGAGAAGAAGCAAAGGCTCGGCGACATGGCGGCAAAGACCCTTGTAGTGAAGGCTTGATTTTTTCCTTCACGCTTTTTATTTTCCTTTTGCAATTAGTTCTCATGGCGTTTGCAATTGAACCGCTGGAAGCACTAAAGTGGATAGCGGTTATTTTCATCGCAGGGTTCATAGGCTATTTTGGGAAATATCTCAGCAAGCTCATTCTCGGAAGGATACACAAGACCGGACCCGAAGGTAATAAGAAAAGTGAGACTCCAACAAAAGCTGGAAAAACGAAAGAAGAGATGGAATACGGCCTGGAGAAGAAGCGCCTGAAGATTGAGAAGAAGCGCATAAAGGCTTTGAAGAAAGCCAATGAGGTAAATAAATGAACAAGAACTTGAAGATCGCCATATTCGGTCTGTTACTGTGGCTGATACCGTTCTTTACAGGATTCGCATTCGTTGACCCTTCAGGGAACTTCCTGATTGACCAGATATTCTTCAAGACCATAATGATACTCGAAGGTGGTCTAATCGGGGTCATACTGGCAATAAAGTATTTCGCCTGCATTGAGGATAACTACCTGAAAGAGGGTATGATCATCGGAGTGGCATGGTTTGCTATAAGCCTGATACTGGATCTGGTATTCGTTGCTGCGGGTTTCTTCCAGATGTCTTACGCGAAATATTTCACTGACATAGGTCTGAGATACCTGTTCATACCAATGTACATGTTTGGCATCGGGTATATTCTGGAAAAGAAATGATCAGTTAAGGAGCCACACTGAAAGGTTAAGCAGCGCGGCGAAGCTCACCCATGCTATGTATGGTATAAGTATGTAACCGGCTTTCCTGTCAATCTCCCGGAACTTCATTATTGTGAAAAGAATGGCTATCCAGAGAACTACTATCTCAAGGAAAGCCGTCATCGGTGACTGGAGTCCGAAGAAGAGCACAGACCACAGTATGTTCAGTGCGAGCTGACCAGCGAAGACATAAAGCGCTATCCTGCCTTTTTCACGGAATCCTGTCTTATCCCACACCAGATACAGTGCTATACCCATGAGCACGAACAGCGTTGTCCATGCAGGAGCGAATACCCAGTTGGGTGGAGTGAAGAACGGTTTGTTTATGGAAGCGTACCACGTAGGAATGTTCGGTGTGGTAAATATCGCGCCAATGAACCCCGCCAGATTGCATATCACAATTGCAGCAATCAGCTTCAGGATCTTTTCCGGGCTCATAAATATAATTAGACTCAGTTAAAAATAGTTATGACTTCAGCTGATGATATTATCAAGAGATTAAAGTCCATGCGTAACCCCAAGAATGTGGAAGGCATGAACCGCTTCGGAATTATCGGGAAGAACATGCTTGGAATATCTGTTTATGATCTTAGGAAGATAGCAAAGGATGAAGGAAGGGATCACGTGGTTGCACAAAACCTATGGAATTCCGGGATTCATGAAGCACGCATGCTTGCAGTTTTCATGGAAGAACCTGAAAAGGTCACAGAAAGCCAGATGGAGAAATGGGCGAAAGACTTCGACTCGTGGGACATCTGTGACCAGGCATGCACCGACCTCTTTGACAGGACTCCGCTCGCATGGAATAAGGCCTGGGGATGGTCTTCCCGGAAGGAGGAGTTCGTGAAGCGGGGAGCATTCGCGCTGATGGCCGGTCTCGCTGTACACGACAGAAATGCCAAAGACTCTGATTTCATCTCACTTTTTGATCCGATAAAAAGGGAGTCTGGTGACGAACGCAACTTCGTCAGGAAGGCTGTCAACTGGGCACTGAGGAACATAGGCAAACGAAATCTCGCTTTAAACAAAAAGGCTATAAAGGTTGCAGAGGAAATAGAGAAGATGGATTCTAAAGCTGCCAGATGGATAGCGAAGGACGCGCTGCGGGAGCTCAGAAGTGAGAAGATGCAGGAGCGATTGATTAAGAAGGCGAAAAGATGAACAACTTCATTTCTCCAAAGGTTGCCGGGATATGCGGAATAATAGCGGCTGTTGTCTCACTGTCCTCAATATTCATAGCCATAAGCGTGTCGCCATGGTTCACATGGACCGGAAGCTGGCTCAGCGACCTTGGAAGGACCATTTTCCCGTCAGCAGTCATATTCAACAACGGGCTGATAACTGCAGGCATACTGGGAGTGATTTTTTCAATCGGGATAAGACGTCTGAAGGCTTTCAGTGGGGAACAGGCCGAATGGGGCCTGGCCATGCTGTTTCTCGCGACGCTTTCACTGTCATTCGTGGGCTTCTATCCCGTGGAAGCGGGAATGCTGCACACACTGGCCTCGTTCCTTTTCTTCGTGTTCTCGATATTCACGCTGATACTCATGGGGAACGTGCTGAGGAAATCCCATCACGGATACGGCCATTTCATACTCCTGCTCGGCATATGCTCAGCCGTAAGCTTCCCGTTCTTCTTCTTTGAGAGGCCATGGGGCATGAACGCGGTAGTGGAGATGGTCTCGTCAGTGTCGATGTCCGTTTTCATCTTGACCTATAGTATTCACATACTGCTCTCAGGCCGCAAACCTCACAGTTAGGATTCCTTGGAAAACATACGTTCTGCCCGTACCTGACCATCAGCAGATTGATTTCTTTCCAGTACTTCTTCGGGACAGCCTTCATGATAGCTGGCTCTGTCTCTTCGGGCGTCTTCGTTTTCACCAGCCCGAGACGGTTGGATATCCTGTGGACGTGTGTGTCCACGGGAAGCGCATCATCACCGAATCCGTAGACCTGGACGCATCCGGCGGTCTTCGGCCCGACGCCTTCCAGCTGAAGGATGTCCTCGCGTTTCCTCGGGACTTTTCCATCAAACTTCTCGATAAGCTGCCTGCCGATAGTCTTTATCCTCCCGGCCTTGACCTTGTAGAAGCCGCTTGAACGTATCAGGTCCTCCAGCTTCTCGGAGGGAGCATTCGCTATCTCAGCAGGTGTCTTATACACCGAGAAAAGCTTCCCGCTGGCCTTCCTTGTGTTCTCGTCCTTCGTGCGCTGGGAAAGTACTGTAGAAATGAGCACACGGAATGGGTCTTCGTTCCAGACGATGGCCCTGCCTCCGACCTTCTTCCGCATCTCTTTGACAATGAGGTCTATGTCCATAAATAAAAGGCCTGTTACAGATTAAAAACTATGAGGATTGAAAAGAAGACGTGGCCTGGGATGTTCCAGAAGATTCTGGACGGCGAGAAGACGTTCGATGCGCGCATAGCAGACTTCGAATGCAATCCGGGCGATATTCTTGTCCTGATGGAGTGGGACCCGGAAAAAGGCGATTATACCGGCAGGATGCTTGAGAAGGAAGTGACTTACGTGCTGAAGACGAAAGACGTGGAGTTCTGGAAGAAGGAAGACCTTGAAAAGCACGGGCTTCTGGTGATGGCTTTCAGGTGAGATTTAAGCCGGGATCACACTCTATCCCTTTATAAAGGTAGCTATTCCTATACACCCATGAAAGATTACTACATTGAAGACCCGAGCAGGCTCAATGGGATGCCTAAGAAGACTATTGGCGATTACGCAGAGTCAAATGGAATTCTGGTCCCCAGAAGGTTCGAAAATCTAAAAGATGCCAGAAATAGCGGGCTTCCTGTTTTTGTCAGAACCGAGAGGGCAGAAGAGTATGACGGCATTTCAGGGCTGGGGGAAA
>CAYUBD010000042.1:0-7705 GCA_964442905.1 uncultured archaeon | reverse complement strand
TAGGAGACCTTAAGAAAGTCGAGCCCGAGGAAGTTCTCTGGAAGACGAAAGAGAATGCAGTGAAGATTTTCAGGCTGAAACTTTAGAGAAGTGTGACTCCATGCTCTTTGAATGCGCTCTCAACACCGTCCGGCCAGACGCTTGACTGCACTTCACCTATATGCGCTTTCTCAAGAAGGAACATGCATATCCTTGACTGGCCTATGCCACCGCCTATGCTGAGCGGTATCGACCCTTCTATCACACCTTTATGGAAATCCAGGGCTTCCCTTTCAGACAGTCCGAGCATTTCCAGCTGCCGCTTCATTGATTCTGCATCTACCCGTATTCCCATTGATGATAATTCAAGCGCTTTTCCCCGGACATTATCCCAGACTATTATGTCACCGTTAAGACCCTTCAGTTCAGGGGATGTCCGTGTTGACCAGTCATCGTAGTCCGCTGCCCTGATGTCATGTGGCTTCCCTGACGAAAGCTTCCCTCCTATACCGATTATGAACACGGCACCGTATTTTTTCGCAGCTTCATCTTCCCGTTCCGAAGGTGCCAAATCCGGATACATCTTCTCCAGTTCCTCTGTATGCAGGAATGCTATTTTCTCCGGCAGCCTTTTCCGGAGCGATGGATATTTCCTGTGGAGAAAATCCCCGGTTTCTTTCAGCGCTTCGTATATTTTGGTTACCTCACATTTCAGGAAATCGATACTTCGCTCCTTCCCACCTATTACCTTTTCCCAGTCCCACTGATCGACGTAGATGCTGTGTATCGGGCTTACGACTTCGTCCTTCCTTATTGCATCCATGTCTGTGTACAGCCCGGTCCCCTTCTGGAATCCATATTTGGCCAGTGCAAACCTCTTCCATTTCGCAAGACTGTGTACTATCTCAACTCTCTTATCAGAAAATAGTGTACTGAATCCAACAGGTGTCTGTGTTCCTGCAAGATCGTCTTGCAATCCACCTTCTGTGAATATGAACCTTGGAGCTGAGACACGTATAAGCGAGAGCCTTTCCGCCAGGGCCTTCTGGAAATGCTTCTTTATCGTGTGTATTCCTTCTTCTGTCTCGAAGAAGTCCAGCCTGCTCTTGTACCCTTTCGGGAAATGCGTCTTTTCCATCATATCACCTTTTAGGACATGTCTGAGGGTGAATATATATTTAGTTCCTAAAATCATGAAAAATATACAAAATATACAAAAATTTATAAATAAAACGGAACATATGTTCTACATGGACGAAAAGGACGAGAAGATATTGCAGTATCTGAAGAAAGACAGCTCTCTTACGACAAGGCAGATATCAAAGAAGACGCTGCTTCCGGTCACGACTGTGCACAGCCGGATAAAGAAGATGGAGAAAGACGGCACAATAAAACAATACACCCTGAAGGTTGACCACAAGAAGCTAGGAAAGACTTTCACCGCAATTCTTTTGATATCCTGCAATTACAGGGTTCTGAGGGAGGGAAGGAAGGATCAGCATACCCTCGTCGGTGAGCTTATGAAGTTTCCAGAAGTTGAATCTGCTGATATAGTAACCGGCGCCACTGACATCGTCATCAAGGTCAGAACATGTGATGTCGAAGCCTTTGATGAATTTCTTTTCAAGAAACTCCAGATTGTTCCCGGTGTGGAGAAGACTCAGTCTCTTGTTGTCATAAGCGAGCAATGACGGCACCATATATAAAGAGGCTTCACGAAAAGATTAACATTGATTTTTGTGACCAAGATAAAGATTCTTGAGAAGCCGCCGAAGCTGAAGAATCCGATACTCATAGTCGGACTTCCGGGTGTCGGAAACATAGGAAGGGTCGCTGTCGGCTATCTCATAAGCGAGCTGAAAGCCAGGAAGTTCGCAGACCTGTATTCGAGGTGGTTTTTTCCCTTTGTCGTTCTGCATGACAAGAGCACCGTAGCCCTCCTGAAGAACGAACTGCATTACTACAAGGCAAAGGGAGCAAAGCAGAGGGACATGATTTTCCTTGTCGGTGACTGCCAGTCGCTTTCCCCGCAGGGACATTACGAGGTAATAGAAGAGGTGCTTAGCTTCGTCGAGAAGATGGGCGTGAAGGACATACTTACCATAGGAGGCCTCGCCACAGGAGAGATTGATTCTGCCAAGAAGGTCGTGGGAGCCGTAAGCGAAAGCAGGGTCACGAAGAAGTACAGCAAATACGGCATAGACTTCAACGCGGGAGAAAAGGTCGGCTACATCGTGGGCGCTGCCGGACTCATGCTGGGACTCGGAAAGGAGCGCGGAATGGACGGGATATGCCTCCTGGGTCAGACAAGCGGTTTCCCGATAGTAACGGACCCGAAAGCGGCCGAAAGGACGCTCGATGTGCTGGTGAAGATATTCAGCCTGAAGATAGATATGGGCAAGCTCGAAAAGAAGGTGGAGGAGATGGAGAAGTTCATCAAGAAGGTGGAAGGCCTTCAGATGAAGGCCGTTTCCGAACTGGCAAAGAGTTCAAAGACGCCGACATCAGGCGATCAGATGAGGTACATCGGATAACATTTATAAAAGAACACATACACTATTATTTACATTCATGGTTCTGTGATATAACATGAAGGAAAAAGCTCATTACACGCATTACGAAAAGGTCAGGATACTCTCTGCGAGAGCTCTGCAGATTTCTCAGGGCGCTCCCCTGCTTGTGAAGGTCCCAAAGGATTTCATAAGCCCGGTTGAGATAGCAAAGCTCGAGTGGGAAAAGGAAGTCATACCTATCGACAGCAGAAGAAGGGCTTAATGGGAGTTGAACTCCAGCTTTATATTATACAGCTTGTCAAGCAGTTCTTTCTCACCGCTTTCAATCTGGGAAGTCTGCCCGTATATATACACAAGCTTGTTTATCTCCCTGCTGTATTTCTCATTCTTTCTGTCTCTTCTTTCACACTCGATTATATCTGAATTCTTCTTGAATTTCGTTGTCATCTTCTTGCGCGCGACTGACTTGTACGTCTTTTCAATCTTGTTGCTGAGCCAGCCCATGGTTATACCTGCCACATAAGGTATGTGCGTTTCTGCCCCTTCAATGAAGTCCATGTCTATGTAATTTCCCAGGATTTTAGCGCCTCCGTAACCAATAACACCCACGGCCACGTCCCTTATCATGTCAAATGCCTCGCTGAAAGTCGAGCGGTTCATCAGCTTGTCGGTCTTCTGATTGAATTCGTTCTCAAGGTTATGCTTGAGCACGTCATAATTATCATCTATCTCGTTCATGGATTTTGCGAGGTTGCTCGCTATGAGCCTGTACTTGTTCATGTAGGCTGCCTCAGAAGAATCTCTGGGGAAAGAACTGCATACATAATCGAAATGCTTGAGCTTTTCCTCCGCATTCTGTTTGGCCTTTCCCGTGCTGTTGAATATATCTCTGTATATCTTTGAAACATCACCAAGGTGCATGGGACTGTACAAGCCCGGCCTTTTAACCATTTTAATCCCCAATTGATAATAAAACCGTAAGTTTTTTAAGGGGAATGGAATTGCCATTTTTTATTAACCAGAACAACCAAATCAATACTATGATACAGAACTCCAAGCTCTATGTCACGCTGAACGGTTCTGGTTCCTTCGCACTTACCGCGAAACTGTGGACGCGTTCTTCATGCTACCGGGCAAGCGTTCCGGTTGTGGGTGCCACTCCACAGAAGATGAGAGAAATCAAAGCGGTCTTCAGCTCCATAAGGTCCAATTTCACAGGCCTTAATGAAGAGGACTGGCTTTCATTTGATTCACTGCTTGAACAGATGAATAACACGAACAGCCCACTTGATCCGGCCCTCACGCTCGCGCTTTCACTCGTTTCAGCCAGGGCCGCCACGAACAACGAGCTCTGGAAGCTCATGGGACCTACGAACAAGTTCCCTCACATAGCCGGAATTGCAGTGAAAGGCAGCGCATGGAAGGAGTTCCTGCTCATACCACACAATGAGAAGAACGTGATGGATGCCTTCAGGATGCTCGTGGAGGCATGGAATGCCATTGGGCACGAACTCAGGGACAGGGGGGTTCTGAGCGGGAGAAGCCCGACAGGTGCATGGATCAGCGACCTCGGAGACACTGAAACGCTTTATCTCATGCATCAGGTTGCCAAGGACTGGAACATGGGAATCGGGCTGAACATCGGTGCCAGCAGCATATGGGACGGCAACAACTACGATTATACCAGGAGCAACAACGGCGTAATAAACAGGAAGCTCACGCCCGACGAACAGATGAGCCTCGTCTCTGCTATCATGGAGCATTACAGGATAGACTACATAGAGGACCCGTTCAGCAAAGATGACTTCATGAAGCACAGCGAGCTTAGCCACAAGTTCGAGACGATGATCGCTGGCGGTGACCTTTACAGTGCTGATGCCGGAAGGATAAAGGAGTCTTACAAGTTCAGGCCGACCAACACAGTAACAATCGACCCAAAAAATCTCAGAACAGTCTCCCAGCTGCGAGAGGTATGCGAATTTACCAGACACAGGAGCATAAAGATTGCCCTCTCAAGGTTCAACAGTGAAACGGGTGATGACTGGCTTTCCGATCTCTCAGTCGCATTCGGCACGGACATGATAAAGCTTGGAGTCACTGGAGCGGCAAATACATCCAAGTTCAGCCGCCTGATGGAGATATGGGAAGAGGCGCAGGACCCGAAGCTGGGTAGAAATTTCTAATCCATCTCTTACATCCCGCTTGTCAGGGCATGTGACAAATGCTGTCACATACATGATAGTGCATCATGAATCTTTGTCGCGTCTTCAATTATGTAATCAGGGTTAAGGTTCTCAGCTTCCGGCCTGCTGAGCGCACCGGTGAGTACTGCTATGGATCTCACGCCTGCATTCTTCGCTGCCATTATGTCCGCAGCAGCATCGCCGACATAAACAGCTTCTTCGGGCTCTATATCGAAGTGCTTCACTGCCTTAAGAAGCATGTCGGGGTGAGGCTTCCCGTTATCCACATCATCCCCGGCTACGACCAGGTCGAAATATTCATCAAAACCCAGTTTTTTAATGAACTTCCCGAGTATCCTTCTGCTGTTGCCTGAACCCAATGTGAGTTTGAAGCTCTTCTTTAGTTCGGAAAGCATGCCCTTTACACCGGCTATCGGTTTGAATGACAAGGTAAAATCATCTGAAGATGCCAGGCTGACGAAACTGTTGTACAGCTTCTCTGTAACGTGCTTGTCATTTTCGACTCCGGGGAATGCTGCCTTGAAGAATTCTATATAAGGCTTCCCGTAATGTGGCTTCAGGTCATCGTACGTTACCTTCTTGCTGAGGCCCGCATCGCTTGCGGATTTCATGTATACGTCTGCCCATGCCTCGTTGGAATCTACCAAAACTCCGTCGAAATCGAACATTACGAGTTTTATCATACTGACATCACGTGAAACAATACCTCTCCTTATACTCAAACCTTTAAAAGCATTACTATTCGATTACGGTCCCTTCGAATTCCCGGCCTTCTATGACATTTTCAAGATTCTCCATGTCCCTGATATCAACTACCACTGCCTTTATGCCGGTCCTCTTTATTATCTTCACGGCTACCGGATCTATGATCGTTTTCGTTCCGGGTTCCACGGACTCTGTCTCGACAAGCTCCATGAGCTCATCTGTGGATATCAACGATATGAACTTGGCATTCTTGTGCCTTTTCGGGTCCTTGTCATAGACGCCCTTTACATCTGTCCCTATCACGACGAGATCAGCGCCTATGGCTTCCGCAGACTGGAGAGTCACAGCGTCAGTCGTCTGTCCCGGCCTGAAACCCCCGGCAATCACTATTTTTCCACGGTCGAATGCGGCTCTCACTTCCTGCTCGTTCTTGGGCACTTGAGGGTAAGCATCTTCACCAAGTGCAGAAATCAGGACACCTGCATTCTTCCTTGAAGCTTCTATACCCAGCTGATGCAGCTCATCATGAGAAGTCACACCTCTTGCTCGTGCATCGTTTATCATCTTCCTTGCAAGCCTCCCGCCGCCGACTATTACCACGAGTTCATGCTCGCTGGAAAGTGCTTTCAGAGTCTTTGACATATTCACTACGAATTCCATATCCGGACTTTCTGCCGGGCAGAATACCGAACCACCGACTTTCAGTGCGATTATCATGATATTATAATGCCAGAGGAAAGATAAAAAGCGCCGAGGATTGGCAATGAACCCTATAGTTCAATTTCAGTTGAAAGTGTTACGTCTATGCATGACATTATTTACCCCTACAAAATTATAAACTTTAAATATATGTGGGGGTAAAAGTAACACATGAGTAGCATAAAGATCAAAAAAATCAATGGTAACAATTACATTTACGCAGAACATTCTTTTAGAATGCCTGATGGGAAGACAAAAAAGCTATCTAAATTCATAAAAGAAAAAAGCAATGCCGAAAGCGGTGAAATAAATGAGTATTTCAAAAGAAAGGAAATTGAAGCCTACCAAAAGTTTGCAATTTCTAAATATAGATCAGATTCAGTGTTTACAAAAGAAAAGATAGAAAAGCATGAGAATATACGTGTGCAATACAGGCATCTCATGAGAAAGATTCCAAAAAAACAGATGAGGGATTTAATTGACAGATTCACTGTAAATTTCACTTACGAATCAAATGCCCTTGAGGGAAACTCGCTTACACTGAAGGATGTAACACTTCTTCTGACTGATAATATCACACCTGAGGGAAAAGACCTCAGGGATGTCTATGAGACAAGAAACACAAGGGAAGTCCATGAAATCCTGTTCAGAAGAAAGGTGAAAGTCGGGATAAATGAAATCATAAAATTGCATAGCATGCTTGTGAAGGACACCGGTGTTTCCTCTGGTTTCAAGAGATTCCCAAACTTTCTTGTAATGAGGAACCTTAAAACTGCACCACCGGAAAAAGTCGGTGATGAAATGGAAAAGCTCATAAAAAAATATCATGCTGATAAAGATGCAGTACATCCACTCAGGCTTGTGGCTTACTTCCACTCATCTTTTGAAAGAATTCATCCGTTTGAAGACGGGAATGGCCGTGCCGGAAGGGTTCTGATAAATGCTATATTGATGGAGCGTGGCTATCCACCGCTTATCATAAGAAAAACCGAGAGGCGTTCATATTTCAGTGCACTCGAAGCAGCAGATAATGGACATATTCAGAAGCTGGAAAGATTTCTGATAAAGAAGATGGAGAAGACTTACGAAAAATTCTTTGAAGTGTATGTAAAGTATCTGTGACGAAATTCCGAAACCTTGAAATAAAAGAAGCGCCGAGGATGGGATTTGAACCCATAAGCCCAGAGGGCACTAGATTTCCGTTCTGACCGACTTTTTGGCGTCAGCCTGAGTTTCGGGCGCATTTTTCGCATTTGCCCTGCGAAAAAGGTGCGTTCCAGTCTAGCGCGTTAACCAGATTCTGCCACCTCGGCATGTGAAATATACTTGCAGGATTATTTTATATAGGTTTTCAGAGCGCTTCCTCATCATCGCCCCCGAACCTCATGTCGTATCTCTTCTCACAGTAACCCCTGAAAGGTTTAAAAAACTTTCTGTGTTATCTATGACTAGTGATAAAATGTCATATAAAGCTCTGAAGGTTCTCGGTACGACCGCAGCCTTTGCTGCAGTTCCCGGCATCGCCCGGGCGCAGGCATATGAGAATCCCAATGGGTACACCAACTACAAAGAGGACATTGAGCTCAATGCTTCCGTTTACCCCGA
>CAYUBD010000041.1:0-8209 GCA_964442905.1 uncultured archaeon | reverse complement strand
AAAGAACTAGGTAAAGGTGAAGAATGATGAAACTCACAAAAGAAGAACAGGAAATGCTCGAAGGGAAGCACGGCAACGCAGTAAAGCAGAGCATGGACATTCTCGTTTCCCTGGGTGAGATATTCGGCGCCAAGAGGCTTATAGACGTAACAAGCGTGCAGATTGCAGGCGTTTCCTATCACAACCTCGGCGACGCTGGCTTGGATTATCTCGCGGACCTTGCAAAGGACGGGAAGGTGCGCGTCCTTACTACGCTGAATCCCGCAGGCATGGATATGGAGAATTGGAAGACCTTGGGAATTCCAGAGGACTTCGCCGAGAAGCAGATAAAGGTCATAGATGCTTTCAAGAGGATGGGTGTGACAGCCACGTGCACATGCACGCCGTATTATGTCGGCAACAAGCCTGAATTCGGAAAGCATGTCGCGTGGGCGGAAAGCTCTGCTGTCTGCTATGCGAATTCCGTTCTCGGCCTGAAGACAAACCGCGAAGGAGGACCCAGCGCGCTTGCTTCCGCACTGACAGGCAAGACGCCTGAATTCGGCATGCATCTCATGGAGAACAGGCAGGCCCAGGTCATCGTAAACGTGGAGACCAGAATGTTTACGATTACAGATTTCGGAGCTCTGGGTTATGTCATAGGAAAGAAGATAGGAAATAAGATAGCACTTATCAGAGGCATCAGGGAAGCCAACACTGAGCAGCTGAAGAGCTTCTGCGCTTCGATAGCCACATACGGAGGAACAGCCCTATTCCACATGGAAGGAATCACACCCAACAGCACCACGATACCAAAGGAGAGCGTATCGGTTTCAAAATCCGAAATCGACAAAGCCAAGGAGGAGCTCAATGACCACGACGAGCCGGACATCTATTCCATAGGATGTCCTCATCTGAGCCTCAGGGAGATTGAGGACGTCGCAAGGAGGCTTGACGGGAAGAAAGTGAAAAAGGAGATGTGGATATGCGTTGCGAGGCCGATCAAGAAGAGGGCAGAGGAGAAGGGATTCATCAAGATGATTGAAGACTCGGGAGCAAAGATCGCATGCGACACGTGCATGGTTGTAGCCCCGATAAAGGGCCGTTTCAAATGCCTTGCGACTGACTCCGCAAAGGGGTGCTTCTATGGCCGCGGAAAGAACAGTTTCAGGGTCGTGTTCAAGGACATACCCAAACTGATAGAGGAGGCAACATCATGATAATGAAGGGACGGAAGGTAGCGAAAGGCACTGCTGAAGGAGAAGCACTGGTTTCTGCAGATGGCATTTCATTCTACGGCGGAGTTGAGCCGGAAACAGGAAAAGTCACGGAAAAGGGGCATCCACTTGAAGGGCAATGTGTGAGGGGCAAAGTCCTCGTGTTCCCGACGGGTAAAGGAAGCACTGTGGGGTCTTACGCACTCTATGACATGATGAAGCGCGGAAACGCTCCTGCAGCTATCATAAACAAGGAGATAGAGACCATTGTTGCAGTAGGCGCAATCATATCCGAGATACCATGCGTGGACCAGATAGACATAGAGAAGATCAAGAACGGTGACCGGGTCAAAGTTGATGCTGACGAAGGAACCGTCGAAGTTGTTTAAACATCTTTTTTTAAAGCCGAGCGTGAAGCGGTTTGTTATGAAGAATATCATTGTAGGCATTTCCGGAAGCTCCGGTTCGATATTTGGCATACGAATACTCGAAGAGCTCAAGAAATCCGGTGTTGAGACACACCTCGTCATGACAGATGTGGGCGAGAAAGTGCTCAGGGATGAGACAGATTATACAAAGGAAGACGTCGAAAATCTCGCTTCCAAGGTATACAGATTTGATGATTTCTTCGCTGCCATCGCATCCGGGTCATTCAGGACTGATGGCATGATAGTCGCACCGTGTTCCATGAAGACTCTGGGTGGAATCGCATCGGGCTATTCAGATAATCTTCTTTTGAGGGCAGCTGATGTTATGCTCAAAGAACGAAGGAAGCTAGTTCTTCTGGCGCGCGAGATGCCCCTGAACTACATACACATAAAGAACATGGAGACCGTAACAAGAGCCGGCGCGGTTGTGATACCGCCGATGATGACGTTCTATTCAAAGCCCAATACAATAGAAGCCATGGTAATGCATGTTGTCGGAAAGGTGTTGGATCAGTTTGGTATAGATGTGAAATACAAGAGATGGAAGTAGCTTACGTACCTTCTTCCCAGCTGTTGAGGTATTTGATCTGCTCTTCATCCAGCCTGTCTATCTTCACGCCGTATGTTGCAAGCTTTAGGAGCGATATGTCTATATCCACCTGTTCAGGGAGCTCTAACACTTCAGGCTTCAGCTTTCCCCTGTTCTTCACAAGGTATTCGCATGCAAGTGACTGACCACAGAACGATGTGTCCATTACCGTACTTGAATGCCCTTCAGCCAGTGCGAGATTAACAAGCCTTCCCTGGGCAAGGCAGAATATCCGATTACCGTTCTTCATGGTGAATTCCTCGACGAGCGGCCTCACTTCTCTCTTCTTCGTTGCAATCTCTGTGAGACCCTTGTAATCTATCTCTATGTCGAAGTGGCCGGAATTGCATACTATCGCACCGTCCTTCATCTTTTCCATGTGCCTAGTTTTTATGACATGCTTGTTGCCTGTCAGTGTGATGAATATGTCCCCTGCACCTGCAACATCGTCCATCTTCTTCACTTCATAACCATCGTAGAATGCCTGAAGAGCCCTGAATGGGTCCACTTCAGTTACGACAACCTTTCCACCCATCCCCTTTGCTCTGAGCGCAACACCCTTCCCGCAACTTCCATATCCCGCTACAACAACGGTCTTGCCCGAGACAAGAACGTTTGTTCCCCTCTTTATTCCGTCCCATGTGGACTCGCCTGTTCCTATGTAGTTGTCCAGAAGGTGTTTGGTTTTGTTATCATTTACCGCAACTATGGGATACTTCAGCGCATTGTCTTTCACCATTGCCTGAAGCCTTATTATGCCCGTCGTTGTCTCTTCACACCCGCCGATTATGTTGCATATTAGGTCCTTGTGCTTTGAATGTATTTCAGAAACAAGGTCACAACCATCATCTATCGTTATATGAGGTTTCTGGTCTATCACATATCCTAGGTATCTGTAGTAATCTTCCGTGGTCTCGCCTTTGTATGCCCATACATGCACACCTTCTTTTGCAAGGGCAGCCGCTACATCGTCCTGTGTAGAAAGCGGATTGCACCCGGTTATTGCGACCTTGGCACCACCGGCCATGAGCGTTCTCACGAGAATGGCAGTCTCCTTCGTTACGTGGAGAGCCAGCCCTATCGTTATGCCTTTGAACGGCTTCTCCTTCATGAAGCGCTCCCTTATCTTCAGCAGCGCCCCCATTTCCATCTCAGCCATCTCGAGCTTCTTTTTCCCTTCTTCAGCGAGGCTTATATCCTTAACTTCGTATGTTTTCCCTTTGTCCATAACGGCACCTTATTCACTTTATTCAGGTTATTGAATATTTATATCTATTCCGGAATCAGGCCAAAAACTTAAAACCGCAACACCTAAGAATATCACATGAAGGAACTCATCCTGCTCAAGATAGGCGGCTCAATATGCACCGAGAAGGGAAAGGGCAACTTCAAGGTTAAGGCCGAGCCAGTGAAAAGAATAGCCAATGAAATCATTGATGCCAGGAAACAGAAAGAGTTCAAAATGCTTATCGTGAACGGCGCCGGGCCTTTCGGGCACGTTAACGTGGAAGAATATGACATAAACCACGGGCTCAGGACACCAAAGGATTTTGAAGGTTTCATGAAAACCGTATCAGACTGCGGCTATCTTAACTGGAAAGTCAGTGATATACTCCGAAAAGAAGGACTGAACACCGTACCGACACCGAGCTCTTCCGTCATTATTCAGGCCGGCAAGAAAATCGTTTCATTCCACATGGATGTCATCAAGAGGCTGTGGGATTCAGATCCAGACGTCATACCCGTAATGAACGGAACAATGGTTCCCGACCTCGAACTTAAGGGCAGCGTTGTCAGCGGCGATGCTGTTCTTCAGTATCTGGCAGAGAGACTAAACCCAGAAGCGGCGATTTTCGCAACTGATGTTGACGGCATATTCACGGACAATCCGAACAAGAACAGGAGAGCGAAGCTTATAGACTACGTCACAAAGCAGAATTTCCATGAAATCAAGGCAGGTATTTCAGGATCATCCAACGTAGATGTTACAGGTGGTATGCTGGGAAAGGTTGAGAATCTTCTGAGCCTCAAAAACAGGACCATAATAGTAAACGGAAACGTTCCTGGCAGGGTAAGAGATGCCATTCTGGGCGAAGACATATGCGGGACCATCATAGGATAGTCTTTTAAAAACAGGAGGAAATCATTATCTATGAGCACGGAAAAGCGTAAGACCGAACATATCAGGGTATGCATTGATGAAGATGTTGAATTCCTGAAGAGCAACGCATTCGGAGAGTACCAGTTTGTACATAATGCATTACCGGAGATAGACTGGGATGAGATAGACATTTCCACAACGTTCCTGGGTTATGATTTCAAGGCACCGTTTTTCATAGAGGCCGTGACAGGGGGGACAAAGGAAGCTGAGAAGATAAACAGGAACCTGGCAAAGGCTGCACAGGAACTCGGCATAGGCATGGGAGTGGGTTCCCAGAGAGCCATGATGGAGAATCCCAATCTTGCGTCGACTTATACTGTCAAGGAGACCAGTCCGAACATATTCCTCGTTGGCAACATAGGTGCATCACACATAATAGGGTTTGAGACAAAGCAGATTACAGACGCTCTTGCTAAAATAAAAGCTGATGCACTGGCTGTACATCTGAATCCGGCACAGGAAATTGCACAGAATGTAGGCCATAAGAACTGGAGTGGTGTGCACGATGCCATAAAGAAGCTGACAACCGAGATAAAAATACCCATAATCGTCAAGGAAGTCGGGAATGGTATATCAGGCGACGTTGCAAAGAAGCTGGAGCGCGCAGGCGTTGATGCGATAGACGTTGCAGGTGCCGGAGGCACAAGCTGGGTAAAGGTAGACACGCTGATAACAGGGAAGCCGTTTGAGCACTTCTTCGAATGGGGCATCCCGACAGCTGAGGCACTTGAACAGTGTCGACATTCCGTGAAGATACCTCTTATAGCGTCAGGCGGCATCAGAAACGGGATAGATGCTGCCAAAGCACTTTCAATGGGAGCAAGCCTGGCAGGGCTCGCTTTACCGCTGCTGAAACCTGCTTGCAATTCCGCGGATGATGTCAAGAAAGTGCTCGATAAGCTTATACTGGAACTGAAAACAGTCATGTTCCTGACCGGTTCTAAAAACCTGAAGGAACTGAACGGTAAAGCAGTTAAAATTTAATAACTCAATCCAAACACAAATCATGAAGATCCCAAAAAAGGAGGTCGTGAAGTTCGTGATAAAATCCGTGCTTCACAGAAAGACAGCTGATTCTCAGGAGGAACTGGTCGAATTGGTGATCAATGAACTAAGGAATGTTGACCAGGATTATTCCATAACAGGCAGAAGGGTGAGGGAAATCGCACTCTCGATACCAGAAGTAAAAATAAACGTGGGGGTCAAGAAGGGCGGTGTCCCTGCTAAATGCCCGGCGTGCGGCTCAGTACTGAAAAAGACATGGGACAGGAACCTCAGGGGAAGGAAAGTTCTGAGGGACGTGGAATGCACGAGATGTGGCTACAAAGGCGCTGCTGGGAAATGGCTTCCAAGAAAATACGGGTTCTCATTCGGGAAATGACCACAAGTTCTTTTTATTTCAAATGAGGGAATAGTTTATCATGCTGGACGAAATACGAACAGACATATTCGAAAGGTCCGTTGTGGTCTCAACATCGAGATCCAAGAGGCCGGGCGCTTTCATCGACAAGAAGCACAGAGAAAAGGCATGCCCGTTCTGTCCTGGAAATGAAATGAAAACAGAAAAAACCGTGTTCGCTCTCCCGAATGAAAAACAATGGAAGGTGCGTGTTTTCAAGAACAAATTCCCAGTGCTTCACATGAGAAACTTCAAGCTCCAGGAAGACGATTTCTTCAGAAAATATACGCCATGCGGCGCCCATGAAGTACTTATAGAGACACGGAAGCACGACAGGGAGTATTTCAGCATGAAAGAGAAGGAAATAACGCTCATATTGGAAGCTGTCAAGAACAGGTACACAGAACTCATGAAGATAGATGATGTGAACTACGTAGCTATTTTCAAGAACAAGGGGATCAGAGCCGGTGCCAGCCTCCCTCACCCGCACATGCAGATAATAGCGGCACCGTTATTTCCCCAGCTGATATCCGAGGAGATGCAGCAGTCTGAGAACTACTTCAAAAAGGAAAAGAAGTGCGGAGACTGTGTGATGATAAGAGAGGAGATGAGGGACAAAAAAAGGATAATCACTCATAACAAGGACTGGGTTGCCATGTGCCCTTTTGTTTCCACATGGCCTTATCAGGCAACTATCGTCCCCAGAAGGCACTTCTCCGAGGTATCCGAAATGTCAGATGATGAAATGCTGAACCTGGCAAAGATCATAAAGAAGGTTTTTCACGGCTATTCAAAGCTTTTCGATGATCCGCCATACAACATAATGTATCATAACTTCCCGAGTTCCGACTTCTGGCATTTCCACATACACATCTATCCGAGACTGGTCACACACGCGGGTTTTGAATTCTTCGGTCTCAATGTTGTTATTACCTCACCCGAAGAGGCAGCGCAGTCTCTGAAAAGCGCCATGAAGTAGCTCAGAATTCATACCCAAGATTTTCAAGTATATTCTTCATAACCAGCGCATCACCTGCTATGTCCGGGGATTCTGAAATTATGTTTATTTCCTCAAGTTTGCTGTCAAGTATGACTTTTGCGACCTCTTCGAAGTCAGGCTGTTTGTGGTCCAGCGTGAGATGCCTGCGTTCACCCTTCTCTGTGAACTCTATGTTCGAGAAATGCGTATGGATTTTTTTGTATCCGGCATCCACAACTTTGGAGAGTATCGTTTTGAAGTCCACATTGCCCTGATATTTCGCAAATAGATGAGACCAGTCTATCACAGGCACACAGTATTTATTGCCCTTGCAGATACCAAGAATCTCGTCTACGGTGCCAAATTGAGACACTTTCCCTGTAGTCTCCAACCCGAGCTTGACATTCCAGCCATTGTCCTCTATGACATCGGCCATTTCCTTGCAGGCATTTTCAACCATTTCAAAGGCCTCGTCCCTGCCTAGATTACCGTAATATCCAGGATGGAAAACAATAACCTCCGCTCCCATAAGATGCCCGCGGTGCGCAGAATCGATTATACGCTTCTGGCTGTCTTTCATTTTCTCTTGATTACAAAGATTGATGTAGTACGGTGCATGGACCGAAAGCTTCACTCCAGTCTCCTTCCGGACCTTGCCGACAGCTTCAGCCTTCTCTGGTCCCATGGCCACGCCCCGGACGAACTCAACCTCCATGCTCTGTAGGCCGAGCCTCTTCACTTCCCTCACACCTCCTGCAGTTGAATGGTCCTCAGCTGAGCCGGGTATCCCTGCCGTTCCTATGAGTATTCTCATAACTAACAGTTGTCATGTTTCAAT
The DNA here is from genome assembly GCA_964442905.1 of uncultured archaeon. GTDB lineage: Archaea > Aenigmatarchaeota > Aenigmatarchaeia > QMZP01 > JAFGSV01 > JAFGFG01. Next base: position 619 of record CAYUBD010000041.1, on the reverse strand, counting down.
AAAAATAATATCAGATGAATTTGAATAATATTTCAAGAGCGATGAATGCACCGGCTGCTATCAGAATATGCTCTGGCTTTATCTTTATGGATTCCTTTGTCTGATCGTAATACCTCACCAGGCCGGCAGTGCTCTGCGGCATCATGCTCTTTTCCCTTCGCGACATAACGGCACCGATTTATAGTTGGAATCAGGTATTAAAATCTTTCTGCCATCATAAAATCATGCAAAGATATATCTTATCCCCTGTTAACCCTCTTTCAGACCGTTACGAGATGGACGAGGACGGCAAGCATTACAGCGTGGTGATTCGGAATAGCTTAAACGCGAGACTCTACGGCGGTGAGGCGGGCCGCGTAATGGAGTTCCTCATTTCAGGCAACATGGCAACTTTCGGGATGGGAGAAGGTTACGGGCCATGGGTGAATTCCGAAGGCGAATCGAGGTCCATGGACATAGGGGAAATGGATCAGTTCTACAAGGAAGTTTCCCGGACCCTAAAACACTTCAGCACCCAAGTTCTTGGGATTGGAATCCCGGAATCGATTACCGGAATGCCCACTAGAAGGCAGGTAAGGCGTGATTTGAAAGAAATCTACACGAATGCCCGCGCAAAGGC
>CAYUBD010000040.1:0-8605 GCA_964442905.1 uncultured archaeon | reverse complement strand
GACGTCAACAGGGCACCCGAAATAAGCGGCTACGTTCCGGCAGACACGACGCCGGACGTCGACGAGGGCTCGATGATTTTCTTCAACGTGACGGTCTCCGACCCCGAATTTGACACGCTTACATATTCATGGAAGCTTGACGGTGATGAGAAGTCGACGTCATCAACATACGTATACAGCCCCGGATATTCAGATTCAGGCCCACACTCGGTTAACGTCACTGTCTCCGACGGCTACGGCGGAACAGACACACAGTCATGGGATGTCATTATCAATGATGTGGATACTGTTGATGTACAGCTTTATGATGGTGTAAACAATAATGTTGAACTACCTTCAACACCTGCTTCAACCGCCATAGATGATGTACTCAGTACAATAAGCGGGAAATACTGTATAGTTCAGGTATACGAGAGTGGTTCATGGAAAGAGTATATACCCGGTAACAGACCCAGTGCCTGCTCGGCTTATGTGAATCCTCCTCCATGGCATGAGAATACCCTGGCGATACTCGATGGTTCACTTCCATTTAACATAAGGATGATAGGCGACGCGGTGCTTACTGTTGACATAGTTTAGGTGATGACATGAAAAGATGGGCAAAGAATACATTGATTGGACTGGGAGCGCTTGGAATATCTGCCGGTGTCACACAATATGTCAGTGCACAGTCGTCCCCTGCGCGTTACTGGGGAAAGGCATATGACAGGGGTACAGTTGTCGAAGACGGCACCATTGTAAGGGTTTATGATACAAATGGAACTGGAGACGGGGCAGTGAATACAGACGACGACCAGCTCATCGGCGAAGCTACGACATTCACTTACAACAGTGAAAATGGGTGGTTCAACATTGATGCTGATACTGATGACCCCGCAACACCGGAGGATGAGGGTGCATCAAATGGTGGAAACACATACTTCAAGCTTGTCAGAAAAAGCGATGGCAAGGAAGACCTCGCATATACTGATGAGAACATGGAAACTCACATAGTGACGCACGAGGAACTCACGTACAAGGAGCAGGCGCTTTACACGGACTTCGCGACCGGCATAGAGCCTGTAGGAGCTTCGGAAGTGAAGATATATCCCAATCCCTTCAGCAGCGAATTGTTTATAGAAGACCCATTCACTGGTAAGAAGGAGTTCGAGGTGTTCGACATATCCGGCAGGCTCGTCCTCAAGGGAAGGTATGAAGCAGGAGAGAGGGTTTCCGTAGACGTCGGCGGCATGGCCAGCGGCGCGTACTTCATGAGGATAAAATCGGGTGACAAGTCAGTCGGGATAAGGGTCGATGTGGAGAAGTTGATAAAGCGGTAGCTCAGCTCTTTATTCTCAGCGAGCCGCCGATACCGCCTGCCAACTGTATACCTTTATCACCTATTTTGAATGGATAGATATCCTTTCCATGCTTGGTCCTTCTCATCTTCCTTATCTGTATGCTCCTGTTGGTCTCTTCACCTATCCCCAGATAGTTCATTATTATGACGCCGTCGACAACGAACTCCTCGACCCCGAATCTCGACAATGCTTTGCTATCTTCCGTTATTTCTGATGTCACAAGCGAGGTGCAGCCCACGTTCTTGACGGATTTCATAAGCTTGCCCAGCTGCTTCCTGACTGTAGCCTGGTCCTTCATGTACAGCCCTAACATCGAGACGGAGTCCACTACGAGCCTCTTGGCCTTTATATATTCTATCTGGTTCACCAGCACTGAGCTGACGTCAGTCTCAAAAGGGTCATGAAACATTATCCTGAAAAGCCCCTTCTTCTCATATGGGTCCAGGTCCCATCCAAACTGCCTGGCGTCAGCCTTTATTTCTTCTGCGTCTTCTTCCAGTGAAAGGTAAACGCACGGTTCGCCTTTCTGCAGACCATCCCAGAGGAACTGGAGGCAGAATATGGTCTTACCGGTTCCCGCGCCACCTGTTACCATTGTTACACTGTTCTGCAGAAACCCGCCGTCCAGCAGGGAATCCAGCTTTGGTATTCCAGAAGAAATTCTCATTACCATGATATATTCTTGGGAACTGACCTAAATAAATTTATTACATTACTACACAGCTATACTATGGTTTCAGACATAATGAAATTCCTTGATGAGAAAAAAGGAACCATCGACGATGTCATAAAGAAATACCTCCCCAAGAAAGTCGATGAGAAATACATAGAATGGCTTCTGGGTAAGCCCAGCTATGAATACACGACCAAGACAATCCAGGAGGCACTCTCAATACCCATATGGGATTTCCTGGGCCGTGGAGGCAAACGCTGGAGGCCCGCGCTTTTCCTTCTTTTTACTGAGGCACTTGGAGGAGATGCAGATAAGGTCAAAGACTTCATGGTGACACTTGAAATGCTGCATGAGGGATCAATCATGGTGGACGATATTGAAGACTCCTCCGACATGAGGAGAGGAAAGCCATGCACACACAAGATATTCGGCGTGGATGTGGCAATAAATGCGGGCAATTTCATGTACTTCCTTGCATTCTTCCCGCTCATAAAGAACAGGATAAACTTCAGCGAGAAGACGCTTCTGAGGGCATGGGAGAATACAATGGAAGAGATCACAAGGATTCACTACGGCCAGGCAACTGACATTGCATGGCACAATGGTCTCGCTGACGCTGATAAGATAAATGAGACCGAATATCTCCAGATGTGCGCCTACAAGACAGGCGTGCTTGCAAGGCTTTCGGCGAGACTGGCTGTCATACTCAACGGAGGCAGCGAAGAACTCGAGGAGAAGCTCGGAAAGTTCTCCGAATCCATAGGCATAGCCTTCCAGATACAGGACGACATAATGAACATAGCGCCTACGGAAGGCTGGGGGAAGGAGACAGGCGACGACATCAACGAGGGAAAGCGCACTCTCCTGATCATACACACGCTGAAGAACGCTGAGAAGCAGGACAAAAAGCGCCTTCTGGAAATACTGAAGATGCACACCAAGGACAGGAAGCTCATAGAGGAAGCCATAGACATAATCAAGCGGTACGGCTCTATCCAGTATGCAAAGGAATTCGCAAGGGAGATGGTCAGGAAAGCCTGGGAGGATGTCGACCCACTTCTACAGAACAACCCTGCCAAGGAAAAGCTCAAGGCATTCGCTGACTTCATGGTTGAAAGAGAGATTTGATTCTCATGTCTGGAAAAGGAAGAGGCACAGGATTCGGGAAGACTATACTTTTTGGAGACCATTTCGTGGTTTACGGCTTGCCTGGAATAGCATCCGCGATAGCTGATCAGACCGTTGCTGAAATCGAGCCTTCCGACAGGTATGAGCTTATAGACAACAGGCCTGCCACGGAAGATTACAAAGAAAAGAAGAAGGGCGAGATGGACAGGTCCATGAAACTTCTACTCGATTACATGAAGATAGATGTTGAGAAAAATCCAGTCAAAATCACGCTTTCCGGAAATCTGTTCTGTACGAGTGGGGTAGGGGCGAGCGCTGCCATGGCCACGTCAATCGCAAGGGCATTCTCAGACCTTTATAATCTGAATCTTGTTGACAAACAGATCAATCGCATTTCTTACGAAGCGGAGAAGAGCACGGGAACGCCTTCGGGAATAGACAACACATGTGCGACATTCGGCGGTCTCATCTGGTTCGTTAAGAACCTTGAAGGCGGGGAAAATACTATAGAGCACATCGAAATCAAAAAGCCCATGGATATAGTTCTTGCGAACACGGGCATCTCCCAGGACACAAGGGAAGTGGTTCTGGACGTAAAAAACAAGAAAGAGGCCGACCCTGCGAAATATGACAGTATTTTCAGGGATTATGAAGCGCTTGTCAGCGAGGCAAGAAATGCTTTGGATGATGGTGATTTGCAAAAAGTCGGGGAACTGATGAACAGGAACCATGAACTCCTCATGGAAATCACAGTCTCATGCGACGAAGCCGAGGATATCATCAATATCGCAAAGGAAGCCGGTGCCCCTGCCGGAAAGATCACCGGCACAGGCCGCGGAGGTTACGTCATGCTGCTCACTCCTGGAAAAGAACTTCAGGATAAAGTCGCAAAGTCCATAGAAGAGAAAGGCTACCGTACAATGAAGACGACGATTGGATGAATTATTTCTGAAGAACTGTTGTCTGTAATATTGAGCTATCCTCGACAAGAGGCATTGGATTGTCAGTAATAACGCCATCATCCATCAATCTTTGAACACCGTTGGTATAGGTCCTGAAACCCACATTTTTCCCTTCTTCTATGTACCTTTCAACGGGCTTATGAGCCTCAAGCATTAGTATATCGTCTGCTGGGTTGAATTCCCCCTTTTCTATGGCATTCTTTCTTACATCAGCCCATCCTTTCCAGAAATCCATTATCATGTTATTTGCATTCTTGTCTGGTCCTGTTACTGGAGGTGATTTATCCATCGCCATTGGATACATTTTACAGAAAGCCTCCATGTCCTGGTCCTTTGTTTCCCATTCAAATGTGTCAAGGAATTCATAAACCCTGTTTGGATGTTCCCAGAGAGAGTTGTGCCAGTCAGATGATACTAAATACCCACCTCTGTCTAGTGTAGCGGCAAGTATTCCCAAAGGAGAGTCCAGATAAGCGTGATGATGTATCTGAGCCACTGTTCCTACTACATCCTGACTCCTAGGACCGACAAGAACCAGTGCATCAGTATCCTTCCTTCCACCGTAAACATTGAAGTTCTTTCCTCGCTTGAGCCCCATTTTTTCAAGTGTTTCAGCAGCAGATTCTATCCTTTCCACAGAAGGTTCAACAAGACTTGAGAATATCTTTTCAGCGTCTACACCATCTTTTTCAAGTCTTCTGTAAAGATCCACTGTGCTTACTCCAGCACCCGGTTCTAGATAGTTGATACGTTTATTTGAATTTTTTACAATACTAGAAACCACTTCAGCGTTCTTGTCTCTCAAGAGTTGAGAAAAATTACCCAGACCTGTTTTAGTTATAGCCTCTACGACATACTGCATCTGCAGAGGAGAACCTCCTTCCCATTCTATTGCGTAACAATCAGCACTTTCTTTTCTGTACCGACCTTCAGGAATACCCCAGTTTCTATAAGCGTAACTAGGAACCCTGAGAGCACTTCCTAGTGCTACGGGCATATTCGAATCGTCAATTCTGAACATCTCTGACATATAATCAATCCTTAATCGCAATATTTAGCTATGGTGACTTCTCTTGGGTCTCTCACGATCTCTATGAAAGGTTCAAGATTGTCGCCTTTTAGTATCGGTATGGAAGCCTCATGGAATTTAGATTTATGAGCTTCAGTTACATTGAATCCAAGTGCAATTCCACCACCGTCTCTAACAGGCTTGTGGAGATTTGCAATATTTGATCCGGAATCATCTATTATAGCGATATTTTCCATAGGAATTTTGTAACCTTTGGCATAATCCATGAATTCAATCGCTTTATCCATCTTTCCTATTTTTCCCGTAAGAGTAGCATTTGGTGCAACTCCGGGAAGATAAAGGAATTCCCTACCTCCATGACTAACTATAGGTGGTATACCCTTTCCTTCGTCGAGACCGAGTTTTCTTATCTGATAAGTAACATGCGGCCCAAGACCATCACTGTAAAGTGACTGTATTCTTCCATCTTCTTTGAAACCATTAACAGCGTCTACAAGACCATCAGTGTATTCTATCCCCTCGGATATTTTTTCTATATCTGCAATTGTTAGTCCCTTCAGTATAGCTTGCTTGCTGGCTATTGTCTGCGGTTTTGTTAGAACAGAATCATGACTTCCTTCTTTTTTCATGTTGTAAAGAAAATCCGTAAGACAATCCGCGAGATTACCCACATTTTGTATTGGGTTTTCTGGGTCCAGACCTTTGTAATCCGCCCATCTTTTTACATCGTCATAGCTGAACCATCCATTTTCAATGAATTCCTGTACATAAGGCTGGGGGTCCAGAGGCGAATTCTTTGCGCATATGCTTGTTATAAGATCATTATACATGACCCTGTCTGCATCCCATCCAACAAGCCTTATTTCACTGTTCATGGGTTACTAATTGGTAGTTAAATTTATAAAGTGCTCCAAAGCACCAAAAACGATAATAAGATTAATTTAAAAGGTCTTTTTTAATATCACGATTTCATATTCTAAACATATCTAGGTGGTGTCCATGGGCCTGAGGGATTTTATTGACGAGCTTGAAAAGAAAGGGGAGCTTCTTGTCATTGAGAAAGAAGTCGACCCTAAATACGAGATAGCCGCTGTACTGAAGAAGGCGGAAGGCCGTGCTGTCAAATTCAAGAAGGTCAAAGGCCACAACATGCCCGTTGTCGGCGGTGTCGGCAGTTCTAAGGATTTGATAGCTAAATCACTCGGAATCGAACAGAAGGAACTGGTTTTCAGGATTGCAGACGCACTTGGAAAGCCAAAGGCCCCGAAGGTCATAGAGAACGCGCCATGCCAGGAAGTTGTCATTAAGGGAGACGACGTTGACATCAGAAAACTGCCTATACTGACGCATTACGAAAAGGACGGCGGGCCATACATCAGCTCAGGCATTGTCGTGGCAAACAGCGACAAGTACGGCAGGAACATGGCCACCCACAGGATGATGGTCGTGGGAAAGAACAAGCTTGTCATAAGGCTTTGCGCAAGGAACACGCTTGCCTATCTCAATGATTCACCAAACGGCGAGATGGACGTTGCGGTTGTCGTAGGCGTCCATCCTGCAGTCCAGCTGGCTTCTGCTACCATGCCCAAGATAGATGTTGATGAAATGGGCATAGCGAACGTCCTGAAAGAAACAACGACCACGAAGTGCGTCACGAAGGATATAGAAATCCCTGCGGACGCTGAGATTGTTCTTGAAGGAAAGATACGCGCAAAGGAAAGGACACGTGAAGGACCTTTCGTGGACATAACCGGCACATATGATTTTCCCGAAAGGCAGGAACCCATATTCACAGTGGAAACGATAACCATGAGGAAAAATGCGATTTACCATGCGCTCCTTCCGGGTTTTGGCGAGCACAGGCTTTACATGGGCATGCCCAGGGAACCGACAATATTCAACGAAATAAACAAGGTGTGCGAATGCAAGAACGTTTCACTCACACCGGGCGGCTGCGGCTGGCTTTATGCAATAGTTCAGATAAAGAAGAAGCATGCGGATGACGGAAAGAATGCTATAGAAGCCGCATTCAAGGGTCATTCCAGCCTGAAGCACGTGCTCGTTGTCGATGACGATGTGGACATATTCAACAACGACGAGGTTGAATGGGCGCTTTCCACCCGTTTCCAGGCCAGCAAGGACCTGTACACGTGGGAAGCTCCCGGCTCCAGCGTTGATCCAAGCGGTGAGCACGTTCCGGGCTCTGACAGGCAGAAGACCACAAGGATGGGTCTTGACGCCACGATACCGAGCGACAGGGATAAGAAAAACTTCACGAGGCCGCGCATACCGAACGAAGATAAAATCAAGCTTGAAGACTACACGGGATGATTCCATGATTTCTGCAGGTACCGGAAAGTTCAAGGTCTGGCTGAAGGAAGCTAGGCACGGCGATGACATAATTATATTCTTAGGTGGAGGCGAGAAGACCCACACAGGTTCTGTAATCCTCTGTGAACCAGGAAAAAAGACACGCGTCATGAACAGGAGGGGACACTTCGACTGGATGGTCGGGAAGCCCATAGCTGAGAAGATGTGCAAAAAGCGCAGGAAGCCGGTAGTCTGCATAGCAGGCGTGCATGTGGACAACGCATCAAAGGAGGATATCGGTTTGCTCAAGAAGAACTGCAAGCAGATCGAGGAGAAAGTATGAAAATAAGGAAGATGCTCATTGACATGGACGGCGTAATCTACCAGGGAGACCATGCTATAGAAGGCGCGCATGAAGCACTCAAATATTTGAAAGAGCAGGGAATAGATTACGCTCTTGTTACAAATACTGCGAGAATGTGCAGAGACAAGATTGTCGAAAAGGTGGAGAAATTTGGTTTCGACGTCGACCTCTCGAAATTCATGACATCTCCCCTAGCAACTATAGATCACATTAAATCAAAAAAGCCAGGCGCCAAATGCTATGTGATAATTCCGAACGATTTGGATTCGGACTTCAAGAACGCTGGTTTGAACATTACGAGAAAGGAGGAACCCGTTGACTTCGTTGTTCTTGGTTACAGGCTAGACATGACATATGAGATGATGGACATAGCATTCAGGCTTCTGAGAGATGGCGCTGAACTCGTAGCAATGCACGAGGATACAATCTTCCCTGGAAATGTAAAACATATAGGGCTTGGCGGTTTTGTAAGGGCGCTTGAGTACACAGCCGCCGTTGATGCTACTGTAGTAGGAAAGCCGAGTAAGAAGTTCTTCGAGCTTGGTATGGCAAAAATAAATGCAAATCCCGAGGAAACCGCAATGATAGGTGATGGCTTGCGCGGCGACATAATAGGAGCCAAGAACTCAGGACTGACCGCTATACTTGTTAAGACAGGCGGATATAATGAAAATGAAGTGAAGAAGTCAAAGATAAAGCCGGACTATGTCATAGGCTCGATAAATGATTTGCCAAATTTATTAAAAGAACTAGGTAAAGGTGAAGAATGATGAAACTCACAAAAGAAGAACAGGAAAT
>CAYUBD010000039.1:0-8743 GCA_964442905.1 uncultured archaeon | reverse complement strand
GGCGCATGGGTTGATGTCGAGGAAATTTAAGCGGTGACGACAACATCTTATTATGCTCAGCGTCTTCCAGATTTTCAAGGTGATTCTCGGTGTAATAGTTTTCATATTCGTTATGACATTCTTCCTGCAAATAACCGATATGTATGCGGGAATCGGTGAAAGGGGGGAAAGCCTTGAGTTCGCAAACGCCCTGGGAACCACGGTTAAACAGACGTTCATAAGCGGCAATCCCACAACTTTTCAGGGATTCACCGGGTTTGAATTCGTCGTGTACGAACCTCCGACACTGAAGTTTTTGCTCGGCCGTAAGACTATGGCCGTACCCACGTTTATGCTGCCCACGCTGGAAGAGATGGCATTCAAAAAAGACTGCGAGGAATACGGATGGTATAGTTTCTGCTGGGTATATGCATATCCAACGAGCTTCACGGTGATATTCACGCCTGAAGAGAATACACCTGAAGTGAGACAGCTGATATCGGACATAGTAACCACACTTCCTGATGACATTGAGTTTGCGGACTGCAGCGGAAGCGGCACATCCAAAGGGTCCAAACAACAATTCATGGATTTCGTAACAGCCACCGGGTCCAATTCGATGGGCGGTGAAGAATACGCGGCGTGCAATCTCAGCATACCGGACCACTTCAGGCTTGTTACAATAACAACAGACACTGATGCCATACCAAGAAGGAATGAAATCATTCTGGTTCCATCAGCGTCAGGAGGGACATACAAAGAGAACGTGAATGGCCTCTGGAAACTCGTGGACGGCACTGCTGATACAATCAGAGATGGTCATTACAACAGTGCCGGAGACGTTTATTTCCTTTTAACGACCGGGCAGAATGCGCTTGACTGCAAAAATGAAGAAATGAAAAATGAACTGAGAATAGCCGCCGACGTGATGAAAAGGAGAACATTCCTCATATTGGACATGATGGAAAAGTACAACAGGCAGCCATGCAACGAATGCCCGACGCCGTTCCCGAAAGCATGCGGCTATGAACCTTACGGAGACCTTTTTGAAGACAGCGAACTTTACGGGGATTTCCTCGACTCTCTTGTTGACCTGAATGATGACCTTGAAAACGAACAGGATTATAGATTTAATCTTGAGGAAAGCATTGAAAAATACAACTGTCTCAAAGATGCGGGGTGCGAACGATGATAGGCCAGACCGCTGTGATGGAATACATGATCCTCGTACTCATGACGATGTTCATAATATTCTTCGCGCTTATCATGATATTCGGGTTCCAGTTCCTTACCATAGGGAGCGAGACCTCAATAGAAGTCGAAGAAAGGTCGCTCTTCGTGCTGCAATCGTTCATATCATCAAATATAGTCGGTAATCCGCATTTCCTGAAAGGTTCCGTGCTTGACGATTCAAAGCTGACTGTGGTGGACTGCGGCAAAATAGAGGAGATGTTTGGAGCGGATGTCTTCGTGGAAGTGAGAGCGTTTTATGACAAACCTAACTGCGAGGGGCTTTCGAGCTGGGAATACGAGGAATGCTTAGAGGCAGTGAGGCAAATAACAGAGAGTGAAAATAAACCGTGCACACCCGAGAATTATCCTGATTGCGGGTGCTGGGTATTCTGTGAAAAATCCGAGAAGATGGTCTACAGAGCGGTTCCCGTGAACGTATACAGGACCATGAACAACACGTTCTCGCTCGGGACTGTGACGGTGGGGGTCGGTGCTTCATGAGCAAAGGCCAGACAAGCATGATAGCGATTGTAATCGCTATAGTGATGCTAATCTTCATAATGCTGTTCCTATTCACCAATGCGCTCAGTGCGCCGGGCACCCAGTCTCTCAGAGGCGAATACAGAAAACTCTATGTCACGAACCTTCTTCTCTCCCTACTGAACACGGATACCGAATGCGGGACATTGTCTGATATGATAAAGTCTATGTATTTCGGTGGGAAGGTCTGCAGTGACGACGATCTTGAATGGAAGATTCATTCGCATATATCGAGTGCTCTTGCGTCCACTGGTAATACAGACTACAGGTGGCTGCTTGAAACCACTCCGAAAAATTTCATGTCATCGACAATGCAGTGGGGTGAGAGCACCGTAATCTCCGAACCCGGATACTGGGACTCGAGAACCGTGCTTTCTTCCGGTTCCAGTCAGCTTGAAGTTAAGTTATATATCAGAACAAATTAATATTTTATTATATATGCATAGGAAGGCCCAGGCTGAGATTGCATTAATTCTAGGACTTGCCGTTATAGCTATCTTTGTAGCTCTTTACAGCTATTCGAACCTTTCTCGGACCATAGAATCCGTTGCCATGACTGAAGAGCAGAAGAGTATCGAGGCATACATACTCGACTTACTCGAAACTAATGTAAAGGAAACGTTATTGGTTGTATACGACCAGGGGGGATACTGGGATACTTCAGGTCAGCCGACAGTCAAATATATGGGGAGTGACGTGCCGTACTGGCAGTTCTGTGGTGATATAGTTATACCTGACGTAGAAGCCAGTCTGGAAAGCGGTGTCAAGGAACGGCTTGAAGAATTCCTGCCTGCAAATATAAATCTTGCCGGAAGGAAAGTTGAATTCACAACCTCTTCAATAAACACTGACGTGAGGATAAATGATGATGAAACAATCGTAACGCTTAATGTTCCAACGAAGATTGACGGTGTTGACCACCCGTCTGTATATACGATAGACATTGAAACGAACCTCGGGAGGATACTTGATTTTGCAGGTGATTTTTCAAATACGCAGGCCGAATACAGGATGCTGGATGTAAACCTGCTAAAGCTGCTCGGGCGCTCAGACCCTTATGGCTGCTGGCTGCCTACAGAAGGCATAGTATCGTCATTCGTATTCAGGGAGAAATGGAGCAATCTCAGGGACTGCATGGAAGAGCTCATATGGCATACGCTTACACACACATACGAATGGCAGAAGCCGGTGCTGAGGGATGACGGCAGCATATCCGAAGAGATGCTCTCATTCGCATTCATACCGCAGATATACAAGTACGATGAGAGAAGATGGGGCCAGTATGTGGATCTTGAAGTGGAATTATACTTTGCAGATGAAGGTAAGAGTCTGTCGAAGACTTCATCTACCATGCTTTTCAGAACGCATCCGGACCCCGTGAAATTCAATGTGTTCATACCGTTCATGCCGCCCATCACGAAATATAACGTGACATATGACGTGGCTTTCCCGGTCGTGGTAAGCGTAAAGGATGAAGAGATGAACGCCTATTTCAGGTTCACAAACTTCGTTAACATAGCCGAAAACAAGCCGTCGGAAACGTGCGATATCGAAGTGGATGATGTGGATCATGTAAATGAGCTATGCTATGAGCAGGCAACGCAAGACTCCAAGATAACCGTTACTAATTATGCTAATGAGCCCCTGCGACAGGTCGAAGTCATGTTCGATATATGCGATTTCGGGGTGACAGGTCCGGATGGCGTGATAGAGAGGAAGATTCCGGCTTTGACTGATGCTCTTCTTGAACTGACTGGGCCCATTGACGATGACTTCTACTGTGAACATATCATAGACGCATCAGAGCTTTCCACTTCAAACAATAAACATATCAAAATGCCTCTTTGGAAGGAGTTCGATGTTAAATACGAACCGCTTATAATCGATGCCTCATCCGAAGAACTGTCAATAGTTGGTGTGAGAGAAACAAAACTAAGCGAGAACGAGAAAGTGGATGTAACAATGAACCTTCTTACGGATGACGATTGCATGTATTCATTACCTTTCATGTCCGGTAATTATTATATTATAACGGAGTCTGGAGACCGGGTTGAAGGCATATTTAATGTGGGTACAAAGCTCAGGCTTCCGGCAACATCAAAATACAATGTTACCATGATGGTCGGCGATATTTCTATATTTGACGAAGAGACTGAAATTGACTATACCCAGAATGATATTTACATCTATGCGCCAATTATAATTGGAGGAACTGCTACTGATTCGGAGATTGAAGACGTCTTTGAAGACTACTGCATAGACCCCGTAACCCACGTCGAACCATCGGATGTAACGGATATAACAACAAATTGTGCTTAAATATGAAACATTTAATGGCCCTGATTCAGATAACTGCGGCATTCTGCGCAGTCCTTATACTCACCATTCCACTTTCTTCTGCGATGCAGGTAAGCGTGTTCATGCCGGGTTCGGTGGAACCCACTGTTTTCCAGGCAGATGCTGCATCAAAGGTGAATGTTGACATAGGCGCATATCATAAGCCCGATGATGTCAGATGGGATAATGTTGAAATCAGTATTAATGTTGTCGGTACGAACCCGGCATACGAAATAAAGAAGATACTGCTCTACAGATGCCAGGACATGAAACCGGATGTCTGTATTGACAGAAAGGAGCCGGTAGAGGCAATCAATTACCTTTCGGGTGAAAAGGGCACGTTCCTGTGGAGGGATGTATCGAAAAACACAATCGGTAACTTCCTCACATTCGTTCAGATGGAATACGCCGGAAAAACCATATGGGTAGGATACTGGGACACCATGGAGAGAGAAGGTATCCAGAATTTCGTAAAGCATAGGAAGGCGATAGATTCTGTAAGCATACACGCAAAAGCTGGTGTAAATGATGAATGGATATTCAATTTCTTCACTAACTATTTCATGATACCGGGTGATTGGGCGGAGAGTGTGACTGTTGAAACATCGGATGAAAGGGGAATTGAAACTATATACACAGTGACCGGAAACAAGGGTGCCATGAATGATGATTCTTTCGAAACAGGCAAAGCGAATACGGACACCGTCGCATCATTTGAAACGGACTTCATGTTTGTTTTCACTGACGCCGTATCAAGCCCATTGACAATCTTCAGTGATATTCCATCGTTATGCGGTGATGGCCAATGCGATATGCTTGTAAACGAGAATCCACAGACGTGCTGCCTTGACTGCGAGTGTGATGATGAAAACCAGGAATGCACTGCAACTGATGATTACCCTAACGGCATGTGCCATGTCTGCGGTGACGGTGTGCCTGATGCGGTCGAGAACAGCACCAACTGCTGTGTGGATGCCGGATGCCCGGAAGGGCTTGTATGCAAAGAAGAAAAGAACAAACCATATGGAATTTGCAGTAATCCGAACTGCGGAAATGAAAATTGCGAGAGGCCTCCGGAAACCGTTGGGAACTGCTGCACAGACTGCGGAGGCAGCGATGCTTGTGAGACAGCACTTGGTTCAGGATTTTACTGCAACGACGACCTGGAAACATGCATAAGACCTGTATGCGGTCTTCTTGGCTGCGAGCCTGGTGAGAACGCACAGAACTGCTGCACCGACTGCGGCGGAGACGCTGCATGCAGAACAGAACACGGCAATGAATTCTACTGCAACGAAACACAGAATGTCTGTATACATGCTTCTTGTGATGGCATTGCATGCGAGCCCGGTGAGGAATACGGTGGTGAAACAGCATGCTGCGGTGACTGTGATGACTGTCCTGTTCAGGGAGGGAACCAGCTTGTGTGCGAGCAGAACGTGTGCCACTTCTGTGGAAACAAACTGCTTGAGGAGCCCGCGGAAAATGAGAACACATGCTGCCAGGACTCGGGCTGCTCTAACCAGGACAATTACTGTGCAGAAAACGGTGCGTGCACTGCCAGTTCTTCAATGGGTCTGATTATAACAACAGCACCTGAAGCAGTTGACTGCACAATGGGAGAGGAAGCCATACCGATAACGCTGATAATAGATGTTGAAAACATGCCATTCGATTTCAAGAGTTTCAACTCAGCTGAGTACATATACAACGGTGTTGCGAATAGGCTCGACTGCAAACTGAAAGAACGCTCGTATGAGTGCCAGATAATAACGGCAAGTGGTAACCCGGACGTCTTTGCAGGATGTTTCGATGATGGAGAACTTGAATTCGATGTCAATGCAACCGTGAAATACAACAGGGAAGAAGGAAAGGGGTCCGCAACAAGAGAGCTTACAGGAAAGGCCACGGTAAACGTGACGAAGTCGATGGATAGGGGATGCAACAAAGAAAAGGGATGCCAGTCATACCTAGGGGAAAGCCAGGTTACCTGCTGCCATGACTGCGGCTGCTCACATGGATATTACTGCGTGGAGGATTCATGCGCGGAAGAGTCCTTGATAAGCCTCGAAGTTGACGAATCTTCGCTTCAGGGACCGGACAGAATAAAATGCTCCCTTGACAAGATGGTTGACGAAGAAGTGGTGTTCACTGCGAATATCGTGAACAGACCCAATTCACACAAAGACAACCTTAAGGTAAAGAGCTACGCGCTTTCATATAATGGCATAATGTACAAGCCAAGGGACATCAGTCTCAACTGCGTCTCGCAGAAAAATGCTGAGAACGTATTTACCGGGGAATTAGTGTGTAAGATGCCTATGGAATTCTTCCCGCCATGCCCTTACGACCCGCCCCAGACGCTGACGCTCCATGTGAACATAACAGGCGGTGGTCTCGATGACGCCTACGGAACAGGCATGCCGCTGTCCGATGACTTCAATATCAATTACGAAAAAGGATACCAGAACTGCGGTGACGGGGACATCGACGACCTGGAGACATCGGAAACATGTTGCATGGATGCGGGCTGCCCTGAGAACCAGTACTGTGCTATTGGCGCAGGCTGCGTGGACGAAAGTTCAATGACCATGGATGTAATAGTTCTTCCATCCGAGCAGCTTGACTGCTCTGAGCCGACAGGGAAGACCGTAAGCTTTGTCGCTGAGATATCACCCAAGCCAGTGCCAAAAAGAATGGTCGGCTACCAGGACACGCACCTTGATGATGACTACCTGAGGTTTTTCAGGGACTGTGATTTCGGTGTGATAAATTCTGTGGAAAGTCCGCATGTGCTGCAGTGTGATTTTGAGATGGAGCGTTTCCTTGCATGCTTTGACCAGGGCCAGAGAACGTTCAAATTCAACACATCCGTGGTGTACAAGAACGTCACAAAGGATACAAGAATCGTTGAGCTGTCTGAAGATGTGCAGGTAAACATAGTTTCACCAATGATAAGAGGATGTGTCCCGGGCGGTGGCTGCAATCCTCTCATGGGAGAGATTGTCGATAAGTGCTGCATGGACTGCGGCTGCACCGGAACGAGCTTCTGTACCATAGATAAAGTATGCAACACCAGCGATGTCAGCCTGGTAGTGACACCGCCCAGCACAATAGACTGCTCGGATTACACAGAAGAGAGCTTCGAGATTGACGTCATAAACATCCCGTATAACATCAAAGGTACTCCGGACTTCTTCGCAATAGCCACGATGGATGGCATTGAATACAAGCAGAAGCTTTCATGCACACGCGGGGATACGAAAAAGGAATACACATGCCGCATATCATCAGCGAAAGTGCCTTACTGCTACAGCGAAACCATACAGGAAGGGACGACGAATCCGCTTACAATCCATGCAGAGATAGAATATGAGAACAAGGCATCAGGCACGGAGATGTACATAAACGCCACCGAAACATTCGATGTAACTCTTGAGAATATGCTTAGATCATGCACAAACCCCTTCACCGGAGGTGATCCGCGGTGCCAGCCCAAGCATGGCGAAACCCAGGAAAACTGCTGCCAGGACTGCGGCTGCAGCGAATTCGGCGGTGAAGATGACGAAACCGTCTACATATGCACTGAAGCCCAGTGTCAGCCCGCTGATAGCATAGGAATCACGATAAAAGGTACGGAAACTCCTGATACAATCACGGCGAAATGCCTGATAGTCCCGACAGAATTGTACTTGGGCGATATGGAAAGCCTCTGGGACTGGGATTCCACTGTTAAGAGATTCGCAAGCCAGAAAATAGTCGAATGGGAATGCAAGTTCATAGAGGGGACGGAGTTCGAGGTCACTTTCGATAACGAGCCTTTCAACTACTATATAATTGATAGTTCCTATTCCATCGACAGCCATCCGCAGGACGACTTCTACAGCTGCATCCACGAAAAGCCGGATTCTGACGGGCTCGTGTACCTGATAAAGCCTCATACGCATGAATCCGAATCAGAACTGTCCGCTGATACTGATATGGAAGTGAAATTCAAGGTGAATCTCACTATAAGGGCATCGAGCGCGGATGGTGAACCACAGATACTTCAGCTGCAGAGCAATGAGATAAAGCTCGTGTATGACATGCATGTGACAAGTGGGCTCACGAGCGTCACGAATATGTTTAAGGATTTCAAAAAGAGTATACAATTGTGGAAGGCTGGCGCTATGGTAATCGCAGGCTTGTTGGGCCTGGCTTCAGGGTGTCTGCTTCACAGGCCAGCAGAAGCGGCCAAAAATACAGTGAAAATGGAAATAATCGAAAATGGAATTGAAGGGCTAATTTTTATTCAAGGTGCAACAGCAACTGCAGCGACTGCTTATTTGCCCGCAGCTCTGGGATGGGTAATATCAGGAGTCGGTTTAGCCGGCTCATTCATACCCAATATATGGCTTTCCATATCATCAGTGTACCTGGGAGGTGTAGGACTCGGTATAGTGCTTGTAAACACAGGTTGGGGTAAGACGTTCTGTGAAGCTTATACAAAAATAAATTACCTTTTTCTTGCACTGATGGGTCTGGAAATCGCAGTACTTACCCTTATGAATAAGCAGCTAAGCAACCTTGAGATGAATGTTGGGGAAGAAATGAATGCAGCTGAGCTGGAGGTAACAGAGGATACGTCCGAATACTGGAGATGGTAATGATGGTA
>CAYUBD010000038.1:0-8814 GCA_964442905.1 uncultured archaeon | reverse complement strand
AATCCTGCCCTCCGCATAGAACCCTTTCAGAAAAAGCGTTCAGGGAAAAGATGACAGATTTTTGGATAGCAACCTTTTTTAATACGGCGGAAGCCTCTAAAAGGCTGCAAGCGTTCACGGAAAACCTACTTCTTCAGCTTTACGGCAGTGCCGTAGGCAAGAAGCTCTGCTGCGCCGCCGATTACGGTTGATGTAGTGAATCTTACACCGACTATGGCGTCAGCGCCCAGTCTCTTGGCATCGTCTTCCATCCTTCTGACGGATTGCTCCCTTGCTTCGTTGAGCATCTCTGTGTATTCCTTTATCTCGCCGCCTATCAGGTTCCTCAGACTCGCGACGATGTCCTTTCCGAGATTCTTCGCCCTTATGGTGTTCCCTTTGACTAAACCAATCGTCTTGACAGTCTTCTTGCCCTCGATTGTGTTTGTTGTTGATAATATCATAGTAACCCCCTTTTCTTCTCTAATATCCTCTCTTTCATAAGAGAGAGGAGTATGATGACAGTTCCAACGAATAGTGCAATTACCCCAAGTCTTATTATCACAGGCACATCATTGGCCTGAATGAAGAGGTACATCCCATATCCGGTCAGTATGCCCGTTCCCATTATTATGAGGATCGATCCAATGGCTTCAAATTTTCTCATAATTTTAGTATAACCAACTGCTTAATAATTAGATGCCTATGCTTATTTATTCGGTTGGATAACTAATTATATAGTATGAAGAGAGTGCCACTTGTCCCTTTCCCGATTGATAAGATAACCAAAATTTCCAGGCTTTTTATTGGATTGGGGGAAACGTTTTCGAACTTTTTCCCATCACTTGGATGGGACCTTGACCAGTCCGATGCCGGAATGGAGCCAAGGGAGTGGGTATCAATCGCTTTGTTTTCCGCTACCTTCTATTTCATATTGCTTACAGGACTGATGACGTTCATCACTTTCGCTGCCGGGATAAGCGGACCGCAGGCTCTTGGCGTTTCGGTCCTGGTAGGATTTTCGATAGCCTCCGCAAGCTTCCTTTACATCAATATGTATCCCAAGCTGCTGGCAAAGAAGAAGATAAGGAATCTGGACGAGAATCTGCCTCACGCATTGCACCACCTCCTAATACAGATACGTTCCGGTGTACCGCTTTTCAATTGCCTCGTCTCGATTTCCAAGTCAGGATACGGCCAGCTCAGCAAGGAATTTGAAAGGGCCGTGAACGAAATCAACACGGGAAAATCCGAGGTGCAGTCCATGGAAGTGCTGGCAAGGGAGAACCCGTCACTCTACTTCAGAAGGGTGATGTGGCAGCTGGTCAACGCGCTCAAGTCCGGTGCGGATGTCGGTTCGACAATAAAGGAGATCGTTGACAATCTTGCAGTCGAGCAGACCATGGCCATAAAGAAGTACGGGGCACAACTGAACCCGATAGCAATGCTTTACATGGTGTTCTGCGTGATAATGCCCACGATGGGAATAACATTCCTCCTCGTGCTCGGTTCATTCGTGGGGCTGAGCATAAACATGGAGTACATCCTTATGGGCATACTTGGATTCCTGGTGTTCTTCCAGTTCATGCTTATAGGTATGATTAAATCTAAAAGGCCGGTGGGAATATGAAGATGTTTGGGAGAAGCAAAAAGCCAAAGGCCGAAGAAAAAAAAGAGAAACCGAAAAAGGAAGAAAAGGCGCATGTGAAGCACAGTAAAAAGCACACGTTTGGTTTCCTCCATAAAGAAATGAAGAAGGAAAAGGAAAGAGAGAAGAAGAAAATGCCTCAAGACAAGAAAACGCCTAATGTAAAAAAGCCGTCATTCCTCCCGCGTATAAGCATTATACCCAGATTCTACGAAAACTGGGTGAAGGACCAGCTATGGTTCTCCGGATCAGGCAAGAAGCCGATAAAGGTGATATGGAACATGATCATAATAAGCCTGATAATAAGTGCCGGTGTAGGATTTCTTTTCAGAAGCTACATGATGTACATAGTCCCCGGCGTGTTCTGCATGATCTTCGGGATATTCAACGTGATGCTTATACTTTCAGTAGACAGGCGGGGGAAGTTCGTTGACGAGATACTGCCGGATGCACTGATGCTGCTTTCAGCGAATATACGGGCTGGTTACATACCGAGCAGGGCCCTTATCCTTTCCGCAAGGAAGGAATTCGGTCCCCTTTCCGACGCCATAAAAAGGGCCGGTAAGGAAATCATGACAGGCGCCTCCCTGGATGAAGGCATGAGGGAGATTCCGGAGAGGATAAGGTCCCAGGACCTTGCAAGGACAATAAAGCTCATAATAGAGGGCATCAGGGGAGGTGGGCATATAGTGACACTGCTTGAGGAAAACGCCGTGGATATCAGGAGACGTCAGGCAATCAGAAAGGAAATAAGCGCAAACATAATGATGTATGCCATATTCATAGCATTCGCCGGATGCCTCGGCGCTCCGGGACTTTACGCGCTTTCAGGATACCTCACAACCACTACATCGAGCCTAAGTCCAGACGTATCGATGAGCAGCGAAGTCACCAGCAAGGTTTCATTCATCCAGATGGGCGGTGTTGAGATATCCGAGCAATTCCTCTTCCAGTTCTCTATCGCTGCGATACTCATCACCACAATCTTCGGCGGACTGATACTCGGTCTCATAAATTCTGGAAGAGAAAAGGATGGACTCAAATACGCGCCAATACTCGCGATAATAGCACTGCTTGTGTTCTTTGGTGCCACTTTCCTTGTGAATACCATGTTCTCCACTATGATGCCGGTATAGTTCATTTTTATATCATGATTTGGAATGGGATTATATGCTGGATATAAAGTTTATCTCACAGAGCCCGGAGCTTGTAAAGAAAGATCTGAAGAAGAGGAAAGATCCCGATAAAGTCAAGTGGATAGACGACATAGTGAAAAAGTATAAAGATTACGGCAGGCTTCTATACGATGTCCAGAACCTGCGCAAGAGAAGGAACGAGGCAAGCCAGGAAGTTGGGAAGCTGAAGAAGGAAGGCAAGAGCGCCGCAAAACTTCTGAAGGAAATCAAAGACATACCAGAAAGAATAGATAAGAAGGAAGCTGACGGAGAGAAGCTGAAGGAAAAGATAGACTGGTATCTGATGAGGCTCCCGAATGTCATGCACCAGTCCGTGCCTGTGGGAAAGGACGACGGTGACAACAAGCTTGTCAGGAAATGGGGAAGCCCGCCCACGTTCGCATTCAAGCCAAAGGATCACATAGACCTGACGAAGGCTCTCGACTTAGTGGACACTGAGAAGGCATCGGAAGTCGCCGGAGCAAGGTTCTATTACCTGAAGAACGAACTGGTTCTCCTTAACCATGCTCTCATCAGATATGCACTGGACTTCATAGTCAAGCGCGGCTACATATTACTGCAGCCGCCATACATGCTCAGGCGTGATGCCATAGGAGGGGCCATAGACATCTCGGACTTCGAGGATGTGATATACAAGATAGAGGGTGAGGATCTGCATCTCATAGGCACGTCCGAGCATCCAATGCTTGCACTGCACAAGGACGAGATAATCGAGGGAGGACTCCCACTGAAGTACGCGGCTGTGTCGCCATGCTTCAGGAAGGAGGCTGGCGCCCATGGCCGTGACACGAAAGGTATTTTCCGTGTCCACCAGTTCGAGAAGGTTGAGCAGTTCATATTCTGCAAGCCGGAGGATTCCTGGGATTTACATGAAGAGCTGATAAAGAACATAGAGGACTTCTTCAGGACCCTTAAGATGCCGTACAGGATAATGAACATCTGCACGGGAGATTTGGGCACGGTCGCTGCCAAGAAGTACGATCTGGATGTTTATCTTCCGGGACAGGGAACGTACAGGGAGATGGGATCATGCTCCAACTGCACCGGTTATCAGACAAGGCGTTCAGGCATACGCTTCAGGGAGCGTACCAACGAACCTACACAGTATCCCCACACGCTCAACAGCACCCTGGTTGCTACGGAGCGCGCCCTCATAGCGATACTTGAGAACTGCCAGCAGGAGGACGGGTCGATAAAGATACCTGAAGTCTTGGTGCCGTATATGGGCGGAACAAAGTTCATAGGGAAGAAGAAATGATCAGATCAGCTTTCCATTATCTTATCAGATGCCTGAATGAAATTATCATAACTGAAATTTGAAGGGAAATGGATTTTTCCGTATCCACTGGGAACACTTGACACCACAGTACCGAATCCGTATACGCCTCCCTCAGGTTCTACATTAAATGATATGTCTACTCCTCTAGGTTTGTACTTCTCAAGCACTTCAAGCACTTTTCTGGAAGTTCCACCTTCAATTGCGTCGCAATCAAGCACAAGTATGTTTTTATCCTTCAATTCTTCAGGTGAAACCATGTCTATCCATTCGAATGTCGATTTTCTGGGATTAGCATGTGCCTCTGCCAGCTTCGTCTTCATGCCCATCTTGTCGAATATGTATGTTGAGAAAAGACCGCCTTTTGCGATTCCTATGCCTATGTCATAATCATTCTTAAGGTTATGCGCCATATTCGCTGTCTTTCCAATACTGTATGCGAAGACCTCGGTTTCTTTGTATCCAAGTCCGGTGAACCAGTCGCAGAAATCTGCATAGATTTTCCATATACTCTCGGTGCCCATATAACTTTCAACGAACTTCTCGAATGTACCTAATTCCAACTCTGACACTATTTTTTCAGGAGTTATGATTTCAGACATAAACAGCTAATCATGCAAGATTTTAAAAAGAGGAAGCCTCGTAGTTAGGAGAAATACCATTCCCTCGGGATTGAATATGAGACCACTGACTATTGGCTTAGGCAATTTTGTTCAGCCATAGAACACGGGCCTCTTAGTCAGAAGCATTGGAAGAGGAAGCGGCCTGTATGGGAAGCCCCTCGTTTCCTTCTGGACCAAGTCGACAATCTGCTTTGTGGTCATGTCCCTGACCTTTGAAGTCTCCCTGAACCTCACCGCGAGCTTCCTGCTCTTAAGCTCCTTGTCGCCCAATACTGCAATAAGATTGACCCATTCCATCTCAGCGTCGCGTATCTTCTTCCCTACGGATTCCATCCTGTCATCGACATCCACACGGATACCTTCTTCCTCGAGCTTCCCGGCCATATCCAAAACCTGCTTATGGAACTTCTCCGAAAGCGGACATAACCTTATCTGTGTCGGTGCGAGCCACAACGGGAACACCGGACGCTTTCCCGCCTGATGCTGCATATAGTACTTCTCCAGAAGAGCGTACATCACCCTCTCAATTGAACCGCTCGGCGAGAGGTGGAGTATCACTGGTTCTTTTCTGGTATTGTCAGCGTCTGTGTATTTCAGTTTATACCTCGCAGCGTTCTCCACGTCTATCTGGTCCGTGGTCAGGCACGCCGCCTTGTCGAGAGCATCGACGAAATTCCATTCCTGCTTGAAAACGAAGTAGAAGAATCTCTTGTCCCATATCTCCACAAGCATGGGTCTTCCCCATTTCTTGGCAACATCTTTTAGATGTTCAGGATGTTCCTTGTCAAAGTCCTCAACAAGCCGTATTGACATCTGAAGGTCGTCAAGGAGACCGAGACCTTTCTGTATCTTCTTGGAGACCTCAATCCTTCTCATCATCTCTTCCTTAGCCTGCGGAATATCCTTGCATACTGCGTGGCAGTCCGGCATGGTGAAAGCCCTTAATCTTCTTAGTCCGGCAAGTTCTCCTCTCTGCTCGACCCTGAAAGAGTAACGCGTCATCTCGTAAAGCCTGAGCGGGAGGTTCCTATAGGATATGCTGGCATCGTGTGTCATTAAGAACTGCCCGAAGCATGCAGCGAATCTGAGGAACACGCGCTTGTTCGGCGTCTCGATAGTGTATTGCCTTGCAGGGAAGCGGTTTATGTAGTCTTTAAGCGCCGGATGCTCAAAGTCGTACATTATCGGTGTCTCAACTTCCATTGCGCCGTAAGCCGCCATGTTCATGTTAACCCAGTCCTCAAGAAGGCTCTTCACCATCTTTCCCTTCGGGAAGTACCTGAAATGGCCGGGATCGCTTCCCTCTTCGTAATCAACGAGTTCCAGCCTCTGCATGAGCTTTATGTGGGGTGGCTGCTCTTTCACCTCGCGGCTCTTGGCCATCTCATATAATGCCAATTTCTCGAGCTTCGGATGTTCCTTGAAGCTGAATCCCGATATCTTACCACCGTTAATAGCAATCTTATGCCGCTTTCCTGACGGGTCCATTATGAACCACTCTGACTTAAGCTCTTTCTCTTTCTTTATTGCATCGGAAACATCCTCATCTCCTTCCTCAGCACCTTCAGCTGTTATCTCCCTTGAAAGCTCAGCAAGAGGATGGCCCTTGCACTTGATGTCAAAAGACTTATACCAGCCGAAAGGAGAACGCTTCACGTCAAGCCCCTTGACAATAAGCTTCTTTTCTATCCCTTTGACTACTTCAAGAGCGGTTCCCGGAGAAGATGGTTCGTGTGAAAGGTGAACGAATGGGTATACGACTATACTCTTGGCTTTTACCTGGTCGTTAACATTGAGTATTTCCTTCACAGCGTTTGATATCACTTTGTCTTTTGCTTTCTCGTCTTTTTTCTCAACACTTGAGAAAACAACGAGAGCCTCTTCGACCCTCACCGGGTCTTTGTTTTTAATGTCCTCAGCGGACTTCATGGCCTTCTTCCTGGCCTGATATTCTATAAAATCTGCATGTATCAGCAGTATCTTCATTTCAGCACCTTCACCGCAGCCTTACAGCGGCTGCCTTACCATGGCTATTAGAATACTAGGAAATCGCTTTATATAAATATTTAATAATACAATTGAGTAAAACAATGAACACACAGCCCCGTAGTCTAGGCACCCTTTTCCGGGAAAGTTCGGGAATGCGTTCCCTTGTCTCCGCTTCGGCGGAAACCAGACAAAAGCGTGCGCGGAAAATCGGAAATGGATGGGACACTGGTCAAGGATAGTGGGTTCTGGACCCATTGACCCAGGTTCGAATCCTGGCGGGGCTATCCAAGCACGCTTGCTATCTGTTTTGACCTATTTTTGCGTTTTTGTGGTAGGGCTATAATAATTTCTGAAGGTAATTAGAATGATGAAATTAATACTGTCTGATGGTGTTTTCGTTGAAAACTAAATCTAAGAACATATCCAAATTTTCTGATAATGAATATATTTTACTATCCATATTTTTGCGTCCTTTATAGTCATACCATTTTGCTGGAATAAAATCAGAGAACATGTTTGCATCAGTAGCTCTTGATATTTCCTTTATTACTAGCTGTGGTGTTACATCATCACCATCCGACGATTTCTTGATTCTTAACAGTATATGAGGCGTATAACTTCCACCAGGGTTGTATTCAATTCTGTACTGATTACCATGAGTTTTTTCAAATTCGGTCAGTACATCTTCAAGACCCAGACCATCAAAGTGCTCTTCAGCGATACCGATATTCACACCAACTTGATTTAAGCCTGGATAGATTCCAGTCCCGGCCCATTTAGGTTTATAAATAACTGATTCTACACTCTCAAAATTTGGAACAAGTATCTTACCGAAAAACAAATTCTGTTTGCTTGAACCGTCGAGAAACTTTAATGGATTAAATATCTGTGAAAAACGTGGAAACGCTTTAGCTTTATCTGGTAAATCCCTATAACTACCTTCAATCAAAGCTTCTTCTGCAGCTTTAACAATTTCACCCTTTAGTGTATTTGTGTCTATCACATTACCACTTTATAGTGGTATGTTAATAATAACATTTATAAATACATCTGAGAGTGCGACATGTTATTGTAATATGTCCACATGCTACCGCTTTCTTTATAAAATCTATCGATGTTATACTTAGCAGGGCTATAACCAGAACGAACGCAGTTATATAGGTTATGTCCGGTATTCTTATGACCACAAAATTATTGAAAGTAAATAACATTTAAATATAAATGTGGCCATATATACAAATATGGCAAGCATAGAGAAGATAAAAAGGTCGGGAAAGTCCTATTATTACGTTTCCAAGAACTTCAGAGTCGGCATGAATAAATGGAAGAAGATAAGGGTTTACGCGGGCAAGGCGCGGCCTTCTGACGGAGATGTAGCCAAGATGACAATGGAGATAGAAGAAAAGGCCAAGAAAGCCGGACTTCTAAAGGAACGGCAGAAATACAGATATCTGAACGATCAGGAAGCCGAAGTGATCGAAGACATAAAAGACCAGTTCAATGAGTTCATGAAAAAACTGCCGAAGGAATCAAAAGGCAAGTATATTGAAGATTTTCTGATAAGGTTCACGTACAACTCAAATGCAATTGAGGGTAATAGACTGAGCCTCAGAGATACTCATCTAATACTCCAGGAAAACATAATACCTCAGGATGCTACCACGTATGAATACAATGAAGTAATTAACAGCAGGAAATGCATGGGATTCATAAGGGAATATAAAGGTGAACTGAATAAGGGTTTCTTGCTGAATGTCCATAAAATGCTTACGGTGAACACTGCTATCGAGCTGAGTGGTGTCTACAGGAATCATAACGTGATAATAACAGGGTCTTCACACCTTCCGCCTGACTACAAAAAACTCGATAGCTTAATGGATAAATTTTTTGTCTGGTATAACAATTACAAGAGAAAGCTGCATCCTCTGGAACTCGCATGCCTCGTGCATACAAAATTCACGAGAATACACCCGTTCAGTGATGGGAACGGAAGGACCGCGAGGATAATAAGCAATTTTATCCTCTACAAACACGGATATCCCATGTTCTTTGTCGATGTAAAGGAAAGGAAGAGATACTACAATTCACTGGACGAGTCTGACA
>CAYUBD010000037.1:0-9664 GCA_964442905.1 uncultured archaeon | reverse complement strand
TCCGGGTGCCTCATCTTCTGATCTTTTATATGCTCTGGGAGTATCTTCACATGGGTTGGGCAGTAGCCGTCCCATGATATCACTTCTTTATCCGTTTTCGTCCGAAGATAGTCGGCCATGTGCCTGTCAGGGGTGAATATGATTCTGCCGGAATCGAGGGAATTGACAACATTTATGAGATTTGATGATGTGCAGCAGACATCTGATTCCGCCTTGACTGCCGCTGAAGTGTTGACATAGGAAACTACATGTACACCTGGGTTATCTGCCTTGATTTTCTTCAGGCTCTCAGGCGTAATCATTGCCGCCAGGGGGCATATTGCATGCGGTTCCGGGATGAGGATAGTCTTCTCAGGTGAGAGTATCTTTGCTGTTTCGGCCATGAAACGGACGCCGCAGAAGACGATTATGTCTCCTGTTGCCTTCGCCGCCTGCTGGCTGAGACCGAGAGAATCGCCGACATAGTCCGCCACGTCCTGCACTTCAGGATTCTGGTAGCTGTGCGCAAGAATCACTGCGTTTTTCTCCTTTTTCAGCTTTTCTATTTCACTGACGATGTCATTGACCATCTACATTATTCCTGGCGCGCATTTAAAGTCTTTGAGAAAAATGAACGTCTTTTGACTGATTGGCGCCCAAAATAAAAACATGCGTCCCGATAGATAGTATATGATAGTGGCGATATCGGGTACACCAGGAACAGGGAAGACTTCAGCAGCAAGGGAATTGTCAGAGATAACCGGCTGGGAGCTTGTGGGTCTCAATGAACTGGCTGAGAAAAATGGTCTGCATTCAGGTTATGACGAGGAGAGGTGCTGCAAGATAGTGGACATAAAGGCAATAAATTCGGAGATAAAGCGCTTGATATCATCAGGGAAAAACCTGCTTATAGAATCCCATTACGCCCATGAGATGCCAGCAGACCTGGTAATCATCCTCAGGACAAACCCCGATGAGATGCGCAGGAGAAGTGAAAAGAAGGGCTGGGATTTCAATAAAACCGAGGAAAATGTTCTGGCTGAGATAATGGAAGAATGCAAGATTGAGTCTCTGGAGAATGGAAGGAACACGAGGGAGCTTGATACAACAGGAAAAACTGCCAAGGAGTCAGCAATGAACATGGCAAAGATGATGCAGCTTGATGGCATGTTCGTCCTGGAAAAACTCAGGATACCCAAGGAAATGCGGGAAGAACTGAGGGAGCCTTACGGTAAGCTGTTTGATGATATAAAGAAAGCAATCAAGCATGTGAAAGGGACCGTCATGGTGTCAGTGGGGGATGAGGCGGGCTACACCCTTCAGTCTGCCGGCATAAAACCTGACATAATCATAGTGGACGGTAAGATAAGACGCAAGCCCACTGATAACATCGTGGGTATGGACTACGATACCATAAGAGCAGAAAATGAAACCGGCTACCTGACGCATGAACTTTGGATGGGCGTGGATAGGTCAATGAAAGCCGGAAAGCCTGTGAAGATACAGGTTGATGGTGAAGAAGACATGGCTGTTCTGCCTGTTATGATTCTTGGTAGTTATGGCATGTCGATTATATATGGCCTCTTCGATAAAGGTGTTTGTGTGCTGAAAATCGATGAAGAAACCAGAAAGACTGCCAGGAACCTTATCAGAAAAATAGCGGCATCCCAATAAATTAAAAGCCTTCCCTGTATTATTAACTATGTTACGAACATTCAGTCTCCTTTTGTCAATGACTTTGATTTTGATAGGCATCGGTTTCTTTTTCGGGGGTATAATGGGGATGACCATAGCCCTGATATTCACGGCCTTCATAAATTTCTTTTCATACTGGTACTCGGATAAATTGATACTCAAGGCTTACCGGGCTTATCAGACAGAGGATGAGGGGCTGAAAGAGATAGTTAAAAAGCTTGCCGGTGAAGCCAGCATACCAGTTCCCAGAATATACCTGATACCGGGCGACATACCCAACGCATTCGCGACCGGGAGGGATCCGGAGCATGGCGCGGTGGCTGTCACGCAGGGCCTTACCAGCCTCAGCAAGAACGAGATGGAAGCCGTGATTGCGCACGAGATGACCCATATAAAGAACAGGGACACCCTTATACAGAGCATAGCAGCGACCTTGGCAGGAGCAATAGCATATCTTGCTATGATCGGCTACTGGAGCCTTTTCATGAGTGACAGGCGAGACGGGGGGAGCCTCATCATAGGGGTGATATTGATTGCAGTCTTCGCCCCGCTAGCAGCTACAATAGTCAAGCTGGCTATATCAAGGAGAAGAGAATATGCTGCTGATCACGGCGCTGCGCTTATGACAAAGAAACCAGCTGCCCTGGCATCGGCGCTCAGGAAGATAACCGATGTAACCAAGCAAAGGCCGATGCACGGTTCTTCTGCCACATCCCATCTCTGGATAGTGAATCCTTTCAAAGATGACTGGTTCACGGGCCTTTTCTCTACGCATCCACCTGTCAACAGAAGAATAGCAAAACTGGAAAGATTTGCAGGGAATGGGGTGGAGAAGAGTGACTGACGATGTGAAGACCAGAAAGAAAGGCATCCACATCGGGCTCATACCTGACGGGAACCGCAGGTATGCCGTTGAAAACGGAAAGCCCGCTTACGAAGGACACATTCAGGGCGCCAGGAACATAGAAGATTTTCTGGAATGGTGTGACAGTTATCCGGAAATAAGGATGGTGTCCATTTTTGCGCTTTCAACCGAGAATCTGAAAAGGCCGAAGGAGGAAGTGGACGCGCTCTGGGATGTTTATACACATGAGCTGAAGAAGCTCCTGAAAGATCCCAGAGTAAAGAACAATAAGATAAAAGTGAGGGTTCTCGGAGACAGGGGCGCGTGGAACTCAGATGTCAAGGATACTGCGAAACAGCTATACAATTCAACAAAGGCTTATTCGAGGATGGTTCTGAACATAATGATTGCGTATGGCTCTAAAGTCGAGCTCAAGCGGGCGATGAAAGAGGTCATCAAAAGGCCTTTCATGAAGCTTGATAAGGCGCTGTATGTGAAAGAGCCGCTTGACCTTGTGATAAGGACCGGTCAGCAGCACAGACTGAGCAATTTCATGCTGTATCAGGCCAGTTATGCAGAGATATACTTCTCAGATAAACTGTGGCCGGAATTCACCAGAAAAGACTTCGACAAGATAATGGGCTGGTATTTCGAACAGCAGAGAAAGTTTGGCGGGTAAGGGGTTTGGGTCTGTTTAGTCGTCCTGTCCCACTATGTCCTTGAGATGCTCGACGCATTCAGGGTTCATAAGTGTTGTGATATTGCCCAGTTCCTTTTCGCCCTTTACAAGGCCTTTCAGTATCCTTCGCATCATCTTTCCTGACCTGGTCTTGGGGATGTCATCCACGAAATATATCTCGGCAGGCCGTGCAGTCGGACCTATCATGCCATCGACATGCTTCACTATGTCCTTCTTGAGTTCGTCGCTGGCATTGGACTGGTCCTTCAGTATGACGAAGGCTATCGGAACCTCTCCCTTTATGTCATGGGGCTTCGGCACAACAGCGGATTCCCTGACAAGTTTGTGCTCGTTAATGGCGTTCTCAAGCTCTGCCGTGGAAAGCCTGTGACCTGCGACCTTCATGGTGTCGTCAACCCTTCCCGTTATCCTTATGAGGCCATCTTCTCTATGCATTGCACCGTCGCTGGTGTCGTAGTAACCCGGGAATCTCGACCAGTATGTATCTATGAATTTTTTCTCGTTCTTGTAGATGCCTCTCAGCATGCCGGGGGCGAAAGGTGGAACCTGGGCAAGATATCCTGATCTTCCTTTTTCAACCTCTTTCCCGTCCTCATCAAGAAGTATGTGACGTGTGCCCGGGAACATCCTGCCTGCGACCGTGGGTATGAACGGTCCGACTCCGGGAATTGAGTTTATCAGTGTTCCGCCTGTCTCGGTCTGCCACCACGTGTCTATGACCGGGCATCTTTCCCCGCCGATGGTCCTGAAGTACCACAGCCACGCCTCTTCGTCTATGGGCTCGCCGACCGTGGCGATTATCCTCAGTGAACTCAGATCATACTTATTTGGCCATTCGTCCCCGAACTTTATGAACATCCTTATTGCAGTGGGCGCTGTGTAGAATACAGTCACTTTATGCTCTTCAATCGTCTTCCACCACCTTCCCGCGTCGGGATAGTCCGGCGCGCCCTCGAACATGAGCATACTGGCGCCCACGAGCAACGGGCCGTAACAGCCGTATGTGTGGCCTGTTACCCAACCTACGTCAGCTGTGCACCAGAAAAGGTCATCGTCATGCAGGTCGAAATCCAGTTTCGTAGTCAGGTATGCCTGGATAAGATATCCGCCTGTATCATGCACTATGCCTTTGGGCTTCCCTGTCGTTCCGCTTGTGTACAGCATGAAGAGTGTTTCATTGCTCTCAACGAACTCCGGCTCGCAGTATTCATCAGCAGCCTTAAGGATTTCATGATACCAGTGGTCTTTCCCCTTGTTCCAGTCAATGTCAATGCCTGTCCTCTTTACAACGATTACATGCTCTACGCTTGGCGCACTTGCACCGATGTCAGCGTTCTTCTTAAGGTCCAGGGGCTTCCCCCTCCTGTAGTATCCGTCTGCTGTTATGATTAGTTTCGACTCGGCATCTTCCACTCTGTCCCTGAGTGACTCGCCGCTGAAAGCCGAAAAGCATACGCTGTGGATTGCACCGAGCCTTGCAGTTGCGAGCATCGCTGCAACAACCTCAGGTATCATCGGGAGGTATATCGAAACGCGGTCGCCTTTCCTGACGCCGAGCTTCTTCATTGCGCCTGCAAGCCTGTTTACCTCATCGTAAAGGGCCTTATAGGTGTATGTCCTGGGCTTCTCGTCCGTAGGTTCGGGTACCCATACGAGAGCGGTCTTGCCCCCGTCGCCTGCTTTTATGTGTCTGTCAAGACAGTTATATGCAGCATTTATCTCACCACCGAGGAACCACTTGAAATTCGAGGGCTTCTTTTCATCCTGTTCATAACCATTGTCCCATTTCCTGTGCCAGTCAAGCGCCTCTTCTGCTCTATTCTCCCAGAACTTAACCGGATCCTTCCTGCCTTCTTCATAGAAGGCCTCATCGGAAACCCATGCTCTCTTCTTCATCTCGTCGGAAGGCCAGAACACATTCTTATCCTTCTTGTCTTCCACTACCCATTTTTTTGTCATCAACACTACTTCCATCAGTTAATTAAAAGATTATCTTATATTTTCATTGCTGGTTTTTATATTTATCACTCTAGCTTTATCACTCTAGCGTTCAGATTTCCTTCCGTTTTCCTTCCACAACCTGAGCAGATCCAGGAAATCCTCGAATCTCACGACAATGAAAGGCTGGGTCCTCAGGAAGTTGAAAGCAAGGAAATCCTGCTTTCCTGTTTCAAGCTCGTTTATTTCATCCATCGGAAATGACACATATTTTTTCGCTTTGGTAGTCTTTGCCTTACAGAAGAACTTGTTCTCGACTATTATATCCGTATTGGGAATGTCTTCCTCACCTTCTGGCCTCTGCCTTCCGGAAAGAGGCACTCTTCTTGCAGTAAAACCTGCTTTGACAATCTTGTCTTTTAGAAGGTGCTCGAATTTCAGGGCATCATTGGATTCATCACCCAATGAGTCTCTCCTGCCACGAGCATAGCTCATAATATCCTCCAAATATATTTTTTATACATAGATTTTTTACAAACACCCCATCTATTGAAACATTTTTCTCTTTTCTCGATTTTTTTCTCCACTAAAAGCTTCTGAAGATGTTCTCTGATGGTTGAATCCGACCTTTTCAATTTATTTGATATTTTCTGAGTTGAGAGTTCTTGTTCTTTTAGCACATCCAAAATCATTACTTTTGTATCAAAATATCTTACATTTACGTCCTTATAACTTTTGATGACTTTCATCAAAGTTTCAGCTTTTCTTGGGTGAGAGAATCCAATCAGTTCCACAAATTTCCTAACATGTGTTTGATTTTTTATGACAATTCTGTCTATTTTATAATTTTTACCATCTTTCTTGTATTTGATAAGATAGTATCTTGAGAGTATTCCCAGGCTTTTCAACAGCTTCTGTATATTAAGAGAGGCAGATGTATTGTCTATATTAAGAAATATACCGGTGTCGATTCGTCCATACTCATCGTTCCTTGGGTAGAAAGCTACATGACCATCTGTATCAAAGAGTCCTCTAATATAAGAAGCTTTGATATCGTTATTACCACTTAAAACTTCTTCTGACACATCCCAACGACCAGGAGATTTGAATCTTGAAAAAATATCTACAATTCCCAGTGTATAGACGCAAACGTATGAGCAGTCGTCTCTCTTCTTTATACGCGGCTCATAAGAAAACAGCTTTTGTATTAAATTCTTTAAAATTATCGCATATTTATCATCCTTAACTGCTATCATAAGGCACCCAGAAGAGTTGTGATAAGAAACATACCCGTCTCCATGCAACACTCCCACGAGATACCAGAATTCTTTATCATCGTACAGGTTTTCTTTTATTGCGAGGCTTTTCAAACTGGGTTTTCTACCACCAATCCACTTGTACATCGTTGGAATGGGAATTTCAAATCCATATTTTTTCTCTATTAATTTCTGTAGCTTAGGGATAGATTTTTTGTTTTCATGATATTCTTTTAATAGAATTTGATGCTCTCTTTCAGTCCATATATGCCTATTTTTATCGGTAACACATACATCATAACGCCTACCTGTTTTATAACTCATGAAACATAATTATCAGGCATCGTTTAAATTTCACTTCACACAACAAAGGAATATGGGAACCCTGACAAGAGCTCTGATACTCATCAACGTCGCGATATTCCTTGTAATATTCAGTATGCCGGATGCGCTTCTGGAGCAGACATTCACGCTGCTTGACTTCTCGGGTGCGAACATGTTTGAAGTATGGCGCTGGTTCACCTCGCTCTTCCTGCATGCGAACGCTTCACACCTTTTCTTCAATATGATAGCGCTGTACTTCTTCGGCAGGGTCGTTGAGAAGGAGA
Organism: uncultured archaeon; assembly: GCA_964442905.1. Classification (GTDB taxonomy): domain Archaea; phylum Aenigmatarchaeota; class Aenigmatarchaeia; order QMZP01; family JAFGSV01; genus JAFGFG01. The sequence goes on along the minus strand of CAYUBD010000037.1, from coordinate 2,644 downwards.
TGAATGCCAGGCGTTTCCTCGTCATATACTTCCTATCAGGCCTGGCCGGCAATCTCGCATACGGCCTGACGAGCACGATGCCCGCCGTTGGTGCATCAGGCTGCATCTTCGGCATCATGGGCGCTGCCATGATTATAAAGCCGAAGGAGATGATAAGGCTCTACGTAATTCCCATGCCACTGGGTTTAATCGCAATACTCTACATACTCACGCAGGCCGCCCTGGCTGTCATACCTCTCAGTGATACGGGAATAGCGTACATGGCGCACATAGGCGGGCTCGTGACAGGCTCGCTTATTGTCTTCTACTTCGAGCCCAGAGATTCCATCAAAGGTGTCGCATTCATGATTCTGCTTCTGGTCATTCTGTTAATACTATGGCCCCTGATAGGTCTTGTCGTCACCATAGGCCATGCCGTGCTTTCGGTCATAGATTTCATAGTCGGGATAGTCCTGTACGGGATTGCAAAGCTGCTTCTTGCATGGATGTGGTAGCTGAGTAAAGCTTTTAACGTGTCATTCGATAAAAGAATTGTGTATTCATATGGGCGAGAAAAAGCTCGTAGGTAAAATAACCCACTACTTCAGCAAGATAGGCGTTGCCGTAATCGAACTTTCGGGTGATCTCAAAGCAGGAGACGTCATTTCAATAGAGGGCCCGACCACGAATTTCAAGCAGACCATTGACAGCATGCAGATAGAACACAAGCCTCTAACAACTGCAACGAAAGGTCAGGACATAGGCATGAAAGTTGCTGAAAAGGTGAGAGAAGGGGACCAGGTCTTCATAGAGTCCCAGTGACGCCCCGCCGCCGCGTTACATCTGCGCAATGCCCGCGCTCCTTAGAGTACCCTGTATATCTCTATGGTTTTGTTGGTCAGCGAAATGTCATCACTGGGCTTTCCCAGTACATGGAGGCAGGCGTAATTGCGACACTCTTTGTAGTTAAGGTAAACATTCTTCGGCATTTTAAAGGACGTCACTCCGTACTCGTCAGGTAAGTCCGAATCGTACTGTCTGTCCTTGAGCACTCCCACATGGACGTTCACATTCTCCTCGCCGTTGATCTGCCCCGGCCCCAGGATGGCGACATCGGACTTGAAATAGTTGTCGCCGCTCCTCCTGCAGGTAGACCTCATCCTCGCCCAGAACATTATTTCGTCGCTGCTGACCGCGTCTTCTGCACCACTTGCATCCATATCACCACACTCCATCTCTCTTGAAATTTCATACCTGCAGAGCAGGCAAAGCAACCCGGCGCAAAACAGATTTCTATCAGAAACAGAAAACTGCACGAGCCGGGAAGCAAATCCCTGCTCATGCGTGTACAGTCACGACTACCAGCAGGAGCACAGATACTATATGGCCCACGGCAATTCGTGACATATAGAATGTAATGTATAAGCGCACATTTAAATATTGAACTGCAAACAGCGTTACATCCAGGTGGTTTCTACATCATCCGTTCTCCACCTCGGGAGGACTCCGGCTTTCTTCAGGTTTAGCGGTCTCTGCTTGGATTTATGAGCCAGTATGCCTGTCCACGCTATCATGGCCGCATTGTCACCTGAATACTCCCACGGAACGACCGCAGACCTGGCTCCGCGCTCCCTGCACATAATATCTATCATTTCAGCCAGCCTTTTGTTTGCGGCTACGCCGCCTGTGAGAAGTACCTCCCTCTTTCCTGTATGGGCAAGCGCCCTTTCGATAACCTCCGTCACCATTGCAAACATGGTTTCCTGCAGGGAATAGCATACGTCTTCAAGCTTATCACCCCGATTCAGCTTCTTTGCGGCTTCAGTGATTATCCCTGAAAATGAAAGGTCCATCCCCTTCACGACGTAAGGCATGCCTATCCACTTGCCCTTAAGTGCCATCTCCTCTATCTTTGGACCATGCGGAAATTCGAATCCTGCCTCACGTCCGAATTTGTCCAGTGCGTTGCCGATTCCGATATCCTGCGTCTCGCCGAATATCCTGTATTTACCGGATACATGTGCAATTACCTGTGTGTTGGCACCGGAAACGTAAAGCGTCACAGGGTCATTGAGCCTGGTCGTGAGCCTGCCTATCTCTATGTGGGCTATGCAGTGATTCACACCTAAAAGAGGCTTCTTCAGTTTTTTTGCCAGTTCCATGGAAAAATTAAGTCCGGCGTAAAGGCATGGAGGCAGACCAGGACCCCGGGAGAAAGCTATGATATCGATATCGTCTGACGTCTTCCCGGCTTCTTTTAATGATGCTTCCATGACGCTTTCGGCAACTTCCTCGTGGTGCTTTCTCGCATCCATTGGCACTATACCCCAACCCTTCTTCGGCTTATAGGTGTCTCTCTGGTTAGCAAGTATGGTCCCTTTGCCGTCAGATACACCTATACCGAAAGTATGCGCAGTCGACTCGATGCCCAGGCACAACATAACAATTACTAGCATGCGTGTTTTAAAATTTTTGCGCCAATTATCTTTGAAGTTGTGAAATATGGATAAGAAACACAAATCGGGGGCTGGAGATTCTCAATTAATCTTTTCTTCGACTAACTCGTATTTATTTCTGACTTAAAAAACTTTCCGACAATAAATTATATTGGATTCAGAAGTGAAAAAATGGGCATTGTAACAATTAGAAATTCAGACCGTGAAAG
>CAYUBD010000036.1:0-10264 GCA_964442905.1 uncultured archaeon | reverse complement strand
TCAGGGGCAGTGAGGAACGGGACTCTTGTGAACGGCAGCGTGCTCTTCTCCGTGATTCCGACGGGCGAATACAACCTGTCGTTCTCGGACGTCTATGAGAGCAACGTCTACTACCTCAACGGCCAGCCGCTGAAGGACAATGTAACCACCGTAAATATCACCGAGGCTGAAGCCGGGCAGGTCACGGGCATACTGCACGACCTCGACGAGACAAGGGCATTCGTGAACGTCACGAACTACCTCGGCGAGCCTGTTGATAATCTGACTGTCTATCTCTACAACAGCATCGCGTGGAGAGGCGGGGCTATAACCTACAATACAACGACCGGTACTGACGGATTGGCGCTGTTCAGGCAGATACTTCCGGCTTACGATTATGTGGTCTCCTTCGATAACGACGAGCTTCAGGGCCTCGGGCTGATAATAAAACAGAACTCCTCGATTGAGGTTACGGGCGGGGAGAACGAGACCCTGGGCAACAACCTGACATTTGAGGTTCAGGACATACAGGTGAGGTTCACCCTGGAAACAGGCCATGGAGTGAAGGTGGAAAATGCCAATATATCACTGCTTGACGAGAACGGCTCGGTGTTCAATTCCAGCGGAAACGTCCTGAACGGCACGACTGATTCCGACGGCAACCTGACAATCCACAGCGTGCCCACAGGGACATACCCGTACAGGATTGATGCCAATGCCAGCGGCTACGGGATATGGAACAACAGCGAGATGACCGTTCAGGTCGACCCTGACAGCCTGAGCTATGTCCATGCAGAGATGAGCCCGCTCACGCTCATGGTTTATGTTGACGATGATGGCGGCACCGTGAAGGAGAACGTGAACATTTCAATCAGATATCTTGATGAAGATGTCGTGAATGCCACTGATGCCACCCAGACATGCAATGCGACACCTTCCGAAAACAACAGGACATTCACACATTTCTTCCTTTATCCGACAGACTACACGGCCAATGTCACATCACCCAGGTATTTCTCCCAGGAAGAGAACTTCACATTCAACGACCTTACTGTCCCTGGCATAACGGTGAAAGCCGTTTACTTTTCTCTCACGGAGAGGAAGATAACGGTAAATCTGGAGAACAGCAGCGGCCAGGAGCTCGTGGAAGGGGTCAACGTAACGATACAGAACAGCTCTGGTAATGTCCTTCTTAGCACTAACGGTACGTTCTACCTGAACAACACGGATGTCAATGACTCGACCATCTTCACTCACATTCCCGATACCGCGTCATCGATAAATGTCACTTCAAGCCTTTACTTCAACAGCAGCCAGCCGTTCAGCACGGACAACATAACCGACGGCATCACCACGTTCAACTTCACGATGACCGAGAGGACGATATACGTCGAGCTTCAGGACCCCCAGGGCAACGACCTCACGCACAACGTAACGGTCTGGCTCAACTACACGGCCGGGGGCGCGGTCACGGACACCGAAGGCAGTCCGATAGCCCCGATAGTGAACACGACGAACGCCCTGGAAAGCTTTGAGAAGGTGCCGGACGGCAACTTCTACGTCAACGTCACCTCTGATTATTACTTCTCACAGTCAGACAGCATAGACACGACCCAGATAGCCGCAGGTGGGAACAACACTCTCACATACAGCATGTATGAGAGGACGGTCACCGTGAGCGTCTACGACTTCGCTGACAGGGGACTGACATCAGACAACATAACGGTCATGCTGTACAACTCGACGAGCGACCAGGCGAAGAACACCACGGGCGAAGACCTTACAGGCAGCACAATAACGGGCGTGATGAAATTCACAGGAATACTCGACGACGTCTACAACATATCTGCCAATTCCACGAACTCCAGCACGTACACACCACAGAACGAGACGTTCGACCCCTCAGAAGGTACTGACACGGATGTGGACATATACCTGAAGAAGCTGGATTACGGTTACTTCAATGTCACGGTTTACCAGGCAGACGGGACCACGCCAATCTCTGGAGCGACGGTCTATCTTTACAACACCAGCACGTCGGGCGCCCTCATAGATTTGGCGGTCACGGGCAGCATTGGCAATGCGATCGTGGAGGTGAACGTAAGCGAATACAACCAGAGCGATAAGAACATGACCATATACGTGACAGCGAGCGGATATGTCGCTAACAGCACTTATTCCAATGTCTCAGACCAGGGCGTTGTTGGCATCTCACTGACGCTTGCTGCTGAGCCGTACGTGCCACCAACTCCGGGCGGAAGCCACAGGACAACCGGCGGAACCATTGGCGCTGTAACTTCAGAAACGCAGAGCCTTGGGGATGTCTATGCCGATACAAGCAAGACAGCGCAGTTCACACTGAGCGGTACCCTCAACGTGCAGACGATAACAGTGCTCACGGACGAGGACGCAAGCGGAGCCTCGGTAACCGTGAAGGCATCAAGCAAGCCCTCGGGCTCACCGAACGTCATCTCGGCGCTGGACGGCATCGTGTACAAGTACCTTGACATATCCGCGGTGAACCTTCCGGATTCGATATTGACGAGCGCCACCATCACATTCAAGGTGCCGAAGAGCTGGGTAACCGCCAATAACATAGACCCGGATGATGTATACATGTTCAGGTACAGCGGCGTGACGTGGAGGAAGCTTGAGACCACGTACCTTTCGACTGACGGCACATGGAACTACTACAGGACCGTGTCCCCCGGATTCACAACATTCGCGATAGCGGGATACTACATCAGTGAGAAGGACATGGAGCCGACGCTGTACGCGACATACCTCAACGCGAACGACTGCAAGACCGTTTATTTGACCGTGAAGAACACGGGAGGCATGACGCTGACCAACGTGCACGTTGACAAGCTTGACGCAGACTGGGGAACGATAACCCAGAGCAGGGGCATCTCCTCGCTTGGCAGTGGAGTTCAGGACAGGGTAACACTGAGAATATGCGCTGACAGGGATGCGGAGAAGGACATATACGACTACAGCATTGATGCCGTTTCCGACCAGCTTACGAAGACCGTAAGTTCGCAGGTGCAGGTCACGAAGACTTACCTTGAGGTGCTGACCGAGCAGATAGAAGCCCTCGAGGCAGAGCTTGACGCGCTCGATGCGGAACAGCTTGGCGCGGAAGGAAGGGGCTATTATGACTCTGCTAAAGTGAAGATAAGTGACAGCATGGAATATCTGGATACTGAGAATTATGATGATGCGATAAACAGCCTGGGCGAGGCCAGCGACTACTTCGACAGGATAAAGGACATGGAGCCTGAGAAGGGATATATGGACATGTTCGTTGAATGGGTGATACTCAACTACATACTGGCATCCGTGATAGCGGCCATATTCATAGCGATGTCATCGGTCGTGCTGTTCAGGAGAAGGATATCCAGTGAAATGCCTGAGCTGCCAACGGGCGGTGAAGTACTTGGCGGAGTCATGAGGGTCGGAGAGGAGACTATAAACAGCCTCATGTCCATGGCCAGGGAGCTCGAGACAAGGGTTGACAGAATAGACTTCGAGAACCTTGGCGAGAATGAGAGAAAGTGGTACGGCAAAGTCAGGCTGCAGATTGAGAACATAAAGAGAAGCATAGACGGCGGGGAGTTCAAGAAGGCCCAGAGGCATGTCAACGATGCAGAGCTGTACATGAAGATGCTTGAGCTTAACACATCGACCTCCTAGGCTGCATGGAACTATTTTTAAATCCAACAGAAAGAATTAACATGGGCGTAAATCTGCGTGAAATTATCACACCCGAAGAGATAGACATGGATTCCCTCAACGGCAGGGTTATAGCCATAGACGCACTCAACATGATATACCAGTTCCTTTCAATCATAAGGGACAGGTTCACAGGAGAGCCTCTCAGGGATTCCAGCGGCAATATCACGTCCCATCTCTCGGGCATATTCTACAGGACCACCAGGATGCTTGACAGCGGCATAACGCCGGTCTTCGTATTCGATGGCAAGCCACCCGAATTCAAGAAGGGGACGCAGCTTGAAAGGCAGAGAATAAAGGAGGAGGCCCGGCAAAAACTTGAGAAGGCCGTCATGGAAGGTGACAGTGAGAAGATACGACTCTACTCCCAGCAGACATCAACGGTCACTGAAGAGATGCTCGCAGAGGCTAAAAAGCTCCTGGACGCCATGGGAATCCAGTACGTTGAAGCCCCGAGCGAGGGCGAGGCTCAGGCGTCGTATATGAGCAGGAAAGGAGTGGTTTACGCATGCGGTTCCCAGGACTGGGATTCACTGCTTTTCGGCGCGAGCAGGCTTATAAGGAACCTGGCATCCACGGGAAGGAGAAAGCTCCCCGGAAAGGAGTCTTACGTCAGCGTGAGCCCGGAGATGATAGACACGATAGACACGCTTTCGGACCTTTCCATCAATCAGGACCAGCTTATAACCATAGGGATGCTTGTAGGCACGGACTACAACCCCGGAGGCATAAAGGGCATAGGACCGAAGAAGGCACTGGAACTGGTCAGGGAGAAAAAGACCTTTGATAATGTAATGGATGCTGTCGTTTGGGAGTTCGAAACGCCCGCGGAAAAGATATTCGAGTTCTTCAGGAATCCCCCTGCCGAGGATGTCGAAATGTGCAAAAAAGAGCCGGATGCCGGAAAAGTGAAGGACATACTCATTGGGCATGATTTCTCCCAGGAGAGGATAGACAAGACCCTAAAAAAGCTGAACGACTTCCAGAACAAGAGGAAGCAGTCAAACATCCAGAAGTTCCTGTGACCCGGGTGTTTTTTTAATATGGCTGCCAACTATTTACCATGGCAGAAGGCCCAATTTTCGTCATGCTTGACATGATAAGCCTAATATTAGAGAACACCATAGGCACCATTCTGAGCCTTATGGGACTCGGCGGAAACCTCATCGAGTCACTTTCAGGGGTTCTTGGAGTGGGTGGCGGACTTGGGCTCATAATCGTCATTGTGATTCTCGCCGCAGTCGGTTTTTTCGTTGTCAAGTTCATTTTCGGGTCCATGAAGACCATAGCCATGCTGATGCTGGGAGGACTGGCCATCCTGGCGTTCCTGTTTATAGGTTCTGCTTTCGTCTGATAACTATAGAATAACCTAAAAAAAGATTCAGAAAGGTCGAGATTACTTCTTTTTCGGCGTTATCTTGGGCATTGGCATCGGAGGCGGAAGCTGCAGATCATCAGCCAGAAGAGATGCTTTCAGCAGGCAGTGCCTGAAAAGGTAATTCAATACCTCGAGTGACGTTTTTTCCGGCAACTTCTTGTTTTTTTCAAATTCATCGAGTATCGGCTTGTTGCTATCAGCCATATACATAAGGCTACCCTCTATGATTATCGTTGCGAATCCCGGGTCGTACTTTGTAATGAACTCGAATCCTATCGACAATGCTTTCTTGGTCAGGTTGGACACCGTGACTTCCTTCACGCTTGATATGATAGGTGTGCTGTTAACCTTAACTTCCTGCCTGACCGTCCCACCTTCTTTCCTCGCTTCTATTTTCTTGTAACTGAGTCCTATTATAGGCATTTTTTCACCCTTTACTAAACATTGGCATGTGTTTATAAAAACTTTATGCCACTTTTGGGCATTTACCGGTCAAATGCATCATATATTGCTTTCAGGTCCATTATCATGGACAACCGGCATATTTTTAAATCATGATTTCCAAGGTGATAGAATGAAAGTCTTGGTTCCATTTGCAGAGGGATTTGAGGAAATAGAAGCAATGACTGTGGTTGATGTTCTGAGGAGAGCCGGCATAAAGGTCACGACGGCAGGACTTCCCGGTACCATAGTAGAGGGAAGCCGGGGCGTGAAGGTCATCACCGATACAAAACTCGATGATGTAGTCGAAAAGGACTATGATGCCCTCGTTCTGGTAGGAGGGTCACCAGGATACACCAATCTCTCCAAATCAAATAAAATAGTTAAAATCATAGGCGATTACCACCGTGACGGCAAGCTGGTAGCCGCGGTATGCGGTGCGCCGACGGTGTTGGCGGAGGCAGGCATACTGACGAATGTGAAGGCAACCGTTTATCCTGGACTGGAAAAGTACATACCAAAGCCCAGGAATGAGAGGGTTCTGTCAGACGGTAATGTCATAACTTCCCAGGGACCTGGCACATCCATGGAGTTCGCACTCAGGCTGGTCGAGCATATTGCGGGAAAGGAAACCATGAAGAATGTCAAGGAGCAGCTTCTTTTCAGGTGATTCAATGCTGACTGAAAGTGAGATAAAGGTACTGGAATTGCTTAGCAAGCTGCTTCTCGCAAAAGCGAGCGAACTCAATTCAGAATTCGGTGAAGGGGACGGAGTGAGCACGGCTATTCAGAAACTTCAATCAATGGACTGCGTAAAGGTTGTAGAACCGGTGGGAGAGAAATGCTTTGTCATAACGCAGAAAGGGACACGTCTGCTGCGGCAAATAAAAAATCCTGAAAAAAGAGACACTCTGCACCGGGGACAGGGTTTTCTGACATCATGATACTTAAATAAATCCACGCGTTATTCTATTTATCAATAGCCCTGTAGTCTAGCGGTCAAGGATGCCGGTCTTTGGGGTTTTGCTCTGAAGATTTGATGCCTTCGGGCGATGAAAACGAGGAAAACCGGTGACGGCGGTTCAAATCCGCCCAGGGCTATTTTTATTTTCTGATGCCGATAAATAGTAATGGCGAAGAAGAAAGCGTACAGGAACACCAGCGTGAACATCATAAAGATATTCAGGATTCTGAAGAGGGCCGCCGAAGAGGAGGAGGGTTTCCTCACGGTCTCGGAGATTGCCAAGAGGGCTTCGCTCCACAAATGGACGGTCTCCAGAACGCTGGACCTTTACATGGACCCAATAGTCGATATCGTACAGCCGCCTGAATTGGAGGCTATCGGTCTGCAGGTAAAGCTGGTCAGTCTGACAAACCCCAAGCTAAAGCCGGAACAGGTCATAAGTTATTTAAAAATGAGGAACAAAGTAAACGCATGAAAATCGACAGGCAGTTCGTATTCAGTGTAGTGGTCGGTGTCATGATGATAACCTGGGCCATGGGCATGGCCATGAGCTATAACATAGAGACCGGCCCGACCGGCATGAAGATAGAAAATGTCTACGACCAGCCGCTCACAGGAAAGGAAAAAGTGACAATTCTGCGTTCTGGCCGCATGCTGATCGAATACCTTTACACCCCGGGTGAGGAAAGCATGGAAAGGATACCTCTTTATGAAAGCTTTGTGGGCAGGTTCAATGATTTCCTTGTTCTGGAGAAGGTTCAAGTCTCGCATGATAACCAGACTCTCAATCAGATGATAGCGCCTAGCGGTGATGTAATCCCTCTTGAAAACATCACGGAAGTCCAGCTCTTTGACGTCTTCTGCGACAACACCTACGTCCAGCCAAAGGAGTGCTTACTGAGGAGTATCTAGAGTTCTTTATTAATCTTCAGCAGTTTGTCGATATCAGATATCTTCCCCTGAGCCAAGTTTCCGTGGCCGCCGCCCTTACCGCCGCATTTTGCGCAGACCTTCTCCATAACCTGGCCCGCGTCCCTCACCTTGCTCATGACAATAAAATCGCATTTTTTGTTGGCAAGTACAACAGTTAGTTTGGGGTCCTTTGTTGTGAGAACAGATGCGGTCTTTATCATCTCATTCCTGTCACAATCTAATACCTCAATCAGGAATCCGTTTTCCGTCCTTTTCAAGAGGTCTTCGGACATCCTGCCTGCAGCCATGTTCTTGGCTTCATCTATGGCCTTTCTCGCAGTTTTCCATGCATCGAACAGATAAGCCATCGCTGAGCTCAGGTCATCGAATGTCACGGGCTTTACAGCTATTTTCGCGCCCTTCAGATCCTTCATGAACTTATCCGCTGTATTGGCTAACATCTCTATACCAACAGAGAAATCCTGCGATGCTTTCCTGAGGTCGGAAATCACACTGAAGTCATCCTTCAGAGAGAGCTTCCCTGAGAACCTGATGAATCCGTTACCCTTCAGTATGCTGTGCAGGCTGGTGGCTTCGGATTTCACAGTCTTCAGGTACTTCTCGGCCGCTTCTCCTGCAACGAGTGATAGCCTCACAACGCCGTCCTGGATGCGCTCAGATGAAGTTATCACAATCCTGCCGGTGTCCCTTGTGTTGCTCAGGTGCGTGCCTGCGCATGCCTCAACATCCCATCCGGGCGTGTTGACAATCCTCACCATCCTGTCGGGTATGGCACCACCCTGGTATATCCTCATGCCGTAGAGTTTCTCGGCCTCCGGTCTGGGCAGGAACTTCTTGGTTATCTTCACCTTCTGCCTGACAATGCCGTTGGCCATCTCCTCAAGCTTTGCAATGTCATCAAGCGTCAGTGCTTCGTAATGTGAAATGTCCAGATGCGCCTTTTCCAGGCTCTTCCCCGCCCCGGCCTGCCAGACGTGATTCCCCAGCATTTTCCTGGCTGCGCCGTTTATCAGATGCACTGCGGTGTGATGCTGCGCCAGTTGCGTTCTCCTCTTCCAGTCTATCACGCCCTTTACAGTGTCACCAGCACCGAAACCGGGATTCTTCGTTCTATGTGCGACAACGTTTCCGAACTTCCGGACCTCGAGCACTTCCTTTCCATTGATGGTTCCCAGGTCGTAATCCTGCCCGCCGCCTTCTGGGTAGAACAGCGTTTTGTTGAGGACTACCCATTCATCCTTGCCGGACTTTATCACCTTCAGAACTCTTGCACTGAATTTGCTGTCTTTTTCTTTATCGTAAAACATGAGTTCTGTCCCGGGCAGACCCTTCAGATTTAATGAAGTCCTTTTATCTCTTTTTACAGTTTCTTTCATGTGCCTGCCGGAAAGCTCCTGATAGAAGTCCTTTGGAATTTCAACGGCCATGTGTTCCTTCTCAGCGACTTTTTCTATAAGCTCCGGTGTTATCCCCTGTGATTCGTACATCTGTATGAGCTTGTCATTGCTGAGCTTCAGGCTCTTGTTTAACATGTCCTTGACAATGACAGTCCCTTTCTTGAGTGTCGAATTATAACGCTCTTTCTCCAGCTCAAGTATCTGCTCCAGTTCAGGCAACGATTTCACCAGTTCCGGATTCAGCGGTTTCAGGTATTGCGCATGCTTCCTGCATACGTCGAACAGGTCTATGTCCAGGCCGTATTTCTCAATGAAGCTCAGAGCCCTCCTGAATATTATCCTCAGGTTATACCCGCCTCCGACGTTGCTCAGGAGGCCGCCGTCCGCTATGGCATATAGCAGAGTCTTCGTATGGTCCGCTATCGCGTATAGCGCCTGAAGCGGCTCGACATTCCTGTTGAGCGCATCGACACTGACCCTCAGCTCTTTCGCTATATTTTCTCTGACTTTAGCGATATCCTGTATCTCGTCGATGTTCAGCCCCCCGGCTATTGCAGCATACCTCTTGAAAAGTTCCACATCAAAGTCACCGGCCTTCTTGACGTGCTTAATGACGGGTCCGTAGACCGCGTCATACGCAGTGGGCGTTCCCTGGCTGAGCCACGTGAACCTCTCCAGACCTGCACCCATGTCTATGACCCTGTAGCCCATTGGCTTGTACTTCTCCGGCGTTCCGACGAACTCCGTGAACACAGCATTGCCCAGCTCGAGTCCCCCAGTGAAGTATTCAAGTGAATAGCCGAACGCATTAGGACCGACCCAGACGTCTTCCATGAATTGAATGTCTTCAGGCTTCATGCCAAGCGCTTCAGTCAGCAGCCTGTAGTCCAGGTCTATGCATGTATCCTTCCAGTATCCTTTCTGGACGCCCTTCACCTTCTCGTATATGGAGTGCTGTCCAATCATGGTGAAGTTGGTCATGTGCCTTCCTGTGACACCCACGTTATCGATGTCTGAAAACCTGAGACAGACCTGCGGTATGATTACCCTTTCGGCAGGCATATCGAATACTGTCTTGCCGGCAACGGATCGCTGGAAAGCCACGATGCTTGCCACGGTGAAGAAAAGTCCCGGGAACCATCTGCACACGACTGGATAGGAGGGTACCGATTCGTGGCCATTTTTCACAAAGAATCTCTCTATTGTCTTCCAGGTCTCTATGTAATCCATCTTCTTTATGGGAGGCCTTCCTATGAAGCTGTAATCGGAGCATGGCGGGTTCGGACAGTGTTTGCTGTCCTTTTCCAGCGTCCAGTAATATGAACCGCACTTGGGGCACTTCCGCCTGACAAAACCCAGCTCATCGAATATCTTGACCTTGTAGTACTTGTCAGGATTCCTGCCGAAATCGCGCTTCAGCTTCTCTTTGGCGTTCATAGT
>CAYUBD010000035.1:0-11132 GCA_964442905.1 uncultured archaeon | reverse complement strand
TTTATGAAGTAGCCTTCATCTTCTATGTACGCTTCTCCGTCAAGAATTAACTCATCATCAAGAACAGACCTGTCAAGAAAATGTACATTTTGACCGCTAACAGCAACCGTTTCTCCTGGTTCAATATCACCAACATCTTTTATCTTGGTACCTTCTGGGAACTCAAAACCATCTTCTGTGCTATACTTGACCCTTGTGTTTACAGGGGCTTCAAAAATTAATCCGTTAATTTCGTGATTTCCCCCCTCTTCAACTACGAAGTCAGCTTTTACAACATTTCCATCATCGTCATACTCAACACCAGACTCCAATTCATTTATCGTTCCAATATCCTTTCTTAGAATAACAGGCAGACCGGGGATTGATTCATCGTAAATACCTGCAACATAATAATGTGGAGCATAATCAGGATTAACAGATACTTCTCTTTCTCCAATATTAATTGTTATTACCTTATTTACAATTCCTCCGGCACAATAAGAATCTCCTGTCTGCATGCCTGTAACCGCTCCAGATATAGAGGTAAAGTCATCAATCACTGGTCCGGGGCAAACAAACTCTGAAGATGATACAGTGTTGTCTGCAAGAATCTGTGTCCCGAAACCTGAGAAGAGGGCACCAGGGTCAGCACCGTAATAAACACGTGCTTTCTTGAGGGGAAAGCCGTTATATTCTGCAGGAAGGATTGCATATATTGTAATAATATCTCCCGAAGACTCTATATCATTCACAGTTATTGAATCTATCGTTTCATCCTCTTCGGCTCCCACCATTTTCAATTCTATGCAATCCTCATTTTCTATTATTTCCCCGTTGCCACTGTTGTCAAATGTTCCGATCACACAAACCTCAAAATATCCATCTTCATCGGGTACAATACCAGTTGTGTCTATCTTTGCATCGTACGTATGTACATGTTCATCTAAGTATTCTGTAGAGTCTATTGCCACGATTATATCAGTATCCGTACTATCATCAACAACCAGCTTCAGATCCTTCATCACCGGAGGTGCGGATACACGCCCCTTGAAGTCAACCCGTCCGGAAACCGTATCATCATCCTCCGGGCTGCTTATCTCTATCAGTGCTGATGTGCACTGCGATGGGTCTCCTTTTATGGCTGCATATTCATTTGAATCGGCATCAGCAGGGTTATCGAAGCTTTCTATGCACATACCATTCCCATAATCGCCGTTGATGTAATAGCAATTATTATCGAGGCATGCATAGCAGTTGCCATTGTATTTGAAACATTCACCGCTATTGCCGCCAAAAATCACGCCGCATATGGATGATATATCGAGAGTTTTCATTTCTACGATGTCATCAGTTGCCTCATTGCCGTCGTGGTCATAATCCGATGACAGAGTTATGGCAGAAACAGCTGGGTTACATGCATCTATACCGATTTCGAACGTGCCGTCCTGTGGATTGATAGTGCAGGAGTCGCCGCAATTGTCGAAATATGTATATGGTGATGCAGAGCCTTCCTTGTAGTCAAGCCTGTATTTTAGCCCATCCAGGAAGTTCGCAGAAACCGGGACCGGTGTGATATGGCCCTCCACTCTGAACGTCCCAACCAATACTGTTTCAGCTGGTGGTGAGGTTATTTCAATCGTCGAAACCACGATATCCTCGGTCTTTCTTATGGTAAAGGTTTCAGGTTTAGAGTTTACAATGTTCTGTATCCCATTGGCATCCTCATAGAAAACAGTTATGTAAAATTCGTAGATTCCATCATCAAGAATGCTAGTGTCCAGACTATATGTTATACTATCATCGTCATTAAGGTAAATGCCTCTCTCTGTTTTGGAACCGCCTTTCGGACCATAAACAAGGTCAGCACCATCTATGGAAGTGCCGGACTCTGATACAATCTTTGCATTAATAGGCACATAGTCACCGTCAACCGGCTCGGTTATCGGCGTTATCTCAATCTCCGGAGCCTCCCCAGTTTCAATTCCCTCTATATCCTTGACCGTGAAAGATACCGGGCTTGATACTATAGACACCTCTTCACCGTCTTCCCCGACATAATACGCTTTAACAACGAATTCGTGCACTCCAATATCGGCTTTCCCATAAGGAATGGGTACGTCTATATCGAAATCCCCATACGAACTTATATCACTGTCATCAATTTCAGATGCAACAAAAGTGTCAGAGGATATAATAACTTCAATTCTGTCAAGCGGAACACCATCGTGTTCTGGTGGAACCGTCCCCTCGATTCTTAACTCATCACCAATTGTAACAATACCTGTTTGCAGGCGCTCTATTGAAATTTGACCGTCATTACCTGTTTCCCCGGCGCTACTCTGCCCAGAATCAGTCGTTAGACTTTTTTTTTAGAGTTAAAGTCGTATGTATGGCTTCTCAACGCCCCGGTCGCAGTTATTGTTATCGTTCCTTCTGCATAGAAATCATCATTGTAATTTCCACATTCTTTACATTCTGCGGCTGGTTTTAGTTGAAGATTATTACTCCTGCTGCCCGAAGCCTCAATACCATTACATGACAGACCATATCTACTGACGGTGCATGTAACTACGCCTGAGCTTCCCCTCATGTAGAATCTCTGGCTTTTGGATGTGTAACCCTCGGTTGGTGCTGATTCTCCATTCTTCATATAATACCCATAATCAAATGCCACGGTTATCATACCATTGTTCCCGCTGTCTGGATAGTTGTACAGGATCTTTATTATATCGTCCGGGTTGATTTCATCGCCGTCAGGGGTTATGGCTATTCCCGCACTTGACAGGCCGCCTGTATCTGCAATCTCGTATGAGAAGTCTGAGAACTGCCTCGTTATATCGTTCGTCTTGGTAGCCATCTGATCGCTGCATGCTGCGACCTGCTGGTAGTATCTGTTGGTTACCTCAGCCAGGTAATATGGGTCTTGGCCCTGAGCGGAAGACGATTTTGCCTTCGCAAGCGCAGCTTCCGCGCTCACCATGCAGATGTGATAGTTCTGGCTCGTCCTCTGGAGGTTTGTTATGATGAATATGAGCTTTACTCCAACGGCAAGAATATCGCAGCCCTTCACGATTTTTATCACGGCGGTCCCTCCGGTTGCAAGCATAGCTCCGCAGACGACAATCGCTGACATCACCGCTATCCAGTAGTTGTTGATTATCTTATCCGTGCTTCCGCAGTGAAGTGCCATGGTGCCGGTGGTTGCAAATATGGCTCCAACCGCGAGCCCGCCGAGCCCTGCACCGAGCCTCTTACTATTTCCGAGTTCACCGACAAGGCTGGTGAACATGGCAGGATTCGTGCCTCCAGAATTACTGCTCCGACCTGTAGCGAAAGGTATTATGTCTGCAACATCAATAAGGCCAGAGTATTTCTTCTCGAGTCCTCCCGCTCCAATTAAAAGATTTTCAGCGGATGTTCCACTACCATCCTTACTGAAAAGCCCGGCTGCATCAGGGTCGGTCCCGCCTGCCATGATGCTGCATCCGGTGCAGAACGCAAGTATTCCCATTATGGTGCACATGAGCCTTTCAGCCTTTTCCTGTGCCTTCCTCATGTTGTCGAAGACGTCTTCATAGTTCAGAAGGTAGTCTTCCTTTATCATGGTTACTTTTACCGTGACAACGTCATCGCTCGTGCGCGTGAATTCCTTGGTGTGCCCTCTCGCTGAGCTCGATCCCAGTGTAATGGTTATATCCTTCATGTAGGTGTCTATGTCCCTTTCATCGGTTGACATGGTCGTGATGAACGACTTGCCCTGGTCGAGCACGGTCGTGAGTGTCCATCCGAATGCGGACTCGTTTGACTGGATAGTACCGCTGTATGGCATTCTCTCTGTCTTTGTACCCGTTTTCGTCGGCTTGTCATACTCCCATATGTAGGAAACGCTTGAGTATCCAGAATTTACCGGCTTCACTGAAGGTTCCCCGGGTACTGTCGTGTCCACCAACCTGGCTTCCAATGTCACTGCGTTCTGGAAGTTGCAGCCGTAATTGAGAATATCATAATTCGCCATATCCAGCTTACCTGGAGTTAGGCTGCAGCTCGTGCTGGTTTCTGTGGGTGTTATTACCAGCCTGAGGTCTTCAGCTTCGACGCAATTGCCGTCTTCTGTGCATATGTCACCGTCAGCTGAGTTGCAGCCGCAGTCTTCACAGCAGTTCCGGTCGTTCTCACCGAGCTCTTTCTGGCATATCGTATTTCCGCAGAGCGGATTGCCTTCCTTATCAACATCAACAAGGAATAAGGTGTTTCTTTCAATGCTGGTCCTTTCTCTACCTTGCATGAAAAGCATCTTCGCCTCAAGCGTGAGTTTCTTGTTTTTTCCGGATGTGTCACAGTCAGGGAAGTTGTATACAGGCATCTCACACTTATAATTACCTGTGGGATCGCCGAAATCCGAAAGCTCTTTCTTGCAGGTGAAATACTGCTCGTTCAGCTTATCACCCCTGGTGCTGATCATGAACCATTTTATCATCTGAAGGTTGTGCGGCGCATTGTGTATCTTGACATCCAGTACTAGGTTATTTCCAGTGATTGCCGATGCCCGGCAGTCAAGCCCATTAGGCGAGACATCAATCACTTCTATCCGCACATCATTCCCGTTCATACATACATTGTCCTCTGTGCATATCATGCCTTCACCTGTGCATCCGCAGTCCCAGCAGCAGTCGTTGGGCGCTTCGCCCAGTTCAGCTTCGCACCCGTTCACACCGTTGCACTCTGGAAGCCTTGGAGGATCTATGGTGAATGTCACGTCTTCCTCAACATCATGCTTCACGATATTCCCGTTCCTGTCCCTCCATGACAGCTTTGTGCTGACTGTTTCGGTCATTGGTAAGCCGGACTGGTCCCAGCAGAATGGATTGAAGTTTGTTGTCGGTATTGAGCATGTCCATGCGTACTGCCCCTGCTGTGTGGTTGGAACGCATGTCCCGAGCATATCCCTGATGCTCCTGTCACCTATGTATATATCATCATCAAGAATCACGCCGTTTGTCTCAGGTGAATACGGCTCATGCGTCATTTCGAGCCCCAGAGAAACGGTCTTTTCCCTTGGGTCTTGCCCGACTTCTATGCTGCAGTCAATGGTTGGATCTATCGTCGCAATCACGCCTATTTCGCTCTTTCCCACACATCCCACCGATGTGCAGACCTTATCATCCGGGCATCCCATGTCCTGGCAGCAGTTTTCCTGGGTTTCTCCCAGGTTTGCATCCTTGTAACCATCACCGCATTTGGGAAGCCCCTCAATGTATTCAAGTTCGAATGTTGCAGACAGCGGCTTTCCTTCTATCGTGTTGTAGTGTTTTGAAAGCCCACCACCAAGAACGTTCAGGTTTAGCGTCACATCCGCCTTTTCATCAGGATTGTTGCATGCAGGGAAGTAGGCCACCGGCATCTTGCATTCTATCTCCCCGGTGTGATATGTTATCGTTTCACTGCTCATTTCTATCGCTGTGCATTCAAACCCTGGTATCTTGCTGGCAGTGTAACTCTGGCCGTTGTATTCAAAGCTTTTTGCGAGTATCTTGAACGGCTCATATGAGCTTTCAGGAACATTATCTATATTCGCTGTGAATGTGAACTCATCAGTTGACTGCTTCCCATTACTGGGCGAGCAGTCTATGTCGCTCCTTGACGGGAGGTATTCTGGCCTCGTGAAAAGGTGTATCTCGCTTTCTTCCTTGCATCCGGCTGATGTGCATACATCGTCACCGCTGCATTTGCAGTCCCAGCAGCAGACATCGACGTTCTCGCCGATTGTCATGTCACAATTCCCGTCTTTCTTGCATATCCTCTGCCGGGTCTTGGTAATCTCAAAGTCCAGTGATGTTTCTATGTCATTATACTTCAGCTCGCCTTTTCCCATGCCATCACTGTCGTCGAAGTATTTGACAGTGACAGTGAAGTCGACAGAAACCTCGCCAGGAGTCTCGAAGCATCCCTGGAACGAGAGCGGGAAGTCGCATATGTATGAATCCCCTTCCTTTGAACATGAATCCAGTGTGTACAGGCCTCCGGAGTATGTGTAGGTGACCTTGTCGTAAGAATGAAGATTATATGGTGTTTGAACAGGCGTGAACTTGACCTTTGGTATGCTTGCTGCCTGGGTGCAGTCTATCTTTTCCGGTATTATGCTTGCGGTCATCTCCATTTCTGATTCAGCAAGGCATGAACCTGTTATTGAGCAATAACCTGTTGTGCATCCGACATCCTGGCAGCAGTTGCTCTCGGTTTCATAAGGCAGCTCTATTTTCCCGTTCTCGCAGATGTGGCATACACCGTCGCATGACATCTGCACATTCATCCTTGCGTCTACCGGGCACGGGCAGTCATCACAGCAGTTGGTGTAGTCTTCACCGCCTTTTGTTTCACAATCACCATTCCCGCAGTTTGTAGATGTGCATACACCCTGCGTAAGCAGGTCTGTTTTGCAGTATTCCCCGGCTGGGCACGGTGATTCGGTTTCACAGTCTGCGCAGCATGTCGTGTAGTCTTCACCAGCTTCCCATTCACATTTATCGTTCGGGCAGACGGCCATCACGCAGTCCTGCTCCTGTGCATCGTAGTAGTAACTCTCATCACTGTATGATTCTGGACATGTTTTCCCGGGGGTGTTCCAGCAATCATATGCGCATGTCCTAGAATCCTCAGAAGGTTCGCAGTCCCCGTTCTTGCAGTTTGGTGCAATGCATTTCTCTGTGATTTCGTCACAGTAGAAATTGCCCGGGCATGGCACGTCCACGCAGCAGTTGGTGCTGTTCTCGACCGCATCAGGCACACCGTCACCGCAGACATGGCACATGCCGTTAGGGTAATCATCAGTTGCAGTGCATTCCTGGTTTTCATCATCACACCCGCAGTCAAGGCAGCATGTGCCGGGGTTTTCTCCTGTTTCACATGCACCGTCACCGCAATCCGGTTCGCTGTTCTGGAAAAATGTTACAGGGCTCGCAATGCTTCCCTTTGCTAATGCGAAGAGATAGTCTTTAGTGAAGGATTCTATGTAGTTTTTCTTTGGATTGTACCTGCCGAAGACGCCGCTGGTTATCTCGTTGTCGTTAGCTACCAGTTGATACATCTCGGTTATGGCATTGTCTCCGATTGTTTTCAGGACAGCCTTCTCCACCCAGGTGGCAGGTATCATGTAATGCTCAGATATGAATTCTTCTACCCATGAGGGAAGGATACCCGGTTTTAAATAAAGGTCAATATCTGAAATCTCATATGTGTTCTTCTCGAACTCTGTCACGTCTTTCTTGGCAGCAGTGTCCCAGAAGCCTGTCCATGAATCCTTTCCGTTATGAGTAAATTTTACAAGCGTGAGGAAGTTGGCATCCGTGCCTCTTGAGACATCTTCCCAGTAGAACGTGCCCTTGTCACCCGAAAGGAAGCTCTCAGCCTCCACTGGCTCATAATCAACGCAGTCAAGCGGTTTGCTGTCCTTGCATTTGAAGAGATATATTTTGCTTATTGGGTAATCCGAACTCTTTCCTATCACTTCAATCTTTACCTTGATATTATCCATCCTCGTATCTGCAGGATCTTTTATGAACTCGAATTTCTTCTCTATGATATCAGTGGGGTCCAGTGTGACAGTTAACGGAGCCCCAGTCTGAACGCCGCTGGTCAGCTGCCTGTAGATTGATATCTCGATAGCGGAGGTGGTGCCTATGCTCCATGTTAGGTATATGCAGAATGCGGCTACCGTCTTAATCAGAAAGCTCTTCAAGACTTTGTCCATGTGCATGAACCTCCGGTAAACTCATCTCCGCTATACATACCGTTTCCTATCGCGTCTATGTTACAATGTTCGTACAGAAGTTTTATATCCGCTTCGTTCACATTCTCGAAATCGTCAACAACGGGCGCGTAGATATAGATGTCCGAACCAGAAGACGGTGTGAATATTGGTTCAGTGACCAGACCAACAACTTCATTGGTCCCGTAGTCCCCAATGCCCGACGTCATCACACTGACATTGTAAGATTCTATTGGGAGTCTTGTGATGTCAAAATATGGAACGAATTCACCATCAATTATGTTTGACATGAATTCTGAAGCCCTTGGATCGCACACATCAGCATCATGCCTTATCATCTCTATCCGCACCAGTTTGTTGCTGAGTGTGGTTGGTTCGCTCATTGTGTAAGTGTTTCCATCTACATCTATATCGACCGTATTCAGATAGTACCTGAAGTTTTCACTCTTCGGTATTGTGACAGTCAGACCGTTAAGTTCAGCATAGTTGTAGCAGGTGCTGTACTCGTTCCCGTCTACGGCTACCGTGAGGGTTGCATAGAATCTGGGCGCAACATCAACCTTCTCTACAGGAACACCGTTCATGGTGTTCCCAAGCAGGCATCCATCATATGTGACAATTGCCCCCTGGACCGCAGACCCGTCTGTATACAGCACCTCTATGTCTACAGGCTCGGTCGCGTCTTCAAGGCATCTGTCAGTGTAACTGTCCGCGTGCTGGCTTTGAATGACCTGTCCTATAGCTGAATTAGCTGTGCAACCGGTGCCTACACCGTTGCTTTCCATGTATACATGAACTGCAAATTTCATAACTTCATGCGTCTTTTCATCCATTAGTGTGACTATCACTGGATATCTCACGCTGTATGCCTGCGAATACTCCGCTGCCTTGAGACCAACCTGTGAGAAATATGTCATGAAAGAACCGGTTTTCGGCTTTATTTCAAGAATTTCAGGAGCTGAGAACGTTTCAGGTGTAAGGTATTCGAATCCCGGGTAGAATCCCATTTTAAGGTCGTCGTACGTCCTGAGTTCACCACCCAGCGGGAGCTCCTGTCCCTGGCATGCTTTGAAAGTGACCGGCAATGTATCATAGTCCAGTACTCCAGGTACAAAGAAGAATTCCATTGCAGTTCCATCCCAGCCGCTGTAGATGAAACTGGCTATCTTTTCATCTTCTGTTATAGGTATATCCCTCCCGATTTGTGTCTGTGCTATGGAGTATCTCACGTACTTTTCCATCCTTGTCCTGAGCTCGTCCCATGTGAATGAATACCTGTTATTGGCATTTCCCGTGCCGAATGGTATCCAGTCAGCTGAGAACTCACTGGACTGCATCAGGGCGAATAATAGGTGATTGTCAAGCATCCTGCAGTCTGCTTCCATCCTTGCAAAATTGCCCGCATAATCACTGATTCTCCCAATATTTGTCGGAACCTCCACCCTATATGGTTGCGGAATCTGCGTGCCGTCTACCACAGTCGGGATTGTCGCAGAAACCATCACATTGTTATCATAGACAGTTATATCCACAACTGCAGCGGCCTTATTGAAAGAAACACTCCTTCCTCCCATTGTGTCAGTGTCCGGAAGGTTTGCGATTATATACTGCCTGATGCCTTCCTTGAAATTGGAGATTATGTCGGGTATGTCATGGCTTTCGCACATCTGCCAGTAAGGGACATCACCGAATCCCTTCGCATTCACATATCCAAGCGGTGCCTCGCTGACATCCGAATAACCACCGTTTCTGTAAATGTTCGAAATCGTGCTCAGTGCGGACTCTTTCAGAAAATCATTGACAAAAGCTGCAACACCCTTCTGCTCTTCTGTGAGAGCAACCTGGTCTACGGAAGGCGGAGTAATAGATGAGTAGCTGTAAATACCGACAACAGATGCAATTACAAGTAGCCCTAGAATTAATGCAAATTCAGCCTGGCCTGTCCTCAGCATTGTGCACCCGTCCGTTACTATATTAATTGGTTTAATTCTATTTATACATATATATGTGTCATGTTTCCTCGTAGTATGGAGACGATATCTCCTGGGTTACATGACTTTTTTTGTAAATGTAAAATCCGGCTGCGCCAATTGCGGCAACGACAGCCGTAATCACAATCATCCACATGAAGCTAAACGGTGTTTCTTCAGTCCCTCCCGGAGTTACGAATCCCCCGTCATCACCTTCCATGAATTCCCATTTTTCAAGGTCCGCCCCTGAGGCGTACTCGTTTTCCATGGCGTCAGCCTCACTGTCCGATATCATGTCATTCTCCGCACCTGTGTTTATGTTTGAAATGGCCTCGTCCACGGTCAGCATAGCTTCAGCAACCTTCTTCACCCCGTTCTCATTTTCAACGGTCATTGTTATCTTATGTATCTCGTGGTCCTGCGATTTCGGCGTTGCCAAGAAGTTGTATGTCCCGGTGGAACCTTTCCCGATTTTCACAGGAACCTCAGGGAAACTGCAGATAAGACCTTCGTCAGTTTCCACCTTTATGCTGAAATCCTGCGTCTGTTCATAGTTCTTGATGGTTATGTAGTATTTAACGGGCTTAATCCCCACAACGTTCTTGTTCATTGGCTGAAGCGAAGCATCGAATTGGCTCCTTCCGGTTCCGGTAACATAGATCGTTCCTGATACACTCTTTTCACAGTAGGACGCATCGCATCCGGACCGCTTTGCACTTATCGTGAACGGGTATTCTCCCTCATCTGCTGGTGCCGTCAGGCTCATCTTGACCACAAATTCACCCGGCATCTTCAGTTCGGTCTCCTCTATGTCCATCTTGGGACCGCTTTCCTTTTCAAGCGTGATGTCCATGAAAAAATCTGATGACAATAACAGATTGAATTCTGCAATTTCTCCTACAGATACGTATCGCTCGGGAAGCATGATATCAAAGCTGAACGGCTCCATATCACTCACGACAGCCCTACACGGATTGTCCTTGACTATGCCAGTGTCATAGTCCTCGAAGTTGCTCACGCATATACCGTAGTTCGTTGTGATATTCTTCCTCGGTGTTTTCAGTGTGTAGACGAGCGTCGCCTCGCTGCCTCTCCTCCTCCCGAGCGTATCGAAGCATATGGGTACTATCACCGGATTGTCCGGACCCGTAAAGAAGCTCGCACTGTGCGTGTCCACCCACGGGCTGTCAGGGAAGCCTGGGTCGTCTATCGTTATCGTATATTCACCGGTCCCCTGTCCGCCGAGGTTCTCCGTTATGCAGAACGTCGTATCAGGCCTGAGAGCCAGGTAGACGTTGCTCCCGGCCGCACATGACGGCAAAGCCAGGAGTGAAAACAGCGCAAGTGTGAAAATCATCCTTCTTACCATCATTACCATCTCCAGTATTCGGACGTATCCTCTGTTACCTCCAGCTCAG
>CAYUBD010000034.1:0-11245 GCA_964442905.1 uncultured archaeon | reverse complement strand
AACAGACAAGCATATGCAGCACTGACCCTGGAGGATTCAATGACAAGTCAAGTCCGGAAATATGCAACGGCCTCGACGATGACTGCGACAACAGTACAGATGAGGATGGGAATTCGCTCTGCTCAAACTGGAGCATATCACAGGTGGCCACGTGTCTGTATGATCCTGACGGGTTCGACTTGACTTGGGACTGGTTCCCCGGATTCGATTCGGTGTGCCAGGGGACTTCTGGTTGCACGATTTATGACGGGAGCGACCCGTGGACTTTGGATATTGATCATATATGCAACCTTACATGCGGAGCTGAGTGCGTGGACGGTGCGGGATGCAGCGGGGACCAGATATGCTCAGGCTGCTTCTGCCTGCTCGAAGGAGACGTGAATGCGGATTGCGTGGTGAACATATTCGACCTGGCCATGGTGGGAAGGGCCTACGGGGCGCAGCCCGGGAATCCCTACTGGGACGAAAGGGCCGACCTTAACAATGACGGGGAGATAGGCATAATCGACCTTGCGACTGTAGGGATGCACTTCAGGGAGACGTGCTGGTCGAAGTCCTGATTCCAAATGTTTAAACATTTTGACCCCGTTTTAGCGTTTCTTGTTATCGGTCAGTAGTATCACCTTTTTATAGGTTTTAAATATCACCAGTGTATTATATATTATATTGGTGGTTCTTTGAGCAAAAGTAATCCAAACGAATTTGACGTAAAGATTGAGAATGTTGTTGTCTTCACAACCCTTGGAAAGGACATACCCATGGACAAGATATCCAAGGAACTCCGCGAAGCCGAGTACAAGCCGGAGTCATTCCCTGGTGTTGTTTACAGGATAAAGGATCCGAAAACTGCGGCACTCATATTCTCCTCAGGGAAGATCGTATGCACCGGCGCAAGGAGCCCTGACCTGGCCATGACAGCTGTCAGCCAGGTAGTGGAAGACATGAGGGCTCTCAACATAGACATGCCGACAGAATATCACACGGGTGTCGAGAACATAGTCGCTTCCACGCAGATAGAGGCAAAGCAGAAGCTCAACCTGGAGCACATCGCATACAACCTTGAGAACGCGGAGTACGAGCCTGAGCAGTTCCCCGGACTCGTGTACAGGATATCAGACCCGAGGGTGGCTTTCCTTCTGTTCGGCACAGGGAAGATAATATGCACAGGTGCGAGGAAGGAACATGAGATACATGCTGCACTCGGTAAGTTCAAGTCCAACCTTGAAGAGATGGGCATTCCTGTGAAGGCAATAAAAGCTGAGAGAAAGAAGAAGTAACTGAGTTGTTTTCTGGCACGGATAGCACTCCTGCGAGTGATGTAATATTTTTAAGCCATGTCCCGATAAGAGAGATATTGGTGTTTGCATGTCTTATGATGTCATAATCGTCGGTGCGGGTCCGGCAGGGCTGGCCGCCGCGCTGGACGCGAAGTATCTCAAGCTGAAGACTCTTGTCCTGGATGCAGGAAAGGCGGGCGGTGCGCTTATACAGAGCTATCCATGGAAGGGTGTTGATTCTTATCTGGGCTTCAAAGACATGAAAGGAAGGGAAGTCGCCGGAAGCATGGTGGAGCATGCCCGGTCAAGCGGCGCCGATATACGTGAGATGGAAGCTGTCAAGGAAATAACCAAAGGCAAGGCTTTCGGAGTGAAAACCGAAAAAGGAAGATACGAAGCCAAAGCTGTCATCGTGGCAACAGGTATAAGAGGCATCCCCAGGAAGACAGGTGTTAAAGGGGAAGACCTTGAAGGGATATTTCACACTGTTTCTGATCCCGGGAAGTTTTCCGGTAAGAAAGTGCTCGTCGTGGGTGGCGGCGATTCCGCCGCTGACTGCGCTTTAGGTCTTGACAAGGCCGGAGCTAAGGTGTGGCTGGCCCACAGGAAGGATGAACTTAGGGCAACAGACGATAATAAATGCATAATAGGCAAGTCCGGCATTACCATGCTGTGGAGCCATGAGGTTGAACTGTTCTCCGGTAAAGGGAAGCTTGCCAGCGCCACATTATTCAGCAGCAAGAGCCGGAAAAAGACAACGCTTGAACTGGATGCCGCTGTCATATGCATAGGTTCGATTCCCGCGAACGACTGCCTGCAGAAGCTGGGCGTAAAGATGGAGAACGCGTGTGTCCGGGTGGATAAAAACGGCATGACCAGCATTCCCGGACTGTTCGCTGCGGGTGACATAGTCTCTGACATAAAGAGGATACCGCAGGCCCTTGCGACCGGCGAGAAAGCAGCATATTCCGCATACAAGTACCTGAAGAATCCCTACTGGAAGTAGACTTTTTAACTACGTATTCTATAATTTAGTCATGATGAAAGCCGTCACGGATGAGCTGGTCAGGAAGACGTATCCGAAGATGCACCAGTGGGACAGGAAGGGCGACCATGGAAAGGTTCTGGTCATAGGAGGCAGCAGGAGGTACAAGGGTGCACCTGCATTGTGCGGGCTTGCTGCACTGCGCGCCGGTGCTGATATTGTTACGATAGCTGCACCCGAAACTGCGGCAGACGTCATAGCATCGTTTTCTCCGAATCTCATAACAGAGCCGCTCATGGGTGACTACATAAACATAGATAACGTGCACAGGCTTGAGGCCATTGCCAACAAGTTCGATGCAGTCGTCCTAGGCAGCGGCATCGGAAGGATGGCAGACACGAAGGATGCCGTGCATGAATTTCTCAGCTATCTGAGGAAACCATGCGTGATTGATGCGGATGCGCTCCACCACATCAGCGAGGACAAGGATCTGCTGAGGAAGGGCTGGATAGTGACACCGCATGCCGGCGAGTTCTACAGCATGAGCGGGCACAAGGTCCAGAAAAGGGTGGAAGACAGGGCAAAGGAAGCTGTGAGGTTCAGCAGGGAATTCAAGGCAACCGTACTGCTCAAGGGCTACAAGGACGTCATAGCAGATGGCAGCAGTGTGATGATAAACTCAACAGGCAGCCCGTACATGACCGTTGGCGGGACAGGGGATGTGCTTTCAGGCATATGCGGGGCGTTCCTTGCCATGGGGATGAAATCCATTGATGCAGCTTCGGCGGCGGCTTACGTATGCGGTGCGGCCGGTGACATGGCAGCGGAAGAACTCGGGCCCGGCCTTCTGGCTACCGATGTCATAGAAAGGATACCACTGGTCCTGAAAGAACTGATTCAGATGTGAAAATTATTGGTAACGAAAAAGTTTATATGGTTTCTTTAGTAACCAAATAGTAACCTAAAAATTTATATAGTAGCTAATGTTACTATAATCATGGTCTCAAAACATTATCTGAAGAAAACGCGAATATATGAATTGAACGAAGCGTATCAGAAGGTACTCCAATGGTTCTTTTCTTTCCCGGAAAGTGAAATAGGACTCAGCGACCTTTCAGAAGCGCTTAAAATATCAAAAACAACGGCCAACAGAATTGTAACACAGCTTTCTGAAGAGGGGTTTCTTGGAATAAAGGTTATGGGAAGGATTTGGCGCATATCATGCAATCCGGAGCATGAGTATAACTATACAAGAAAAGTGAGTTACAATCTGAGTATGATATATGAATCTGGCCTAATAGAAGAGATACATAGAAGATTGCCAAACCCAAGGGCCATTGTTTTATTTGGCAGTTACAGAAAGGGCGATGATACGGATAAGAGTGACATAGACGTGGCAGTTGAAGTCCTGGACAACGAAGATGTAAGGATAGAACAACTGGGAATCCTTCCATTATTCGGGCACAGGGAGAATGTCGTTGTCAACCTCTTTATATTTTCAAGAAACAAGGTGGATATGAACCTGTTTTCCAATATAGCCAATGGCATTGTACTCGAAGGGTTTCTTGAGGTGAGACCTTGAAAGTAAGATATAGGAGACCTGACAGGAAGAACATGATTAGCATTCTCAAAGCTGCAAAAATGGATATGGATTTCACGCTCAGAATGAAGCCTGATAGGGATTCTGCAAATACCATAATAAGGAACATTTACGAATGTTTTCGAAAGCTTGGAGACGCTCTCCTTGTCTCAAGGGGTATCGAATCTGTGGATCATATGATGCCAATCAGGGAACTTATGAAACTGCGGGTAGCAACAACCAGGCCAATTAATCTCATTGATAACCTGAGAAGGTTAAGACATAACATAAATTATTACGGATATTCACCGAACATTCAAGAGGTAGAGGATGTGCTATCATTAGCCGAGAGCTGTTTTTACCCTCTATACAAGGCCGTTCTTGGTGAATCCAATAAATAACACGAGTTTCTGGATGCGCCTCCTGATGTCGTCCCTTATCTTAACGTGGAAGTCGTATGATGTTCTCTTGGGCTATTCTATAACCTGAGGGGAATAGCCCCTGTGTGAGTGCATCATCTGTTCAAGCTCGTCTATCTTCTGGTATATTTGGTTGAGGTCCAGCTTATGGATTGTGCTCTCCAGCCAGTCTGTCTTGGTCTTGAGTATCTCCATGTCCCTGGTGACGCCTACGTTTTCCGTGCCCTTGCCCGATTTATCAAAAGAATCAATCCTTGTGTTGAGCGCCCTGAGCTCTATCGCAAGTGATTCCATTTCCTTCCTGTTATTCTCCTGCATACCTTTCAGTGCCTCTTTCTCCTTTTCTATGTCCCTCTTCGACTCGTCAAAATCCCTGAGAAGCGTTGTCAGCTTCGCACCCGATGGCTTTACATCATTCTCCATCTTGCTCAGCTTCTGCTGCATCTCGTCCAGCTGTTTTTTGAACTTCTCTCCCAGCAGCTTGCTGACATGACCCGGCTGCGCAAGCAGCTGCTCTATGGTCTGCTCTATCATGTCTTCCTTGAGCTCGTTCACTTCCTGCACCTTGTTCTTGAGCTCCGTCCTGAACTCGTCAATCCTGTGGTCTATGTCATTGGCTATGTATTCCGGGAGCCATTCCCTCATCTCTTCCTGCCTCTTCTCCAGGTCCTTGAACCTCTTCCCGCTGACGCCTTCACCGACCAGCTTCTCGATTTCTCTAACCTTGTTCTCAAGCGCCTTCGACGGCCCCATTCCACTGTCCCCTTCCTTAGGCAGCTCTATGGGCTTCAGTCCCCCCGCAAGCTTGCCGAGCTCCTCAAGCTCGCCTTCGATTGCAGTCATCCTCTTTTTAAGATCATGATACTCTTCGATTGGAAACTGCCCCTTGAGATTCCTTAACTCCTCGAGCGCATCTGGTGCCATGCCTGACTTCACTGCGTTTTCCTCTATCACTGATATCTGTGATTTTATAGAGTCCAGCTCGCCCTTCATTGCATCCATGTCTATGAGGTTCTGGGTACCTTTCTTTACGGATTTAAGGTCGGCTATCTCGTTTCCCTGGTCCATAAGACTGGCCTTTATGTTCTCGAGCATGTTCTTCACCTCTTCGATACCGTCAGGACTGGCATTGCCTGCGACGGTAGTTTCTCCGGCTTTCCCCTTTGAGCCATCAAGCGCGGATATCTTGTCCTCAAGCCTGCTTATCCTGTCCAGAAGTGCCTTCGCAGGCTTCGCCTCCACAACATGAGGTCTGCCCGTTTCATCAGCAACGGCCGCCTCAAGCATCTTAATCCTGTCTGAGATGTCATGAGGCACGCCCGGCTGGGAAGCAGTCTTATCTTTTTCGAGCCCGGAGATTTCTTCCTCCATCCTGTTTATTTTTTCTTCAAGGTCGTTGGGCACAGCACCGGCTGAGGGCTTTCTCTTTTCCAGGCTGGACAACAGCGTCTTCTGCTCGTCCAGCTGAGACCTGAGAGACTCTATATCAGAAGATATTTCCTCTATTTCGCTGATCTTCTCAAGAACGTTTGCGGGAGTTCCTTCCATCTTCGGAAGCTTCTCAAGACCAGAAATCTTTTCCTTAATTTCAGCCACATCATCCCGCAGGTCGGCGGGCATGGCCGTTTTTGACTCTGATGGCTTTGCAGATTCGAGCCTGTCTATCCTTTTGCGCATCTCATCAAGACTTGCATCGGGGATTTTACCGGAAGGCGTTACGCCTCTCCTTTTCTCCAGACCGCCTACCTTCTCCTTCAGCGCTTCTATTTCACCTGTTACAGCATCAAGATTCACACTGGATTTTCCTGCATCCGGGAGCTTGCCCTTCTTGAATGCGGATTTGAGTTCTTCAAGTTCTTTGACCAGCTTCTCCGCTTTCTGGAGATTCTCAGATTTTTCGGCAAGCTCTTCTGACTGTTCATTGGTCTCATGCGAAGCTCCGCCTGTGAGGCTGGTCCTGTCCAGCTCGTTCTTCACGTTGATTATGTCCAGCTTGTTCACAAGCTGCAGGTCCTCGAGCTCCGTAAGCTTGTCGTGTATGGCCTTGAGAACATCGGACTCCTGCTTCTCGTTTTCCTCTGCCATGTTATCACATATATTATGGTTTTCTGTTATAAAAATTATAATTCAATGCTTGGTGCCACTTCGGGGCAGACCGTATTGAGAATCTTGACGTCTGCGAGCGTCGTGGTGCTTTCGTTGATATCATAGGTTATGTTGGCCGTTATGATGGCTGATTCAGACGACCTTAGCGGGTACGAGGATGTCTTTTCGCTGGCGGATGTGAGACTGTAATGCTCTATCTGCTCCATGGAATTGTTGAGCAGCGTCGCCTCGACCGTGAAGCCGTAAAGGTCTATGGCCCCGGTGTTCACAATCTTTATCCTGATCCAGTCCGTCCCGTTCGCGCTCACATTGCCGCTGAAGTTCGACTGCACGCCGTAGTAGCCGTAGTTCGTGTCGAAATCCAGTCCGGCATTCCTGCACCTCACCATCTGCTGCGTTGTGCTGCCGGTCTCGTTCGTGGTTGTGGTGACAAGCTTGTACATCCATGTGGACACGAGCGATGCTATTGAAAGGGAAATGACTATGAGTATAACAACCGAAACGATAGGAGACAGCGCTTTCATGTTTATTATTTGTGCGCTGTCCTTAAAATTGTTCCTCACCTTCTATCGTAAGGAAATCTGCTCCAGACTCAAGCGTGAAAGTGATGCTGTAGTTGTTCAGGAAAACGTAAGGCGTGCTTATGTGGGCCTTCACCTGCCCTCTGGGAAGCGTGTTGCCCTCCAGGACAATCTCAGTGTAACCAGTCCCGTTCATGGAATCCGGGCTGTTGTCAATGGATATCTCCAGTCTCTCAAGGTCCATCCATGTGTCCAGGTCCTTGTTGTAAACGCCCATGAGGATATCACTGGTGTTGTACGTCTGGTATGAGCTTTCGCTGCCTATGTCCTTCAGATTGACGATGAGATGCTGGTTTTCAAGCACGTATGCACCAAGGCTCTGGTTCTCGTATGCCCTCACATCCAGGTTTGCGCCCACTATGAGGTTGCCTATCTGCTGCATGCTCCTGGGAGATACTATCATGGAGTCCGTCTCAAGCGTCCACTTCAGTGTGTCAAGCTCCTCATCCAGTACGAGCGTGCCTGCGCCCATGGTCACGGAAAGGGTAGTCCTGCTGCCCTTCCCCTGCGATGCCACGTCCTGTATGGCATCGTCAAGATCCAGCATGAAGGACTTGGTCTGTTCGAACACGGAAGCGGCCTGCATTGAGTATATCATCGGGGAAGCCATGGTGTACACGAGAAAGACCATAGTCACAACTATGGCCAGAAATATTACCTCGGTGCTGATGATTATGCCTTTCATGAAATCCCGCTACAGTTAATTTGGATTTTCAGGCTAATATCTCTTTCCTCACTGTGTTTTCTCCCCTTTCCAGGGCAATTACGGAGTACATGCCTGTCTTGTTCGTCAGCAGCGTCGCCTGAGTGACATCGCTGTCGAATGTTACCGTGACATCGAACGTGGGGCCTGAAACCGGGAAAACAGAGGAATTTACCGCATCAATGGCCACATAGATGTCAGTGTGCGTCCCTGACACGTTTATGCCGAATGTCTTCGCGGAATCCATGAAGTTGCCTGCGCTGACGTTCATGCTTCCGTCTTCCGGTATGAAGATCACCCACATGGCATCAATGTCTATGCCCCGGCTCATGACCGTATCCCTTGAGAATCCCGTGAAGTTGTACAGTGTGTTCAGGGGCTCGGAGCTGTTGATGCCTATGTTGAGCGCATGCGGCAGCTCCCTCTGCAGGTTTTCACCCAGAATGCTCATGTCCTCTGCCGGTGCATTGGTTATCTTTATGACAGGTGAAATGCCGAAGAACAGCAGCGCGCATATGAAGACTGCACCTATCAGGAAGAACTGCCCCTTCAGGCCGCTAGTCCCTGAAGACATAAATGATCACCTCCATGGGTTCATACTGCCCGTCACCAGCCAGCAGCAGGCTCGATGCCCACACGTTCTCACTGTCAGGAACAGCACCTGTGCATGCACTCTCGTTGCATATGGTCACGGAATGGTTATAGCCGAACATATATCCAGTGGCTGCTATTTCGGAATTGATGGAAGATATGTCCATGGCGGCGGCGTATGCCCTCAGCACGCCTTTCTCGTATACAGCATCCAGTGCCCTGTATCCCTGCACAGTCGCGGAGGACGACACCTGGATGCCAGTCGACGTCAGGACCGCCACGAACATCAGTATGATTATTCCTGCCATTACCGATTCTATGGTTCTCCACTGTCCCTTCATCGCCACAACCTCACGCTCATGTTGACAGCGCCCCCTTCCCACAGCCTGCCTGAAACAGGGAGCACAAATACATTTCTTCCGGAAACGGGTACAGGCATGCCGCATGTTGTGATGCCGTCAGCATTCTCAATCAGCAGGTTGAAATCGAACGTTATCCCTATGCTCTTCTTGGTGTTATGATAGCTCTGATTCATCTGGCTGCATATCAGGCTGTTTCGCTCATCAGAAAATATGACCCCGCTCTCGGTCACCCAGAGGGTGCTCTGGTTTTCGTCTGTTGGGGGGATTGACTGGCCGCAGTTCAGTGAGGTATCCAGTCCTGCACTCTCTATGAAAAAATGATTGCCTCCGGCACTGAGGTTCGCCTTCCAGTACAGCCTGTCGCCGGAAATGCCGCACGGGAGGCTCTGGTTTGAGAGCTGCACCGTGACTACCCTTGTGGAGTTCTTCTCCTCCACTGTCCAGTTCATGTATGCCCACACCGTGACATTGTCCATGTCCGACGGTGCCGTGATGTTGGCGGGCGTGGCCGAGAAATCCATGCGCGTGTAATCCGATATCTTCCCGGCTGCGCTCATTGCCGCCTCTGACACTGAAACCGCTTCCCCGGTATTTATGAGTGAGTAGTAGGAGAAAGCCCAGAGCACGAACATTAGGAACGTCACGGCAGCTACTATCCAGTCAATCCGCATACTTTATCTTTCTCTTAGCGCGATTATATGTTTTTTAAGATTTTCCCACTTCAGCCAGGCAAACCAGAGCGCAATCACCAGCGTTATGAGCCCAACCTGCCACAGCCAGTCGTGGATGACAACCGCGGCTTCCGGACCGTATGACCTTTCCGCAAGGACCACAATCACTATCCTAATCAGATTGCCCGCATATATCAAAGGTATCCCAATCGCGAGTCCCAGAAGCCTCTTCTTCAGGGTGACGCCCAGTGTGGCGAACACGAGCGCAAAGAAGCATAGCATGGACTTCCATCCCGTGCAGTCGGGGCCTATGTAGAAGATGAATGGGGAAGTGACCCCGCATGAAAGCAGCAGGCCGTCCCTGGCCGTCTGGATGCCCAATGCTTCCATCATAACCTCTGAGTTTGAAGCGACAATGACCTGGAGAGGAAGCAGGCTTATGTTCAGCCACAGAACAAGATACAGTGGTGCCGAGAGTATAAGCAGCCTTGCGAGGAACATCACGGTGTTCCAAAGTTTCCTGTCCTTCCTGCCCAGCTTTGGTAACTTCATATTAAAGTTAGGCATTAACTAAATTATAAGGGTGTTATAAAATGCAGATTAAATGCGAGAGGGCTGTCAGTGAGATATTTCCGGTTGCGAGGGCGCTCATAGCGAAGGGTCTCATAGATTCATACGGCTTCTCGCAGACAAAGGCTGCGAAGCTCATGGGCTTATCGCAGCCAGCTGTTTCACAATACAAGAAAGACATCAGGGGGAAGAGGGGAGTGCCCTTTGCGGATCAGACCGAATTTATTGCGATTGCGAACGATATCGCAGAAAGGCTCGCAGATGGCAGCATTAAAGCCAATCAGATGGGGAAGGAGATGTGCAGGTTCTGCAGGCTGCTTGAGCTATGAAGCTCATAAAAACACCAATATATTTAAGTCATTATGTCAATTTAATTTGTTATTGGACGGTATTCTTATGGCGAAATCCAAAAAGGCGAAAGGTGCGAAAAAGCCTGAGTTAAAGGATATTCTCAGCAGCAGGCAGTTTATTTATGCACTGGTAGCCGTAGTCATCGTGGTGCTGGCCGGGTGGAGGATCAGCACGTTCAGCTTTTCTGAAACAACCGGTGCTGCGAGCAATGTCACTCAGAGCGCCATGGGACCTGATATAGGCTCGGATGCCGTCGGTGCCAAGGTCGTTGATTTCCTCCAGGACAGGCTTTCAGCTTCATACGCTGGGATAGAGATCAAGCTGGTTGGTGCTGAATCATACGCGAACATACCTGATACATATGAGGTGAACGTTGAAATAACCTACCAGGGGCAGGCACAGACTGTTCCTTATTATGCCACCAAGGACGGCAACTACATATTCAATAATGTCGCGGACCTCAATGAAGAGTTGCCGGTCCAGAGCACGCAGGCCAGCGGTGGCCAGGGCGATTTATGCAGCCAGCTTGGTATCACAAAGTCCGACAAGCCTGTAGTGGAGGTATTCATAATGTCTTATTGCCCTTACGGGCTCCAGATGCAGAAGGCGGTTCTCCCGGTAATGGAACTTCTGGGGGACAAGGCCGACATTGAGATAAAGTGGGTGTACTACGTAATGCATGGTCAGAATGAAATCGATGAGAACAATGTCCAGGAGTGCATAAAGAGCGAGTACCCGGACAAGTATGTAGACTACGCGTCATGCTTCACTGTTTCGGGCGACAGCGATTCATGCCTTGTTCAGAACGGTATAGACAGTGCGACCATAGACTCGTGCATAGCAGACCTCGACGCGGAGTTCAGGATAAGCGAGCTTTATGCTAACCAGAGCACCTGGCTGAGCGGAAATTATCCTCTGTACAACGTCCACATTGTGGATAATCAGAAATACGGGGTTGGCGGCTCACCGACAACTGCCATAAACGGTAAGGTGGTTTCAGTCAGCAGGTCGCCGGAAGCTGTCAAGCAGGCCGTGTGCTGTGCGTTCAAC
>CAYUBD010000033.1:0-11261 GCA_964442905.1 uncultured archaeon | reverse complement strand
GCCTCGGCATCTCTTACGTTGAAACGAGCAGCGTTTTCTGGGACGACCTGATGGATGACGACGTGCTCGAAGATGGCATGAAAGGCTAGAATCAGCACTCTCCGGCTTCCCAGTAATCCGAACCAGCAGCACATGCACTGCATCCGTTCCCGTAGGTCTTCGAGGCCCGCATCTCACTCCATCCGCATACCGGAATGTATTCCATGGTACAGGCCTCAGCAGCCTTCTCTTCTTCCGTGCAGGCATGATAAGTCATTGTCTGGCTTATCGCGGTCCAGTTGTTCACGTCGACCGTTATGACGTCCCTCTGCTCGCCCTGTTCGAGCTTCACCATGAAGCATCCCGGGCAACGCGCTGTCATGACCTCGGTCACTGTTGTCGCGTACTCCTCTCCCACGTAATCTACAGCAATTCCTGCAGCAGTCTTCTGGTTATCGTCAAGCTCCCATGTCCTTATGCACGCATCCACTTCCTCGTTCCATGTGTAACCAGCTGGCCCGAGACATCCATGCACATCCCTCTCGCCGCCTATCGGGGACTCTTCTATCTCTTCGGTGAATGCTGGACCTCCTGGTACCATGCACTGCCTTGGGTAGCTTTCCATGGCAGGGTATCCTGCCGCGATGCACTCTTCGAAGTTTGTTATCTTGTTTACAGGACTGTCTGTTGCGCAGCCAGACACGAAAATCACTGAAAATACCAGCAGAACCGGCATTATTGCTATTGTTTTACTCATGAATATAATCTGCATGGCATCTAATAAAGCGCTTCCGTTTTAACCTAAAAATATCGACTATTTAAGCTGGTGGAACCAAATAATATTACACCAAATTACCATCAATAAGGCGGTGGTGGTCATGGCCAAGAAGAAGGCAAAGAAGGCAAAGAAGAAGTAATTCATTTCTGGTGGCTTCGGCCGGCTTTCTAATGTTTGAGATGTTATCTGTTTCCGCGATTTCTTTCTTTTTTTACTCGTAGCGTATGGCTTCTATCGGGTTCAGCTTTGCCGCCTGTCTTGCAGGTATGTATCCCGACACTGCTCCTATGAACGCTGCGAATAGTATTCCCTGTGCTACCAGCCTCGGGGTTATGAGCGCTATTGGCTGCAGAAGTATGGCGTTGATTAATTCCACTCCGCAATAACTCAGCAGAATTCCGACTATGGCACCGGAAACGCTTATGATTATTGCCTCGAAGAGCACTGACAGCAATATGTATCTGCTGGTGGCGCCGAGCGCCTTCATGGTCCCTATCTGGCGCCTCCTCTCCCTCACGGATATTATCATTACGTTCATTATCACGATGCCGGACACGAGAGCTGCTATGCTGCCGAGCGCGAACGTCATCAGGTTGAGCTGGGAAAGCGTCTCGTTGGCCGTGTCCGAGAGGCTCTTGTCGGTCGCAGCTCTGAGTTCATCGAACTCGTCGTTTATGGACTGCTCGATTATATCCGCATCAGCCGGCGACGTCGGCTTTATCATCATCATCGTTATCACACCTTCCTTGTCCTCTATTTCCTGAAGCACTTCGATATCCATGTCAATTCCGTTGTCTATGTCAGAGTCGCCCGAATCCTCTAGTATGCCAACGATTTCGAAATCAATATCCCTGAATTTTATGGTGTCTCCCAGCCCGTAGTCGTTATTCTCGGCATAATCATAGCCTATCACTATCTCATAGGAACCCATGTTCAGATCCCTTCCCTCATCGATTTCTATGTTCACGGACATTATGTCTTCTACTTCCGGCTTAATTCCTGTTATACTTTCCCCATCTACGGTAGCGAAGAGTATGGGCGATACTACTTCTACTCCTGAGAGGCCTTCAATTTCATCCACAAGTTCCTGGTCTATTTCTCCACGCATGAAACCGTACTGGGGAATTTCAGCTTCCATCACCGTAACCAGTCCTGAGGTTATGGAAAGCTGGTCGTTGACATAGTATGTTATGCCCTCGGAGAACGATGATATGCTGGTTACTAATAGAATGCCTATCATGACGCCGAGCGCGGTAAGGGCTGTCCTGACCTTATGCCTTTCAAACTCCCTGAATATCATCTCCCACATCATGTCAAAACCTCCAGCGGGTTCTGACGACTCCAGCCACCCTTATCCATCATGTCAAAACCTCCAGCGGGTTCTGCATAAGCGGAAACGAGGGAACCCGTTCCCGATGGTTTTTGGGGATCCTGCAACCTTTTATCATGTCAGTTACCCCTTATCGCCTTTATCGGATCCACTTTGACGGCCATGCGTGCCGGGTACAGGCTCGCCAGTATCGTGAGCAATACGCCGTAGAGCACGGCGCCTACCGCCAGCTCAGGCGTTATCATAGCCAGTTTGGTCCCTCCCATAAGGACGTTGTTGATCAAGTCAACGAAGAAGAACGATACACCGACTGCAAGGACGCTGCTGACCAGTGAGATAACAATCCCCTCTTCAAGTATCTGCATTAGTATGGTCCTCCCGTAAGCTCCGGTCGCCTTCATTATGCCTATCTGCCTCTTCCTCTCGACAACCGAGGTGTACATGGTTATTATTATACCTATCGCGGCAACAAGCGATGTGACGAAACCGATGCCGAAGGTCATTATGTTTAGCGTCCCTATCATCTCCTCCATCATGGAGAGCGCATCCTCCATGGTCATGGCATCAAGGTCTTCATGCTCCTCTTCTACGGTTTCCTTTATACTATCCACCATTGAGATATCGACAGGTTCCAGTATTATCTGGGTGGCACCTCCATCGGCCTCGTAAATGTCATTCGCGGCGTCATAGGGAATGATTATCACAAGATCATAAGCGCCCGAGCCTTCTTCGAATATACCCGCAACCTCGACTTCCTTCTTGTTCAGCAGTATTGTATCCCCTACTGCGGCGTCAAAAGAGTTTGCAACCACCTTACCCAGAACGGCTGCCTTTTCATCGTTCTCAGGCCACATGCCCTCTTCAAACTCCAGGTTCTCTCCACCGAACAGGTCCACGTCTTCTATGTTCAGTCCATCGACCTCGAAAAAACCCCCGGCTTGGCTTACTATTATTGGAACAGTTCTCTTAACTCCGGAAATCTCGCTTATCTCAGCCACCTGCTCTGCGGTCATGTCTTCGATCGACTGGCTGCCGGGAGGTCCTGACATCTCGGACATGTCGAAATGCTTCATCACGAATATGGTGTCTGCGCCTATAGAGCTGGTAGAAGAACTGATAAGATCATTGACCCCGGCAGATATTGAACCCAAAGATACTATCGCAGTTATGGCTATGAATATGCCCAAGGCCGTAAGAATAGTCCTGGTCCTGTGACCCGCAAGTTCCCTGACTGCTATATCAAACATAATTATTATTTCGCTACTTTCCCGTCGAGCATCATTATCTTTCTTGATGCCCTCTTCGCGATATTCCTGTCATGAGTAACTATTATCACGGTCTTGCCAGTTTTCTTATGGAGGTCCTCTATCACGTCCATTATCTCCTCGCTGGTCTTCGAGTCAAGGTTTCCGGTGGGCTCGTCACCCATTATTACATCAGGGTCGTTCACGAGTGATCTGGCGATTGCGACCCTCTGCTGCTCTCCGCCTGACATCTCGCTTGGCTTATGCTCCATCCTGTCGCCGAGTCCCACCTTATCCAGAAGTTCTTTTGCCCTTCTCTGCGCATCGCCCTTTCCTATGCCATTGAACCTCATGGGCAGAGAGATGTTCTCTATCGCAGTGAGACCGGGAATGAGGTTGTATGCCTGAAATACGAAGCCTATTTTCTCCCTTC
The DNA here is from genome assembly GCA_964442905.1 of uncultured archaeon. Classification (GTDB taxonomy): domain Archaea; phylum Aenigmatarchaeota; class Aenigmatarchaeia; order QMZP01; family JAFGSV01; genus JAFGFG01. The sequence continues at coordinate 7,497 of CAYUBD010000033.1, read as the reverse complement.
TGATTCTCGCAAGTTCATTATCGTCCATCTCGGAAGTGTCACTATCCTCGATTATGACCTTTCCTTTGGTAGGTGTATCCAGGCAGCCCATTATGTGCATGAGCGTGGATTTTCCCGACCCGGAAGGTCCTATTATGGCCGCGTATTCCCCTCTCTTGACGGTCAGGTTTACACCTCTGAGCGCATGTGTTTCAACGCCCTTCATGCAGTAGACCTTAGAGACATCCCTGATATCGAATATGTTCTCCTTTTGCATAATATACCATCTCTGGGAGAAGCTGAACTACTTCCTTTTCATCCTCTTCTTCATTCTCCAGATGTAGAACCCTTCTATCAACACTACCAGTAAGAGTATTCCTACATAACCGGAGTAGTCGGTCCCGCTTCCATCATCAGATGCAGCAGATTGCTTGACAGTGATACTGTTCTCGCTGACGAAAACATCGTTGCTTTCATCGAGGTATGATATTTTCACAATCGCTTCGCCGTATCTGAATCCTGAGAATCTGAGAGTCTTGGACCGTGTAGGCTTGAGTTCGCTTGCAACCGAAGAGTCCTTGACTTCGTTGTCCTGTATGAACTCAATCTGCAGCGCCTTTGCGCTTCCGGTTCCTATGTTTTCTATGTCGACCTTGAAGTCACCGTTCTCGAGCTTGGCGCTCAGTATCTTTATAACAGGACTTCCCTTGACGGGTATTCCTAAATCCCTGGTCACGGTGCTCTCAGCGCCACTCTCATCATTATAGGTGATTGTCAGCGTAGATGTGTAACTCTTGTATTCAGCGTTATTGTCTATGTCGAGTCTGAACATGGCAACAGCTTCTTCACCTGAACCTATTTCTTCCAGATAGAAGCTTCCGCCTGAAAGTATGGGGACGATGAGGCTTTCCTCTGTCTCGGGGTCCGCATCTGCTTCAAGAACAAGCTCAAGCTGGGTCGCGTCACCGGAACCTACGTTCTTCAGCTTGATGTCCAGTTCAACTTCGTGTCCTGGCTCTATTACGCTTGGCGTAGTCGTTATATCCTCTATTACGATCTTCGGTGTTCCCTGGACTGTAACCGGAATTTTCTTTGTTATGTAGACCGTTGAACTTCCACTGCTGTATCTGAATTTCAGGTCGTAAGTCGTTGAGACAGCAGACAGATCAACTTTAAGCTTGTAAGTCTCGGTCACCGTGCTGAGTGCACCGATGTTCGAGAACGTCTTTACCGATTCCTCTCCGGGAAGCAGTGTGAACGGCGCTGCTGGTAATATTTCCAGTGTGAAGCTCTGTGATGATGATCCATTGTTCTCCAGCGCTACCACTAGATTGACAATCTGACCCGGCTCTACCGGATACGGTGTCTGCTTGTTTAACATCAGGGATACGTCAGAACTCTGTGCAGAAACGGCGTTTACGGACAGTAATGCTACTATCACCAATGACATGAAAATGTAATTTCCTCTCATATTCAAAACCAATATAATTTCTTGTCCTTCGGACTAATAAATATTTACACTGGCTTTCCAGCCATTTAAAAATTTTTAAGTATGTAAGTAGGCATATATTTAAGTCATAACACTTATTAACAGTAAGCAATTAACCAAGGCGTGATTGATGATGGCTGCTAGAAAACCAGAAGAAGCGGATGGGAAGGTCCTGGAAGAACCTGCAGACGAAGAAAGCATAGAAGAAGGCAAATCCGAAGAGAGTGCAGAGAAAGAGGACACCCGGAAGAAAGCTGAGAAGAAAAAGGACAGCCGCAGGAATATAGTGAGGGTCGGCGGAAAGGATCTTGACGGCGAATACCTGCTGAGAAGGGCGCTTGTCGACGTGCGCGGGGTCAGCTTCACGCTCGTGAATGCCATATCCAAGGTCTCAGGTCTTGGGGATAAGAAGGTCGGGGAACTCAAGGAAGACGAGCTGAAGAAGATTGAAGACATACTTAAGAACCCGGGCAACTACGGAATACCCAGCTGGATGTTCAATCGAAGATTCGGTCCGGATGATGGAAATGACAGCCATCTGGTATCTGCCCAGCTCGAGCTCAGGCAGAAAATGGACATAAACGAACTTAAGAAAAGAAAGAACTATAGAGGAGTAAGACACATACAGGGTCTGCCTGTCAGGGGCCAGAGGACGAGAAGCTCGTTCAGGAAATCCTCGGCCGTGGGTGTCAGCAGGGTAAAGAACAAGCCAGGCGAAGCCAAAAAGAAGTGATGATTCATGAGAAGGATAAGCAAGAGATTCAAAAAACCAAGGATGTCCTGGGACTCGGATGAGATATCCGAGAGGAAGGATATAATGAAGGATTACGGGCTCAGGAGAAGGAAGGAGATACTCATAGCTCAGGAAATCCTGAGAAATTACAGGAGAAGGGCGAGGGAGCTCATTGCCGAGCAGGACGAAAGAGAAGTGAAGGTGCTTCTTGACAAGCTGGTAAAGCTCGGCCTGCTGGAAAAGGGCCAGGGGCTTGACGATATCCTCGCGCTTACTGTCAATGATATTCTTGAAAGGAGACTGCAGACGCTCGTATGGAAGAAGGGAATGGCAAGCACGGCCATGCGTTCCAGGCAGTTCATAACCCACGGTCATGTGACCATATCCTCCAATAAGGTCAAGTCGCCCGCTTACATGGTTACGGTTGAAGAGGAATCAGGTATAAGCGTGAGGGCTGACCTCCGTGAGAAGGGTGGTAAATGATGGCAAAGGAAGACAAGTGGGGCATTGCGCACATATACTCGAGCGAGAACAACACGATAATTCATATTACCGACGTCAGCGGCGCCGAGACCATTTCAAGGGTTTCCGGCGGCATGGCAACAGACAGGGACAAGGACAAAGGGAAGTCGTTCCCTGCAATGAGGGCTGCAAGAAGGGCTGCCGAAGAGGCCGGTGAAAAAGGCATCACTGGCCTGCATCTCAGGATAAGGGCGCCCGGTGGTCACAAGAAGAAGATACCGGGTGAAGGCGCACAGCCTGCCATCAGGGGCATTGTAAGGGCAGGAATCAGGATAGGCAGGATACAGGACGTTACCCCGGTTCCCCATGACACCACTAGGAAGCCAGGCGGAAGAAGGGGACGAAGGATGTGAGCCCTTTTAGGAAAAGCGCTCGCGGAAAAATGATGGTGATTTAATTATGGCAAAGGGACACAAACCTGTTGCAGGAAGCAGGGCATTCTGGCCGAAGAAGAGAGCCAAACGGATATATCCCTCAGTGGATCATGTTTCTGGACTGAAAGGCGATAAGGTAATACCGCTGGCCTTCGCCGGATACAAAGCCGGCATGGTTCAGGCGGGCTTTACCAACAACGTGAAAGGTTCGGCGACGCATGGCCAGGAGATAGTTGAAGCTGCAACGGTCATCGACTGCCCGCCTCTAGTTGTCGTCGGCATAAAGATTTACAGGGAAGAGAACGGGACCCTTATCAATGAAGGAACCGTGTGGGATGAAAATCTCCCCAAAGACCTTGGAAGGAAGATGAGCATTCCGAAGAAGCCGCACATGAAGAAGGAGATGATCGGGAAGAATCTGGATCAGCTTTCAGAAGTCAGGATCATAGCCAGCACGAAGCCGAGGGAATCAGGTTTATCGAAAAAGAAGCCCGAGGTCTTCGAGATACCCATTTCCGGTGATGTCGAGAAGCAGTGGGCATATGCCCTCGAGAAGCTGGGCAAGGAAATAAGATGCTCTGATGTTTTCACGCATGGTGAATTTATTGATGCAAAGGCCGTCACCAAGGGAAAGGGGTTCTCAGGTGTCGTAAAGCGGTTCGGCGTCACCATAAGAAGCAGGAAGAACGGCGGCAAGAGAAGGCACATCGGTAACATAGGTTCTGTCGGCCATGGAAGGGTCCTGCCCGGTGCCATTGCGATGCCGGGGCAGCTTGGATTCCAGACAAGGACAGAGTACAGCAAGAAGATACTCAAGATAGGCGATGACGGCATTGAACCCAGAGGCGGTTTTGTCAACTACGGAAAAGTGACTAAAGATTACGCCCTCATAGAGGGGTCCGTTCCCGGTCCAAAGAAAAGGCTGATAATTCTGAGAAGGGCTGTAAGATGGGACGGCGTACCGCGTCCTGTGGAAATCAGTGACATTTCTCTTGAACAGCAACAGTGAGATTTCCTGCTCAACTTTTGTACTTTTTGTCAATATTCTCCAGTATCCTGAGCGCGACTTCCGTCATGCCACCGCTTCCCGGATTTTTGGTGTGCTTCATGACCTCATCGGCGAAGTCGTGTATATAGACCATGCCTTTCTTCCTGTACTCCAATGCAAGCTGGTTTTCCGTGGGTTTATAGTCTCCTGATATGTCAGGATTTATGATGCACGCCTGGACGGCCCTTATGAGGTGCTCCTCGAAACACGTAGCCCAATTGGTGTATGAAATTGGGTAATTGGGGTCCGATTGCGCATTCTTGAGCAGTCCGTTCCTTTTTGATATCTCACCCCTTATTGGCTCAAGTACAGCCTTTGCCCTCGGATGGGAACCCTCGTGCGCAACGAGGAAAACTGTCTTATGGTCAAACGGTGGACCCACGATCTGATATGCAACATTTCCTATGGACGGCCCGATACCACTCCTCTCCCCTTCCAGCGGCATTGGTATCGTTTCCATTGAGAAGTCCGTCTGCCAGACATTATCCAGTATCTCGCCAATATGCAACCTGTCCATACGATCCTGAAGGGATTTACACTCTTCCTGATATAATGGGAGTATATCCCCATAGACGTTCTCGAAATCGGTGTTCTCGTAGAAGTGCCTGAGATGCGGTAGGACTGTTTTTCCATACTGGACGTCTCTCTCTATGTGTCCGTTCAGTTCCAGTCCATCCTTCTCCTCGAATTCAGGAGCTTCGGTTATCGTCAGGACGTATGCGACAGGCTTTGAATGATGAATGTAATCTTTCTCATTCAATCCGAGCCCCTCGTATCCCTTAAAGCTATCTGCCGCCTTGTTTCTTATGCAACCGTAATACTTGATTCCTCTAGAAAGACCCAGTGAATCCAGCATGGAGTACAGGAGAAACTCGTTTTTGTCAGGCCTTACTATTATTCCTGCCATGTAAGAGTTCTTGCGGTAACTTTTAAAAAAGTTACTATTCATCGATAGTCACTATTTCACTCGTGCTCGTATGAGAACATGTCTATTATGAAGATAGCGAACGGTATGAAGATTATGAAGAGCACTATCAGTATGCCTATCACCAGAGGATTGGAGAAGCTTATGGGTATTTCTGTGTAAACAGCTACTGAGAGCGCCAACAGCAGCACGACCGTGAGTATGACTGTAAGGACCAGCATATAGATGTTGCTGAATATAGTCCATATGCCTGCCAAAAGGCCGTGAATGTGAGAGAAGAAGCCTACGAGTGTCGCCATGGCCATCCAGCCTACTTTGATGGATATCAGAGCGAGAATGAACAGAACGACTATAATCAGCACCGTTGCCAGTGAATATGAGAGGATTGTCCCGCCATCCAGATTCATGCCTTTGATGCCTTCTCCTACGAGGTAGAAAATGGAGCCGAGCAGGGAAAGCACTATCGCGATGACCAGCACGACCACGACATATCCCCACTTGCTGCCGTGGAACGTCTCTTCCCTGGTCTTCCATGTATGGCCCATGATAATTATTTGTTAAGATTAAGTTAAAAAGCGCTTCAGCTTTAATTTCTTTTCTCCAAATATTTGTTAAGGTGATTTGTTGCCAGGCAATTATGTCCAGGAAAATGCAGATCCAATGAATGTTGTATTCTTCTTCTCAGGCGGCGCAAGTAGCATGAAGGCCGTCCTCGAAAGTCCTGATCACGGAAGCCTTTACAAAGTCGTAGGCGCTGTCACTAACAGGCCGAGGGAAAAGGCAGAAAGAGGATGGGGCGTCGCAGATGACCATGACATAGATACAGTTTATATCAATCCGTTTGAGTTTGAGGAAAGAAGGGACTTCTACCAGCAGGTTACTGATGTTGTTGATGAAATGAATCCTGAGGTTGTTGGACTTTCGGGTTTTCTGAAAAAACACTCAATAATAGTTGACCCATTCCTTACAAAATACGAAAACAATATATGGAATGTTCATCCTGCAGATCTTGCCATATACACGTTTTTTCCAAACAATGAAAATGCTATTGATATTGGAAGGGCAGGAGTACAGAAGGGCCGCATGGATCTGGGTGACAGGCCAAGACATTTGATAAAAAGGGATCTTGATTACAGGTACATGCCTGCTTTCAGAGGCGACGACGCTGTCAGGATGGCGGTTCTTCTAGGTGAAGACAAGGTATGCTCGACCATACACGTCGTTGAGAAAGAGGTCGACAGGGGAAAGATTGTTGTGAGGTCGCCGCATCTGGATGTCGACACCAAATTCGTTAACAAGTACATTAACAGGAACAATTACGAAATAGTAATGGATTATGGAGGAGAACTCCAGGATAGGATGAAGACCGAATGCGACGTTTCAGCGTTCTTAAAGGCCCTTGAGTTAAAGGCTAAGGGGCTGCTCGAAGTAAAGGATGATCTGGTTTACTACGATGGCAAAGTTCTTCCATTCGGCGGATTTAAGATGTAAAACTGTTTCTTTTTAGCGCAAACTCCAAAACCTTTTAAATATCAATTCCACGATATAATTTCAAGTGATTACAATGAAGGTTCCTGTTTACAGTATTGACGGCACGAAAAAAGGAGAAGCTAATCTAGGCCGGGCTTTCGTGAAGCCTCTCAGAAAGGATATGATAAAGAAGGCAGTCCTCGTTGAGCGGGCAAACGCAAAGCAGCCCTATGGAACCGATCCGATCGCGGGCCAGAGAACATCCGCGATGTATAAGGGCAGGCGTGGCATCCGTGGCAGCATGATGAACCGTGAGATGTCAAGGATGAAGAGGATAACAGGTGGCGGTTTCCTTCGGTGGAGAGCCAGGGCAATCCCGGGTGTCGTGAAGGGGAGGAAAGCACATCCGCCAAAGTCCGTGAAGAACTGGACGATGAAGATAAACAAGAAGGAAAGGCTTCTTGCGCTTCTTTCCGCCATTTCAGGAACCACGGACAGGGAACTGGTCGGGAAGAGGGGACACGCGGTTGATGATGTCAAGCACATACCCCTTGTTATTGATGATAAGTTCCAGGAGCTGAAGAAGAACAAGGATGTCACCAAGACCCTGAAGGCGCTCGGTTTTGACGGTGAGCTCCAGAGGTGCTCAGTGAGCAAGGTAAGGGCAGGCGTCGGTAAGCTCAGGGGCAGAAGGAAGATCAGGAGAAAGGGCCCACTCATAGTTGTTTCTGAAGACAGGGGCGTGGCAAAGGCCGCCAGCAACATACCGGGCGTCGAGGTCACCACGCCGAAAGAGCTCAGCGTAAGCATGCTGGCACCGGGAACCACTCCCGGAAGGCTCACGGTCTGGACCAAATCAGCCGCAGAGGCAGTTGACAAGCTTGCCGCCTGAACCGCAACTTATAAATACCTTCTCCTATAATGATAAGGAATAACCATATAGTTTAACAGGTAACA
>CAYUBD010000032.1:0-12113 GCA_964442905.1 uncultured archaeon | reverse complement strand
TTTCTGATGGTGTCGGTATAGAAGTCTACCCAGACCAGGAAGTCTTCAGCACGCAATGAACTTTTTCTTTTGTAAATATTGTAAGATAATCCTATATAAGCAAGTTTAACCTATAATTAATTGTAGGTTAACTGGGTTTTCAGGCTCCCAAAACCGACTGTAGGAAGACTGGGGATGGCTTCTGGTCCATAAGAAGTACATAAAGAGAGACGGGAAAGTATTCGGTCCTTATTATTATGAAAACTACCGTGTCGGCAGCAAGGTAAAGACACGTTATATCGGCACTGAACCTCCGGGAGGAAGTAGGACAACTCTCTCATTTTCAATGAGAACCTTTTCACTGATTATAATTCTCTTGTCAGTCAGCATGTTTTTTATCGGTACGAATTTCACCGGTTTTTTCCTGCAGGGAACTGAAACGACCTACACAGAGAAAACTGAGCTTAGTCTTGGAGGTGGGGAAATCTACGTATGGGAGCCTGAAAACGTAGGAGAACTCACCTCCATAAAGCTCAGCGGGAGGATAAAAGGCAACGGAACCGCAAAGGTATATCTTGAGAGCGGAGGAAAGAAATACGTCATTATTGAAAGTGCTGAGCTGTCGTCTCAATCCGGTACAATCCTTACCATAAGCGGCATGTTCCTTGGCGGAGTCAATGAGTCGAATGCAACAACCAACGTTACGACAAATGAGACAGCTGTAGAGAACGTCACAAGCCAGACCACTATTATTACAAACGTTACTGTTCCCGAAAATCACATGGCCTCGAATGATACAAAGATAATTTGGGAAAATATCACCGCAGATAACATAACCAATATAACGATTAATATATCAGCTCCGGAAAATGAAACAAACCCGACGATTGTGGAAACAACATTCAATGACACATGTATCGAGACGTGTGCTCTCATCGGGCTTAATGAAAGCTCGTACATCATTTTCGTAGAGGCAAGCCCCGGCGTTGTCGTCGAGATAGACGATATAACATACTCAGTCGTTGAATACGAAGAAATAGAGGAGCCGGCCTCGAATGAGACCTCAGAAGAGCCTGACATTACGGAGCCCGTGCCGGAGTTCCCGGAAGAGAATATAACGATAATCGAGGTAAATGCCAGCCTGTATGAGGTTAATGTAAGCTGGATGGATGCCGAGATGAAACGCCTCGAGAGGCGTGCCATGCTGGGTAAGTTCTCCGGAAACGTGGAGTTCAGGAAGCTGGAAGAGAAAGGCAATAAGTTCGACCTTGACATAGGGTTCGATTCCATTGGGGGAAATGGCAGGATAATGCTCATTGGCCTGGACAATGCATCTGAGGTGAAAGACGTTCAGACAGGTCATATAAAAGAAAAACTTCAGAAAAAAGTCGTGAATACCGATGTTGTCGCAGTCAATTCGGTTCAGCTGTCAGGTGCTGAGATAACGCTGCCCAAGACAGGCCCTGTGGACATCATCATGCGCTGCGGCGACTGGGATTTCGATAATTTCAGGTGCGACAGCGAGTGGATTGAGACAGGCATACCGTTCACGGACAACGGCACGCATATCATATTCACAGTAAATGAGTTCAGTGGGTATGCAGGCGCGCAAATAACGATTATCAACGTGCAATCGTATCCGACGGTAGGAGGCGAGTGGACCGTGCAGTTCGAGACGAACGGCACCGCGAACCTCACTGTAATGGCAGTCGATGGAACAACATGGACCGATTATGCCGATTCCGGTTACGACCTGAAGTTCCTTGAAATAGCGTGCGGTACTGATGTCCTGGATTACGAATGGGTGAACGGTTCGGTGTTCATAGAGGATTACTCCTGTATCGACGCAGGCCATGAGACCAGCAAGGTTCTGACTTCAGGGAAACATAATCTGGAATTCCGTTTTGGCGGAGATGTGGCTTACGCATACAATCAGGCAGAAATACCATGGTGGAACTATTCATGGGGCTACAGAAAGGAAATCAACATAACGAACAACGGGCAATCAAGCGAACTGGCGGCCGGATACTCCATAAATCTTACAATTGATACGCAGCAGATGGTCTCGGATGGGAAACTCCTGGATGACTGCTCCGACCTGAGGGTGGTATGGTGGAATGATACCGATAATATCGAGATAGACCGGGTGAATGAAAGCGATTGTGATAAAACCGGCACCCAAATCTGGTTCAGGCTGCAGGAAAATATTTCAGCAAGTGGATGGGATGCCAATTATACGGTATATTACGGTAATAGCGGTGCCGGAAGCCCGCCGGATAACAGGAGCCTCGTTTATCATCTGTGGGAGGACTTCGAGGACCAGTCGCATCCATTCTCCGACGGGACGCTGAATCCGAGCGTGACCGTCAGTTCGGCAAAGAACGGGAACTACGGCCTCGAGGGGCAAGGCGGGGGCGGATACCTGCGCGCGGCAAAGCCGGAAAATCTTCCAAGAGGTATTGTCATAGAAGGCTGGGTATATTCCCACGGGGACGCGACCAATGCCGACCTGCCCGGCCTGGATTTCGGCATGAGCCCGAGCACCGAACTGAACGGGTATCAGGTCGTCCTTGACTGGCGTTCCACCACAGGGGGATCGGCTGACATGCAGGTAAGGGAAAATTACGGCAGCGCCAGCCCGCTCAGCACATCGACGGAGAATACCGTGGAAAAATACAAGTGGTACTACATAAGGGCATTCTGGGACGGCAGCGGTAATATCAATGCGACCATCTGGAACGGAAGCATGGTGTACTGGGGGAATCTGTCAGCGAATGACCCATCATACACATCTGGATATTACGGCGTATGCGCCTACAAGGGCGGATGGTGGGACGACATAAAGGTCAGGCTGTACATGGAAAACGAGCCCACGGCCTCCCTCAACGGGGAAGAGGTCTCAGGCGTGGAGGTCGATCTTGTCTCTCCAGAAAACGGGAACGTGACTTCCGGGACTACCGTGACGTTCAACTGCACCGCTACGGCCTCGAACGGCCTGGCAAACATGACGCTGTACGGGGACTGGGACGGTGGCTGGTCCGGCAAGCAGACCGAAAACCTGTCGGGCGTCACCAACTCCACCACGTTCATCGAGACCGTCTCATCGGATGGGGCGCACATCTGGAACTGCATGGCGTACGACAGGGAGGATCTCACTGACTGGGGCAATTCGAATTACACGTTCACGACCGACACGACGCCGCCGGGCGTGTCCATACATTCGCCGTCCGGGACGGTTGCGGATACGACTCCCCTCGTCAACGCAAGCTTCGGCGAGACCGTGGACAGCGCATGGTACAGCATAGACGGAGGGCAGAACGTGACGCTCTGCACGTCGTGCACCTCCGCTGATGATGTATACCTCAACCTTGAGGAGGGCAGCTATACCATCAATGTCTTCTGCAATGATTCACTGGGCAATGTAAACGGTTCAGAGTCTTCCGGATTCACTGTAGACATGGCCGGGAACTATTACGATGACTTTGACGACAGCTCCAGCCTGGCAGACGTCAATGATGTCGAATGGGAGTACGGGAAGGTCAGCTATGCCGGGAGCACGGTTGCCGAGTGGTGGGACGATTCCTGGGACTACAGGAAGGTACTGAACGTGTCCAACGTCGACGGTTCCTCTGTTCAGGATGGATACTCCGTGAACTACAGCCTTGATACATTTTCCTTGGTTTCACAGGGAAAGATAAGGGCCGACTGCGGCGACCTCAGGATAGTATGGCATAACGGGACCGGTGACGTCGAGCTGGACAGGATAAACGAAACCGGCTGCAATTCCACCCAGACCGACATCTGGTTCAGGCTGCAGGAGGACATTCCTGCAGGAGGCTGGGACGCGAATTATACGCTCTATTACGGGAACCCTGATGCAGGAAGCCCTCCTGAGAACAGGAGCCTCGTTTATCATCTGTGGGAGGACTTCGAAAGCGAGACCGTCGGCTCTCAGCCCTCGGGGTGGACGCTGGGCGGCAGCGGTGATTTCGACGTCGAGCTGGACGGGAGCAACAAAGTTCTCAGGAGCGAGGATACAGTCGACGGGTATGATAGGATATGGGTGACACGCAATGACGCGGAATGGGAAAACTCGTCCATCACGTTCGACATGTACATGCCCAGCCCGGGCAGCGGCCAGATAGCGTTCTCCGGGGCACTTTTCAGAAGGCAGGGAACGACTGACGACCAGCACCTGGGACTCGTCGCCGACCTGAGGGACGCCACTGACACGATAATGTTCAGGAGATGGGACAGCGGTTACGCTTCGATAGCATCTGACAGCACCACGTTCAGCACCGACGTGTGGTATACCTATGAAATCAAGTCCGTGGGAAACTACGTCCAGATGCTAAGGGAAGGTACGAGGTACATAGACTTTTCAGGGGACGTATACTGGCCGACCGGCCGGGGCATGGGAATAATGGGCTACGATTCGCCCATGTTGTGGGATAATGTCAAAATAAGGCTGCTGGTCCTGAACGAGCCTGTGGTCTCGGAAGGAAGCGAGGACGAAGGGTTGACCGGTGGCTCCGGGAACTTCACTTCGACTGCCGTCAATGTATCCAATAACATGACAGCCATAACGGAGATAACATGGAATGATAACAACACCGATTCCTGCAACAACATAACGGTGGAAGTCAGCGTCAACGGCGGCGGGCTGTGGTGCGAGGCGACGAAAGGGGAAGGCGTGGATCCGGGCGGCTGCCCGGGATTCTCTCCGGGAGACAGCCTGGTGTACAGAGCCCTTTTCCAGGGAAACGGCAGCATGACCATAAGCCTGCTTGACATGAACATAAGCTGGATAGACGACATCGAGCCGCCCTACTATGCCGCCGGTCTGGACAACTCTTCCGGCTCCGTAGACGAAGGAGCGGTCGTCGAAACGGGTGTTTACTGGGGTGATAAATCAAGCGGCCTGGATACAGCCGTCCTGAGGACGAACGAGACTGGTACATGGGATAACAGGAGCCTGCATGGGTTCTCTGGGAAGCCGGAGTGGGCGAACTTTACAATCGATACCTCTGGACATGCAGGCGAGACCATATGCTGGGTCCAGTGGGCGAATGATTCGATAGGGAACATGAACGCCAGCATGGAAGAACACTGCTTCAGCGTGACGGATTCGACACCGCCGGAAATCATCATTGTATCCCCTGAGAACTCGACTTATGGATTCATGAATATCTACTTCAACGTATCCCTGCAGGCTGGAGAGACCGGCGACTGGTGCGGCTACTCCATCAACGGGGGCGGGAACGTGAGCATGACGAAGACCGACAACGAGAACTTCTGGGACATGAACGAATCCATGGACGATGGCGATTACGGCGTCATTTTCTACTGCAACGATTCCGAAGGCAACCTCAACAAGACAGACGCCAAGTACTTCAAGGTCGACACGAGCCTGATGGATGTCATAATACTGTACCCCCTCGAAACCGTCTATTACAATGTCACGCATTTCGACTTCTCGCTTTCCAAGAGCCCGCACACGTGCTGGTATGACCTGAACGGGGGCGGGAACGTCACGATGTCGTGCCAGAACGGGACGGAGATATCGGGACAGGAGGGACCGAACACGCTCAGGGTGTATGCGAACGATTCGTCCGGGAACGTTGGCGGGGACAACGTGGACTTCACTCTGGATTATAACTCTCCGAATGTAAGCCCGTATCTTCCTGAAGATGAGTACAACTCATCCACACAGGTCATTGATTTCCAGTTCTCGTTCACGGACGGCGTGGCCACGACTGCTTCATGCGTGCTGTATATAGGTGGCGTGGAGTCGGGGTCTAACGCGAGCGTAGTGAACGACACGCTGACGACCATACAGAATGACTCCGTTCCCGTGGGGCCGGGAACGTGGTACGTGAACTGCACGGATGGCGGGGGCAACACCGGGCAGTCCGCGGAGAGGACCATGAATGTTGACATCGAGGACCCGGTAGTGACGATAACGTATCCTAAGGGTATGACATACTACAACGTCACGGTGTTCAACTTCACCCTGTCCGAGAGCCCGCACACGTGCTGGTATGACCTGAACGGGGGCGGGAACGTCACGATGTCGTGCCAGAACGGGACGGAGATATCGGGACAGGAGGGACCGAACACGCTCAGGGTGTATGCGAACGATTCGTCCGGGAACGTTGGCGGGGACAACGTGGACTTCACTCTGGATTATAACTCTCCGAATGTAAGCCCGTATCTTCCTGAAGATGAGTACAACTCATCCACACAGGTCATTGATTTCCAGTTCTCGTTCACGGACGGCGTGGCCACGACTGCTTCATGCGTGCTGTATATAGGTGGCGTGGAGTCGGGGTCTAACGCGAGCGTAGTGAACGACACGCTGACGACCATACAGAATGACTCCGTTCCCGTGGGGCCGGGAACGTGGTACGTGAACTGCACGGATGGCGGGGGCAACACCGGGCAGTCTGGGCAAAGGGTTGTGAATGTTGACACTGAGAATCCGGCAGCTTCCTTCGGAACATCCCCGGTAGATAACTACAACTATTCCTCAGGCACGGTGACTTTCGAGCTCATGTGCTCAGATAATGTGAACGTGGACTATCTGCAGCTCTGGTCTGACTGGTCCGGCGAATGGTCTGCCAACCAGACGAATTCGACTCCATCCAATGACACGATATGGTCTGTTGAGGTTCAGGGCATCCCGGAAGGTAACTGGTTATGGGCTGCATGGTGCAATGATTCCGCAGGCAGGTCTGACTTCACCAATTCTAACAGAACCCTGAATGTAGACTTCACAAAACCAACCATGGCGATAACGTATCCTAAGGGGGGCATGACGTATTACAACGTCACGGTGTTCAACTTCACTGTGTTCGAGACCAGCATCGACTCATGCTGGTACAATACAGGCGGAGACAACACGACCATTCCATGCCAGAACGGGACGGTACTTTCCCTGTCTGAAGGCCCCAACGCGCTTGAAGTCTACATCAACGACTCCGCGGGCAGCATCGGCGGCGACTCCGTCTCCTTCATGCTGGACCAGACGCAGCCTGACGTTACGATACACTCGCCTGCGGGCACCGTAAATGATGCCACGCCGACACTTAACGTAAGTTTCGGTGAGAATGTTCACACGTCCTGGTACAACATCAATAATGGGGAGAATTCAACACTTTGTACAGACTGCTCTCAGATCGACACGCACTACCTGAATCTGGCGGAGAGTAGCTATACATTGCACGTATTCGCTAATGATTCTACAGGAAACCTGAACGGGACAGAATTGAGTTCTTTTACCATCGACATGGCCAGAAATTACTACGATTCCTACGAAGACAACTCAAGCGTGGGTTCGCCCGAAGGTGTTTCATGGCAAGTCGGCAATGTAAGCTTCTCGGGCATACCTTCTGACTGGTGGAACATCTCATGGTCTTACAGGAAACGGGTAAACATAACGAACAGCCTGGACTCGGTGCTGGAGGAAGGTTATTCAGTCAACCTCAGCATGAATGCAAGCGAACTCGCGGGCGGGGGCAAGCTGCTCCCGGACTGCTCGGATTTGAGGATAATCTGGTACAACGGGACCGCCAACATAGAACTGGACAGGGTCAACGAAACTCCATGCATTTCAGGCCAGACTGAGATATGGTTCAAATTGCAGGGGGATGTCGTGGCCGGCGGCTATGACGATTACTATTACGTTTATTACGGGAACCCGGACGCAGGGAGCCCGCCTGAGAACAGGAGCGATGTGTACCTGTTCTGGGACGACTTCAACGACGGAAACGATGACGGCTGGACGGAGCACAACGGCAACTGGTACGTGGCAGGCGCCGCATACTATCAGGGTGATAATACAGGCACCTACATGAGAACATCCACAGGCAATCCAGGATGGGGAAACTACACCCTTGAGACAAGGGTCAACATCTCCAGTGGCGGTGCTACGGGCGGGTTCGCGGGGATCCTCTTCATGTTCCAGGACACTGACAATCATTATGCCGTCATACTTGATGACAGAAGCGACCCGGACGACAGCATCTGGCTCAGGCAGTGGATATCGGGAGTCTACACCACCGACATGCAGGAATGGACCGACGTGACCATAGACAGGGACACCTGGTACGACCTCAGGGTGGATGTATTCGACAATCTTGACCAGGACACGATAAGGCTGCTTTTCAACGGATACTCGCATGAGCACAACTACTCGCAGTACGGCACCGGGAACATCGGATTGATGATGCACGGCACGCAGGCGCACTACGATGACATCAGGGTCAGGAAATACGCGACGTCGGAGCCGGGCGTTTCCATGTTAGCCGAGACCTCAAAGGCGTCGGCCGGATATGGCAACTTTACCTCACTATTCATCAACACCACCGAGGACATCAAGCTCATAGAAAATGTCACATGGACCGAATATGGCACGGACATGAACAACAACATAACGGTGGAAGTAAGTGTCGACAGCGGCGATATCTGGTGCGGGGCGACGAACGGGGAAGGTGTGGACCCGGGCAGCTGTCTTGGCTTCTCTGCGGCCAACAGCCTGCTGTACAGGGTCTTTTTCAATAAGAACGATACCAAGACCATAAGCCTGCTGGACATGAACATAAGCTGGAGCGAGGATGCCACAGAACCCTTCTTCACGAATGTTCAGGATGACTCCTTAGGTGCTGTTGATGAGGGTGTAAGTGTTGAAGCCTCTGTGTACTGGAACGAGATGGACAGTAACCTGGGCATTGCCGTCCTGAGGACGAACGAGACCGGTACATGGGATAACAGGAGCCTGCATGGGTTCTCTGGGAAGCCGGAGTGGGCGAACTTTACAATCGATACCTCTGGACATGCAGGCGAGACCATATGCTGGGTCCAGTGGGCGAATGATTCGATAGGGAACATGAACGCCAGCATGAGCGAGACATGTTTCGACGTGAATGACATCCATGCGCCTTACTATACCTCCGTGGGAGACAATTCTTCCGGGAACGTCAATGACGGTATGACTGTGTATGCGCATGCCTACTGGAACGACCCAGGCAGCGGCCTTGATTCCGCGATATTCAGAACTAACGAGTCAGGCTCGTGGAGCAATGAAAGCTTGATTGCATTTCCGGGAACTCCCGGATGGAGCAACTTCTCCATAGACAGTTCCGGGCTTGCAGGCAAGGAGATATGCTGGAATATATTGGCTAATGACAGCTCAGGCAACCTCAATACGAGCATGACGCTGAGCTGCTTTGATGTGCAGGACGTGACTCCGCCTGAAATAGACATCATGAGTCCCATGAATAACAGCGGTGATAATGATGGGAACATATCCTTCGAATTCAACGTCACCGACGAGTATTCGATAGAGAACTGCAGCATCATCATCAACGGAGAAGTCAATGCGACAAACATGAGCATTGTCGGCGGCCAAGTATCTTACTTCTCGTTACACTGGCTCGATGACGGAAGATACTACTGGTCAATAGAATGCTGGGATGCCAATGGCAACAACGAGTCCTCTGGGACAAGAACCGTCGATGTGATAATATCCACCGAATTCTATGGGAACACGACCGATCTCAGCCAGGTGAACGACACGGAAAACATAACGGAATTCACGCTTGAGCGTCCGGAATCGGGAAAGATAGTGTTCTTAGAGAGTGTGAACCTGAGTGGTGGGGCTGACATAAACGCTGTCGTAACGATTGGAGATAAAATCATAGAGATAGTGTCTTACTCCGAACCGCGGCTGAACAGGTCGGCGTCGCTGAGCCTTTACGGTCTGCCTTACCAGAAGATTCCTCTCATACTCATGGACGGCTCATTGTGCCCTCCAGAAATATGTTCCTTTTATTCATACCAACAAGGTAACCTGACTTTCATTGTAAGTCACTTCACGTCCTACTCGTCCGACGTCAATTCGAATCTGAGCATATGGGATAATGTAGATGAAGAAGGCGGCTCCCAGAAAATCCGGGCGAATGATATAGCATACTTCTTTGCGAACTACACGAACGCAAGCACAGGAGAGCCTATCAGCTCTTCAGGCGTTTACTGCGACGTGTTATTCAACCTGACGACTGGGTGGACATCCCCAGAAAACATGACTTTTAACGCCACGTCAGGACTTTACGAGTCCAATGAGACATTCCTCTTCGAGGGGAATTATTCATGGAACGTAACATGCAACGGTTCTTCGGCAGGTCATGAGCCTCTTGAGACCACGGATTACATTGAAATAATGAAGCCTATAACAAGCCCATATTCGGGATACAATATCCAGCATGGAACTTACGACCTGAATGGTGTAACGGAGGGTGCGACTGCGATAACTCCCGTAGCGAACCTCTCCAGGACCTTCCTGCTGCCCAGCATGGGAACAGGGAAGAGACCCGTACATAATGTAAACCAAGACAACGACGAAGTATGGGTAAGGGCGTGGCTATCCGATACGGACACTATCAACTTCACCAGATGGAATCAAATAGACAACAGTGTCCTCACATGGCAGGTGGTCGAGTGCCTTGATGAGGAGTTCATAGTCTACAGAGGAGGCGGCACCTTCGCCACGGGCGCCGGCCAGGGTGCCGAATGGGAGGAGATAGAGATAGGCGCAACCGTGGACCCCGACAATACGATGGTACTGGTCTCAACAGACCTGAATGATGCCTCCACCACCAGGGCATACGGCGACCAAGGACTTGTCACTGGATACGCGATGAATAGCACTCATATAAGGCTCGACAGGGTAGACGGCGCGAACGTGGTGGCGAGATACAGGTGGCAGGTCATAGAATTCAACCCATCCAAGATTGCAGCTTTCCACACAGGTGAGGTCTACGCCGATGATAACGAGGAAGCGAATCCAGCCGTCGGTGAGATAGGCGCTTCCGTTAACCTGAGCCGCTCCATCCTTATATGGCAGCACAGGAGCGACTTAAACGGCATCGTCCACGCATCGCTCGCTGGAAGGTTCAGCAACGACAGCTACGTCGAGTTCTACATGCTGATAGTAGACGGTGCCCCGTCAGGCGATGTCTACGTCAGGTGGTACGTCATAGATTTCGGCGACGGCACTGGGCACAACGAGAGCGGGCAGATAGACAACAGCGGGGACGTTGCGTGGTACCACGAGGACGTCACGCTCTCTTCGGCAGTCACCATAAACAGGACTCTGACATTCG
Source organism: uncultured archaeon (assembly GCA_964442905.1). Classification (GTDB taxonomy): domain Archaea; phylum Aenigmatarchaeota; class Aenigmatarchaeia; order QMZP01; family JAFGSV01; genus JAFGFG01. Next base: position 972 of record CAYUBD010000032.1, on the reverse strand, counting down.
TCGGCCACTGTACGGATGGCAGTAACACCGGAGCGGCTTATCCCAGACCGTTCCACATGTGGAATCTCACGAACACAACCGACCTGGAAATCGATAGGGGTAGGACCGGACAGGAATCGTACATTGAATGGCAGGTGCTTGAGCTGCCGCAGTATACAGCAACAGTCAATATGACAACAGATGGTGGTTTTTCCGGCATGCCGTCAATGGAATATAACCATAGCATATCGTTCTCGGGGAACTGCTCGGAAGAAGACGGTGAACTGATTCCCACGGACGTTTACATAATACTACAGGACAACTCTTCCGGGGAATGGACGGAAACCTCGACGTCGGATTATATCCTCTCCTCAAACGTGTCGTTCTACGAGATAGGGGAGATAGAAGCAGGGGGATCTTCCGCCAATTACCACTTCAACATAACCGCAAGGGAGATAGGATACTACTACTTCAGGGCGCAGTGCAACTCCACAAACGCCGGCGTAAAGAACACGACCGCGCATGAGCTTGAAGTCTATGACGGCTCGTCTCCCACATGGTCTGATTTCGGCGCGAACGACACTGACCCCTACACAGAGGACTACGTGTTGTTCCACGCCCACTGGGAGGAAGACTACAACCTCTCATCATGGATATTTTCCTGGAATGCAACTGTCGATGATTCATGGGAGAATTACACCAATTCTGCATCCGGTCTTTCTGTCTGGTCGAACAAGACCATGCAGATACCATCATATTCAGCTGGTAAGAAGATAGGTTACAAGTTCTATGCCAACGACAGCTGGGGAAGCTTCAATGCCACGGATACGGGTATTCTTGATGTACACATGTCAGGCCTTGACCTGGAAAAGCCCCAGATAATCAGCTTCAATACGAGTGCCAACAAAACAGGATACGGCCAGACAGTAATTATATACACAGATATAACAGATAACGTCGCTGTGAACTCCGATACGGTAAAGGTCAATATAA
>CAYUBD010000031.1:4528-12240 GCA_964442905.1 uncultured archaeon | reverse complement strand
CTTTGCCATAAATATCACCTTCCTTGAAATCTTCTATCCGGTTCTTACCGAATTTCATTAATTTTCTCCTTAACCTCTTATTTACCGCGACTTTATGCTTCTCAAACAGGTATTCCAGTCTCGCTGCAAGTTTTCTGCCTTCAGAATCAAAATCAGTAAGTATTACTACTTCCCGCACTTCAGGTTCATTCGTTGACATGTGTAATTTTGAAACATGAAAGGTAAATTCAGCAAGTGGCTTACCGCCAAGTTGCATAATATTCTTTACACCAAGGCTTTTTAAAGACTTACTATCCTTCTTACCCTCAACAATAACGAGCCTGCCTTCCAGTTCCTGCAGGTATCTCCTCAGTTCTTCACCGTTTACCCCTTTCAAAACTCAACCACGTCCACTATGTCCCTTTCCGTGATTATTCCCATGAGTTCATGGTCATCAACTACAGGCAGACCCCCTATCTTCTTGGAAATCATGACCTTCACGGCTTCATGGAGGTCCATATCCGGTTCCACTGTTATGACATCCCTCTTCATTATACTCGTTACATCATCTTTCTGGCTCTGCAGCTTATTCAGAAGCCTGTTGTCCTTCAGGAATGCCAGTACATCGCGCGGCGTTACCACACCAGTCAATATACCGTTTTTCACGACAGGCAGCCTCCTGAATCCACCAACGGCCAGCATCCGGGATACGTCTGCAACTGAGTTATGCTCCTGTGAAACCATGGGTCTCCTCACCATGACGTCTGAAATTTTTATGCCGGTCTTGCCTCTTATCTGCCTGACTATGTCCCATTCAGATACGACACCGACAAGGCACTTACGGTAAACTATGGGATAAGCGCCCTTCCTGTGCTTCTTGAAGAAATCCAGAACGTCCTCAAGGTGCATGTTCTTGTCAATATCAAGGAGATGCGACGACATGGCGCTCTTTACCTTCACGTCAGTGAGGCTTTTGGCCCGGTGCTTCTTCTCAAGTCTTAAAAGCACACGCAGTATATCCGTTGCGGAAAGCATGCCCCTCACATGGCTGTCATTGTTCAAAACCGGCAACCTCCGATACTGATCGGCAAGTACAGGAATGACTTCCTCAAGCCTCTGGTCCATCCTGCAGCTGACCGGAGCTTTGGATGAAATATACAGAACCGTGGCATCCTTCTTCAGCCAGTCGGAAATCTTCAGGGTCTTATCCATGCCGAGCTTTAACATAATATGAATTTTTAGAATCTGTAAATAAAAATCCAGCTCCAAACATATTAACCAATTTACCCAAAGAATAAACATGAAGAAGGCCGAAGCCGTTCTCGAAAAGGTTCTAAAAAGGATAACACCCGACGATGTGTTGCGCAATGAGACAAACAAAGCGCTTGCATCCATAAAGAAGGCCACGGAGGATATCATAAAGCCGCTTAAGCTGAACTACACACTTGCAGGATCCTATCTCAGGGACACATGGCTTCCGGACAAAAAGGAATTCGACATATTCATACTGTTCCCGGAATCAGTCACAAGGGAGAACCTGGAAAAGATGGGTCTTGATATAGGAAAGAAGATAGTGAAGTCGCTGAAAGGCACATACGAGATAGCCTATGCAGAGCATCCCTACATCAGGGCAGCTATCGGAGAATACGCCATGGATCTTGTCCCATGCTACGACATCAGGGACGCGGGCAAAATAAAGTCCGCAGTGGACAGGACGCCGCATCACAACCGCTACATCCTGAAGAACCTCACACCGGAACTTCCATCTGAAGTACGCCTGCTCAAGCAGTTCTGCAAAGGCATAGGAGTGTACGGGTCCGACCTGCGCGTAGAGGGTTTTTCCGGATACCTTTCCGAGCTGCTCATAATCAAGTACAGGAGCTTCAAGAACCTCCTTATCGAGGCGGGTAAATGGGAGGCCGGAGAGGTGTTCATAGACCTCAAATCCCACCACAAAGGCAAGAAGCCCGATGTGCATGGCAAATACCCGGACCAGCCGCTCATAGTCATAGATCCGGTGGACAGGAACAGGAACGTTGCAGCGGCGCTCTCGCCTGCGAACTTCGAGAAGTTCAAGGAGGGCGCAAAATCCTTCCTGAAGGAGCCTGCTGAAAAATACTTCAAACCAGGCAGGGCGGTTAACGTAAATGGGTTATCGAAAGCCATCAATGAGAGAAAGACCATGATAATATCCATACTTTTCGGACGTCCGGATGTGGTTGATGACATCATATACCCGCAGATGAGAAGGAGTGCAAAAAGACTAAAAAATATGTTAGAGGATGCCGATTTCCGTGTCATAGGGCAGGCCGTCTGGTGCGACGAGAAGGACGGCATTATATTTCTGGAGCTGGAGGTCTGGAGCCTGCCGAAGATAAAAAAGCTTATCGGTCCGCCGACATTCTCAAAGAAGCACAGCGATGAATTCACAAAAAAGTACAAGGACATAGGCAGGATATGGGTCGAGGGAAAGAACCTGGTCACAGAAGTCAAACGTCAGTTCACTGATGCTGATAAGTTCGTCGAACATTCCCTCAGCGTAAAAAAGAGCATTCTTTTAAAGGAGGGCATCGCTTCCCACATAGCAGAAAGTCTTTCAAAGGACTTTTCTCTTCTCACGGACAGGATGATCATAAAAAAAGCTGAGGGGAGCAGCGAGTTCGCGTTCTTCCTTAGCGATTACTTTAAAAACAAGATTCTCTAAGTAATCTCACAAGTGAGGTGTTTTCATGAAAGCGGTGTTTTTCATAGAGAAGGACAAGTTCGGCGGCGCCAAGACAAAGCTGTACGCAGACGAATTGGTCTCAAAGCAGTCCATAACAGCCAGGGATAACTCTGCAATAGGAAAGGACAAAGAGGGCTATTACGTGCTCCTGGACGGCGGCGAGGAAGCGATCAAGAAAGCCAGGGAATTGCTGAAAGATGTAGCAAAAGAGCTCAAGGGCAAGGACTTCGATGAGGTCACCAGCGCCATAGAGGGGCAGGAATCCAGCGCAGCCGAGGGTTTCGGCGCCATATTCGGATGATAATTTCTGCACGCTTTCGGCTGCATCAGTTTTTTATGGACAGCCACAATTATTATAATGGTCCTTTACAGGTCAGATTTTACCGTGATTCTCGGGAATTTCTTCTGGACCATGAGCTACATGGGACTTCTTTTCTTCATCCCGGTTATATCCTCACTTCTGACCCTTGAATTTTCTCTCATCCCGGGTTTCGCTTCGATAGGGTTCATAGTGGTTCTGTCATCCTACCTCATCAGAAGCAGAATAGAGATGAATACTGAGGGGACGCTCAGGCACGCGATGATGACCGTTGTCCTCGTGTGGGTAGCGATGAGCACACTTGGCGCCATACCGTTCGTCCTCTACATGGATCTTCCATGGATAGACGCCGTATTCGAATCGGTCTCAGCGTGGACGACCACGGGTTTCACGGTCATAGCAGACGTCGAGAGCGCCCCGATGTCTATCCTGTTATGGAGGTCTCTGATGCAGTGGCTGGGTGGCATAGGGCTCGTTGTGGCCGTTCTGACGGGCATGCTCAGCATGGGCGGTTCGCTTTACATCGCTGAGGCAAGGGAAGAACGTCTAAGGCCGAACATAATGAACACGGGCAAGAGCCTGTGGTGGATATACCTTTCATACACGGTTCTCGGTGTAGTGCTTCTCATGATTGCAGGAATGCCATTTTTCGATTCAGTCAACCATTCCATGACAGCCCTTGCAACCGGAGGCATGAGCGTAAAGAACGCAAGCATAGGAGCTTATGACAACATTTTCATAGAGATTGTGATAATGTTCCTCATGATGCTCGGAGGCATCAGCTTCCTTTCCCATTACAGGCTGCTGAAAGGTGAAAGAAGGAAATTCATAAGGGATACACAACTGGCAGGCATGGTGATGGTCCTTGTTTTATCATGCCTACTGATATCCCCGTGGCTGGACCTGAGATATTCCGCGTTTCATTCCATATCGGCAATAACATCGACAGGATTCGGCACGCAGGATATTACAGGCTGGAATACGTTTCCCATCTTTATCATAATCATAGTCATGCTCATCGGGGGATCTTCAGGTTCCACTGCCAGCGGCATAAAGGTCTTCAGGGTAGGCGTCATGATGAAGTCCTTCTATTGGAACCTCAGGAAGATATCGACACCTCACGTGGTTATCACGAAGAGGTTAGGCTCGCAGAAATTCGATGACGAGCATATAAAATGCATACTGATATTCATAGTGCTGTACCTCATTTTCATAGCATTCGGGGTCGGTGTCCTGGTCTCCCAGGGTTATCCTCTCACTGAAAGTATCTTTGACGTTGTTTCGGCCCAGGGAAACATGGGACTGACCATGGGTCTTGCCAACGGCGATATGATATTTATAGGAAAAGCAATGCTAATTATTAACATGCTCACGGGACGCCTTGAAATATGGTCAGTCCTCGTCTTTGTGAGCGCGATACTGATGAGGAGATAAAATGTACGTTATAGTCTGCGGAGGGGGGAAGATGGTCAACAGCCTTGTCGAGGACCTGGCTAGTGAGAAGCATGACGTCGTTATCATAGAGAAAGACCACGAGGCGGCAGAAAAGCTCGCAGAGGAACTCAATGCGACCGTCATAGAAGGCAACGCCACCGACCCCAAAATAATACATGAGGCTGGCCTCGAGAAGGCCGATGTGGTGGTCGCGGTTACCCCGAACGAGAGCGACAACCTTCTCATATGCCTGAACGCCAAGAAGATGCGCTCCTGCAAGACGGCCGCGAGGGTCGAGAGGAGCGAGTCCGAGGAGACCTTCAGGAACCTGGGCGTAGACACGGTCATACATCCCGAAAGGGCGGCTGCCCATTACATAGAGGAGATGATAACAAAGCCCGAGGTTGTGGACCTGGCATTCATAGGGCGCGGCGAAGCGGCTATTCTTGAATTCGATGTCACAGAAAAGTCAAAGGTGAAAGGCAAGAAGGTGAAGGACATAGAATACCCGAAGGGCTCTTTCATAGTGGCGGTCTATAGGAAAGGAAAGCTCGTCATTCCCGAACCCTCAACAGAGATCGTTTTAGGAGAGAAGATACTGGTACTTGCAAGCAACAGTTCGATAGAAAGTGTCAGAAAGATGTTCGGATAACCTTCAGTTTCTGCTATCGTTTTCAATCCCCATGACTGACGAATATAATTATATAAATACTGACACAATACAGTAACACACGCGTCGGTAGTTTAGTCTGGTTATGACATGGCGTTGCCAACGCTATAACCCGGGTTCAAATGCACCCTTTTGGACAGTAAACGCCCAAAAGCGCGCTCCGGAAGCACGCTAACGCGAGGCTCCCTTCATGGGGTTTTGGCGTGCGGGCTTTTGGGAGAAGTCGGAAGACTCTAAAAGGCTGCTGGGAATCCCGGCCGACGCATTTCATAAACTATAGCCATACTTTCAGCAGGGTCCATAATCCAAGTGCCAATATCAGGATCCCAAGAAGCCTGCGATATTTACTCGAACCAAGCCTTCTTGTAGTTAATGCGCCCAGTGGAGCAGCTGCTACTGCGCCGATTGTAAGAGCCAATGGAAGCCACCAGTTCGCGATCCCGTTTATCAGAAGAAACACAGCAAATCCTGCTATGCATATAGGCGCTTCCGCCAATGTCGTGCATCCTATGGCATTCTTCTGATTCTGCCCGGCTATCACCTGCCCGCCTGTGACTACCGGGCCAAACCCACCACCTGACATGCCTTTATTGAATGAGCTTAACACACCCACAAAGGCAATTTTCTTCCATGTGAACCTGAACATCACATTGGAAATCAATATCAGTCCCATAGCGCCAACCAACAATCCGATGTATGTGTTCAGATACAATTTCGGCATGTTTATGGCAATCACTGCTGCAATAACGGTAACTGCTATACCAGAACCTGCTATCACATAAACTACAAATGAATCCTTTGACCTTTTCCTGAAATCCGCATTCTTCAGCCTGTGATGAAATAATGACGCCGTAAAACCTCCTGCGGCCTGGGACAGCAGTATCGAAGGCACCGCGAGAAGAGGGTTGAATCCCATTATTATCAGAGCAGGAGAAAGCACCGTGCCATAACCCATACCCAAAGAAGAATCTACATATTCCATAATGAAAGCCATTATGGATGACACGAGAAGCAATACAATTGATATCCCCATGAAATCACACCGATATTGTATTGCATCATATCGTATTTAAGTATATTGGTATTGTATTGGTATAAGATTGGTATTTATATGATATGCATATAACATTGAATCATATGGTGGTGGAATGAAAATAGAATTCGATGACGTCATTTGCATGGATGAATCGAGCATTACTGTAAGGAATTATCGCCGGAGGACCACAGTCCCGTCGAAAGTTTTCGAAAAGCTCAAGCTGAATGACAAAGACAGGCTGAAATGGATAGTCCTGAAAGACGGAAGCGTCATCATCGAAAAGATATGATGTTCCCAGTCAAATCCCGGCCGGTGCACTTAATTTCTTAACGTAGCGCTTCCCTGTCAGTGTCTACCTGATATTTACCCTTCTTTATGTAAGCCGTTCCCATCTGATAAGTGATTTCAGACTTGTATGTGCTGGTGTTTTCCTCTTCCTCTTTGAATTCGAAATCATATCTCTTATTCGGTCGCTCTTCAACTTCCTCTTCATCAACCTTCATTCTCACCTCGAAAGCCTCGTAAGACGGGGGTTTGTACGAAGGCTCGCCTTCGGTCCTGAACTTCCAGATAAGCTTTCCCGAAGTGTCAACGCAGTACATGTGGCAGTCCCATGAGCCGAAGTAGAGACATCCCTCCCGAATGACAGGATTGAGGACTATGGACCCGTTCGTCCCGAACGTCCATACCTTCTTCCCGTCCATATCCAGGCAATATAAGAGCTTGTTTCCGGAGCCGAAGTATACGTGGTCCCCGTTTACCAGAGGGATGTGCACGACCTCCCTCGTCGGGAACTTCCACAGTATCCTCCCGTTCATGTCTAGGCAGGTCACGTCGCCGTCCCTGGTCCCCTGGTACAGCCTGTCCTTGTCCTTCACCGGGCACGATGAGGCGCCATAGTTCCCTATCCTCGCCTTCCACACCTCTAGTCCGTCCTCTATGCGGAAGGCGCGCAGCATGTTGTCGGTGGTCGTGACGTATATGACGCCGTTGTCGATGAGGAACCTGTTGAGGTTGTGGACTTCTCCCTGCGTCGGGTATTTCCTGATGAGCCTGCCGTTCCCTGCATCCAGCCTGTAGACGTTCCTGTCGTACGAGCCTATGAACACGCTGCCTTCGTGTGCCGTCGGCATGGATGCGACGTCTCCACCCGTCGTGAATTTCCACAGGAGCCTTCCGGTCGCCGCCTCGACGGCGTACAGGTTCCGGTCCTTGGAACCAACGTAAACCGTGCCGCCGTCCGTTTCAGCCCTGCAGTATATGGGACCCTCGGTGCGGAACTTCCATATCAGTTCCCCGGTTTTCGCATTGAGACAGTAGAGGTTGTGGTCATAGCTTCCCGCGAATATCATGCCGTCGGAGTATACCGGTCCAGACCCTCCGATCCTGTCACGCGCCTCGAACCTCCACAACTCCTTCCCATCCACTGCGTCGAGCGCATAGATGTTGTGGTTCATGGATGCGAAGTAGAGAGTCGAACCGACGACCAATGGGGCTCCTCCTATGCTCCCGCCGGTCTCTATCCTCATGTAGCGGTCGAACTTCTGCG
>CAYUBD010000031.1:0-4428 GCA_964442905.1 uncultured archaeon | reverse complement strand
TGTTGTAATATAATATAACAACAATATGGAAGTAGAAAAGATTCTCCGGGAAGCTGGACTGGCAGGTAATGAGGCAAAGGTCTATCTGGCGCTTCTTGACCTGGGCTCTGTGACTGCGGGCGACATTGCAAAAGAATCCGGAGTGAACAGGACGAATGTATATGATGCGCTGAGGTCGCTTGCTGAAAAGGGACTCGTGAGCCATATCAAGAAGACAGAGAGGCGCTACTTCGAGGCGGCATCCCCGAGCAAGTTCCTCCATTACCTCGAAGAGAAAGAAGAGGAAGTCAGGGAAAGGCGCCAGGTACTCGAGGAAATCGTTCCTGAGCTGGAGATGAAGAGGACGCTGTCCAAGGAGAAAGAGGAGGCTACGGTTTATACTGGCAGGAAAGGATTGAAGACTGTGGCTGAGGACGTTATCAGGACTGGTACGGAGCTTCTCGTTTTCGGTGCCGAGGGTCGTTTCATGGAGACATTCAGGACGTACTCGAGGAACTGGCACAGGAGAAGGGCCCACGCCCGGGTAAATATGAAAATCATCTACAGCGAGAAGATAAGGGAAGAGAAGTCCCATGATCCATTATCTCACTCTGAAATGAGATTCAATGCCACGCTCTACGATACACCGTCGACTACATGGATTTACGGAGAGAATGTGGCCATAATATTGTGGTCGAAACAGCCCGTACTGACACTCATAAGGAGCAGCGATGTTTCCAGGTCATACAGGCAGTTCTTCAACGTGCTGTGGCGCAGCTCAAAAGGCCCATCGCTATAGGCGTTTCTGAAACATTTAAAAATCACGAACCGAAAGATAGGTTATAGTTTTAGAGTTGGTGAAAATGCCAGATGATTTCGAGAAGCAGATAAAGAGGGCCATAAGCAAGCCTGTAATTGAAGCCCCCGTAACAGCGAACAAGAGCTCACCGCCGGTTTTCGTCAAGATAGAGAGATACAAGGAACTGCTTGAGGATGTGCAGAAGCTGAGATCATATTCCCTTGGATTAAGGGATGCGCTTGACGCCATGGCCGAGATAGAGAAGGAGTTCAAGACCGCCATGTCCCTGACCAACAAGGTCCTTGACAAGGTGAACATAATCATATCTTCCCTGGACATGAAGCTGCTGCAGAAGACAGGCCCTTCCCTTGATACATCTTCTCCGATAAAGCCTCCCGAAGAGGTGGAGAACTACGTCCGGGGCATATACGAGCAGATAGAGAAGCTGAAATCCGAATTGCAGTCAATATCATAATTCCCAGTTGTTTTCAGCTTTTTAAATTTCTAGCCAAATGTATTATTACATGCGGAGGTAGCGAAGTGGTCAAACGCGACAGATTCATCTTGAGCGCTGATGGGCGCTCGCCCGGTGAAGTCGAAGCTCAAGACCTGTTCCCTTAGTGGGTTCCGAGGTTCGAACCCTCGCCTCCGCATTAACCTTTAGTCCAAGTAAACAATCTACCTTCACGGAAAGTAAGCTACCGCATTTCTTTGTATGGGCTTTTGAGCACTCATGAGCTGCAATAAAAGCTCAATATTTTTAAACCTTAGTCATACAATAATGAGATACCGGTTAACCTATGCATATAAAAGCCATTGGTTAAATAATAGGGAAGAGAGTGATAAAGCATGAAGGTCAGAGGAAAAAACAAGCTCTTAGCGGACCTGATAAGGAAGCTGGATGAAAAGGGCAGGCATGAGAATACTCCATTCTGGGGCACATTGGCCAAGAAGCTCAACCGGCCGCGAAGGAAAGCATACGAAGTGAATCTTTTCTCTCTCGAAAAGCACGCAGGAAAGGAAACAGTCGTGGTCCCGGGTTATGTTCTCGGTTCCGGTGACATCACGAAAGCAGTGACTGTCGCCGCTCTTAAATTCTCAGGAAATGCAGAGGAGAAGATAAAGAAGGCCGGTGGCAAGACCCTGGACATAGAGGACTTCGTTGAGAGCAAGCCTAATCTAAAGACCGTAAGGATTATGGGATGATTGCTATGATTTACATAGACGCAAAGGACATGATTCTCGGGAGGCTGGCATCAGTGGTCGCAAAAAAGCTTCTGAACGGTGAGAGCGTCTATGTCGTCAATTCAGAAAAATCTGTCATAACCGGCAAGCCCGAAGCAACCATTACCGAATACAAGGAAAAGAGGGCCAGGGGTGATCCGTACCACGGACCGTTCTTCCCAAAGAACCCCGAGAGGGTGTTCAAGAGGACCGTGAGGGGCATGCTTCCATACAAAACGCCACGAGGCAGTGAGGCTTTTAAAAGACTGAAGGTCTTTATCTCTATACCATCTGACCTGAAGGACAAAGAGTTTATGGTTGTGAAAGAAGCCGCAAACAAGGGCGAGCAGAAATACATGACGCTTGAAAAGGTTGCTGGAAGGGTATGAGCAGGAAAACCGATCAGAAGACTGGAAAGGAGGAAGCCGTTAAGGACGCAAAATCAACCTTCAATACTGGAAAAAGGAGGAAGGCTGTTGCGAGGGCGAGCATAAAGCCCGGGAAAGGCATTGTGACGCTCAACTCGACACCTGTGGACATGATAGAGAACAGGACAGTTCACCTCCTGATTAATGAACCGCTTATGCTCGTTGGTGATGCATGGAAGAAGTTCAACATCAAGGTCACGTCGAAGGGCGGCGGCATCATAGGACAGGCACAGGCAGCCAGGCAGGCCATAGCAAAGTCACTTGCGGAGATGCTGGGACCTGACGCACGGAAGGCGTTCATGGATTACGACAGGAACATGCTTGCTTACGATCCCAGAAGGACGGAGCCCCACAAGTCTCCAAGGTCCTCGCAGGGTCCGAGAAGGTACAAGCAGAGGTCAAAGAGGTAGATGATTATGGAATACGCAAGGGTCAAGCTCGCAGGAAGGAACTACAGTGAACTGGAAGAGATATGCGACATGATAAAGGGCATAGCGAAGAAGTACGGCGTAGATGTTAGGGGACCCATGCCCATGCCCACCAAGAAGCTCAAGATTACCACACTCAAGACCCCGTGCGGCGATGGCACTGGCCACGGTAACGCCACATGGGACAAGTGGCAGATGAGGATCCACAGGAGGATCATAGACATAGGCACCAACGACAGGGCGCTCAGGCAGGTCGTGAGGCTGCCGATCCCGGAAGGCATAAAGATAGACATCGAGTTCAAAGAGTAAGGCTTTTTCTTCAGGAAATTTCAAAAAGAGTATCTAGCGGTAGTGAAACTTATAAAACTTCATATCAATAATCTTAATAACAAATTGAACAGTTAACCGATACCTAACCAATAATTAACCAATTAAGCCAATAATAATAAATTACCTGCATCCAAAAACCAATATTGCAATATCAATTTGTTGAACCACTCAAGGCAAACGGGGCATATTAGATGGTCAAGTTAAAGGGTCTGATGTCATCCAGGAACATGCTGTTAATTCTGGCTGTAGTGGCCGTAATCTCCTTCCTGTCTTTCTACCCGGGTTTCACGATAGCGCAGAACCCCTACCTGACCGTTAATGTCACAAATATAATCAATGGAGACCCGGTTCGATACGCGAACGTCTCCCTGATAAACGCTTCAAACGATGTATTACTCGGCTATGCCATCACACCGGCAAACGGGTCAGTCTGGTTCAACATGACGAATATCAACTTCACGCCAGCCGGATTCATGATATACGTCAATAACACAGGAGTTTCCGAATCACAGTACTACTTCAACAAGAGCGATGACAACAACAGCCATTATTACATTTTTGATGACGAGCTGACAATCATAGAAGAACTGACTAACACTCAATTTGGCAGTTTCAATGTAACAATAAAGGATGCTGTAAGCGGCAGACCCGTGCCGGACGCTTTGGTGAAGGTTTATGAGGATACAAGCATGGAGGAATCTCAGGCAGACAACTACAGATGTGTCGACGGTGAATGTAAGACAGACAATAACGGAAACATCATGCTTTTTGCGACGGCGGCTACAACAGAATCACCAGTTAAGTACTTCTTCAGCGTTTCCAATCAATACTATGATGATAAAAACACGACAGTTGAAATATTTACAGAAGATGGCGTCCCACCGCCTCAGTTCGATGCTGGGATGAATGTAGACAAAGAGATACTCATCAACGGCAGCATTACTATAGACGGCCGGGTTCTGGATATGTTTAACAATCAACCTGTGGTCAATGCGAGCGTGTTCCTTGTGAGACACTCAAACGCTAGCATCCAAATAGGCTACGACAATGAATACTTCTACAATGTCACCACAGACGCTGACGGCAACTATGAGATATACACACCATACGAAGTGCTTAACCTGACACTCTATCCGAAGCACAAGTACGACGTTAAGGTGACGGCGTCAGGCTACAATGATGCCCTTGACAGAAACTGTGTTAATCAGGACTGCGCTGGTTATTACGGCGGCCAGCACAT
>CAYUBD010000030.1:0-12293 GCA_964442905.1 uncultured archaeon | reverse complement strand
GCTCAACATATGCATAGGGTATGGAGGCAGGCAGGAGATACTGGACGCAGTCATGGCATCTTCGAAGTGGCTCAGGAAGAACCCGACGATTGCCAGGCTTCACGAAAATGTTTTCGAGAAGTTTCTCATGGTCCCCAGACCGCTGGACGTCGTCATAAGAACCGGTGGTGAGAGAAGGCTTTCAGGCTTCATGCTCTACCAGATAGAATATGCGGAGCTATTCTTCACGGACACGCTCTGGCCGGCGTTCACCACAAGAGAGCTTGATAAGATAATGAAGGAATTCTCGGAAAGGGACAGGCGATACGGGAAGTGACGTTTCAGCTTATTTCTTTTCTCTCGATTTTCATCATCCCCAGTACGAACAGGATGATGGCGATCCCCAGCCATATAAATGCGGACTCTGCCGGAGTCGTGTAGTCCCTGGGTTGAAGCGTCGACGGCATCGCACCGATATCCATGTCATATAGCTTGCTTATGTCAGCGGTATCGTATGTGCCCGTGAACATCCCCATGATTCCCTGGTATATGGGTGTCATCCTGTATCCTGAAGACTCTATGAATAGGAGGTATGAATTCCCCAGATGATAATTAACGTCAAGATAGTTCAGGTAGTAGCCTTCATAGACCGGTCCGAGCCAGCCCCTGGCAACCATGAAGCCGAAGAAGATGAGCATGGTTATCGCGACAATGGTCAGTATGGTCTTTATCCTGCTCTTGAAGAGCGATGAGAGCGCAGTCGCTATGGCGCCGAATATGAAGGAGACGAATATCGAGTACATGAAGAGATGGGGTATCAGTCCGAGCATGTTGCTGAATATGTAGACATCCGACTCCATCACTCCGGATATCAGCAGTGCGGACAGCAGCAGCGCTATGGCTTCCAGCAGCACAGCACTCAGCATGAATGCCAGGAACTTCCCAATTATTATCTCATAACGCCTCACAGGCTTGCTGACAAGCAGCAGAAGCGTTCCGTCCGCATCTTCCTTGGATATGAAGTCCCCGCACGTAACGCCTGCAAGCATCACCAGGGGTATCCCTGCTATCCAGATGAAAGATATTATTATAAAGAAACCCACGACCATCTGGTCCTGCATGGCCAGTGTCATGAGAGACACCTGTGAGTTTTCATTGAATATCCCCGAGCCGATAATCGGCACAATCATTACGGCTATGATGAATAGAATGCTCCTCCTGATACTGAACATGTCCTTCAGCGTCTTGATCATTATGGCATGGAACATCATTTTTTCTCCCCCTTTTTCCTGTGGAAGAACGGCATGGCAAGATGGAAACCACCCTTCACTTTTTCCATCTTCTGGTCACTCTCACCGACAAGCTTCATGAACACCCTCTCCAGGTCGCTGGTTGCCACGCCGAATGCATCGAGTGCTGCATTGTTTGAAGCCATGACCTTTGACACGCTGCGCTTGAATTCAGTCTCGTTGCCTGCAGAAACTATATGTATGGTGCCTGACTCGTCCTGCCAGGCCTTGTGCACGAACTTCCTTCCCCTGAGACCGCTGAGCACCTTCTCATGGTCAGGCGTCTTCAGCAGGTACTCATTGCCTGCGTATTTGCTTTCGAGCTCCTTCACACCGCTTTCGGTGACGATCTTTCCATGGCTTATTATAGTGACATCATCAACCATCTTCTCCAGTTCGGACAGGATGTGGCTCGAGATGAAAACGGTCATCTTCCTTTGCTTGCAGAGTTCCCTGAGTTTCTTTATTATGCTCAGCCTTCCGGCCGGGTCAAGATTGGCTGTGGGCTCGTCGAGTATGAGCAGCTCAGGTTCGTGTATCATGGCCTGCGCGAGGCTCATCTTCTGCCTCATCCCTGCGCTGAAACTACCAACCTTCTTATGAGCAAACTCGCCAAGTTCAAACCATTTCAGCATCTCTGCAGCCCTTTCCCCGGCTGCACGGCCATTAAGTCCGCTCACCCGGCCCATGTAGGCCAGATAATCGTATGCGTTCATGTTCTCGTAGAAATGCGGATGTTCGGGTGAGAAGCCGAACACCTTCCTGGACTCAAGCGAACCCATGTTATGGCCCTTTATTTTACCGCTTCCCTCTGAAGCGTGAAGCGCGCCTATCAGCATCTTCATGGTCGTACTCTTGCCCGCGCCATTCGGTCCGATAAAGCCGTGTATAGTACCGGCTTTCACCTTTATGCTCAGCCCGTTGACTGCGATGAGGTCCCCGAACTTCTTCGTCAGGTTGTCCGTCTCTATCATGTATTCGGTCATTTTCTTACCCCCATCACGAATGTCAGCAGCTTTGGTGAGAACAGCAGCCCAATGAGAATCATGACAATCACGGTAACCACTGCCGTGCTGGCTGAGCTCTTCTCTATTACAACGTCTATGCTGTCATATACGCCCTTCCCGTAGCTGTCAAATGAATAAACAGTTATCTTATGCTCACCGCTCAGTATCTCGAACTCAGCGGAATCTTCCTCGGTCATGAGTGTCTTCTGGCTGTCAACGAGTACGGTGGTGACAGAATCGGAAGCTCCTGTCCACGTGACCCTTACCGGAGAACCGGACACATCGCCATCCGACGGCGACGTTATCTTCAGTTCCTTGTCTGTGTCCAGGAAGTATATGTTTCCGGAACTGCCTATCATGCCGACAGTGCCGCCTCCGAGATTCAGCATTTCCTTCCCGGCAGAGCTGAAGTCCGACAGGATCTCCGAGTTCGCGACATCTATGACGAACATCCGTATCTGTTTCTGATACTCTTCGCCCACAGCCGCTATTATGCCAAGCTCGTTGTTCCCGTCTCCGTTTATGTCAGAGAGCATCTCAGCGCTTATGCCCGGCATCCATTCATCACCACCACCCCTCGTCTTATCAGTGTCCTCGATTTTGATGGTTGTGAGCTCCTCATTGTTCTTAACGTCGTATATCACTACTTCTGCGCCCGGCTGCCATGCCTGCGACCTCACCACAGCAATATCCGTGATGCCGTCTCCGTTGATGTCTCCGGCAGGAGCGGCTGGCATGACAGTGCCGTAGCCGAATATGTCAGTAACCATCCACGCTTCCCCTATGCCGTTATAGTTCCATATAACCTCCTTCGTTCTCCCGTCTGTTACCTGAAGGCTCGGTCCGCCGCCATCTGTCCACATCTGGAATATTATGAAATCCTCAAATCCGTTGCCGTTGAAGTCCGCGGCCTTCAGGTCGGCACCCACCCCGTTTCTCTCAGACTCCAGTATGGTATAGCCGTTCCGACCGTCAGCGAAGATGAACATGGACGGTGCGTCCGGGACGTGCTTCTCGAATACTATGTCGTCCGCCCCGTTTCCGTTGAGGTCGCCGATATTCGTAACCCTTTCCTTATCCATGCCGTCCTTTTCGGAACGCGTGAATGCGACGGCGTACTCCAGATTCTTCCCGGTCACGTTCGAATGCAGGAACATGATATTGTCCCAGCTTATCAGCACCAGATCGTCCATACCGTCATTGTTGGCATTACCGACTACGATGTATCTGGTCCTGTCGTCAGTCGTCCAGTTGCTGAATAAACCATCAGGGGTTTCGCCTGTGAACGGGTCACGGTAAAAATCCAGTCTGCTGGTCTTGTTCCACACGATGTCCCCGCTGACGCTGTCCATTATGAAAACATCATTCCAGAGCCCGATTATGAAATCATCTATACCGTCACCGCTCTGGTCATCTATTATGTCAAGCGATACTATCCTTTTCCTTATCCTCACGTCATCCTTCATGTCGAGTATGTTACTCTTCCTATCCTCCTTCTGCTTCTCGAAATCCCTCTTCTGCAACAGCGTGAGTTCATCGAAACCCCTCTCCGAAATACCCCAGTCGTCCAGCAGGCTTTTTCTTGCAGTTTCGTTGAAGAAGTTGTTATCCTTGAATAATCTTTCATATATCCCGTAGTAATCAGCATCGGTGACAGGCCTGTCCATCAGCACTTTTCCCGTCTTCCCGCTGAATACCATCACCATGGTCTTTTCGCCGTACTCATCACCCCTGTTCCAGTCTCCGTCGTACTGAATGTATGCCACAATATCGGACTTTCCATCACCGTTCACGTCGGGCGCTACCTGCAGTTCAGACAGTCCGCCTGTTTCCATGAACACTTTGGAAGGAAGTTCATATGACCAGACGGTCTCCATTGTTGCCCCGTCTATAACGAAGAACATCCTGGATTTTCCCTCATCGAATACATTTTCATTGTCTACGCCGTCCCTTGACTTTACCAGCATGTCAGTTTCCCCGTCGCCCGTAAAGTCCGCCTTAAGCACGAATACGTCGTTTATCCTCGGGTATCTCCATACGATCCCGTTCGGATATTCAGCAAGACCAAGGTCGTCATAGCTGGATGTGAAGAGGAACCTGTTTTCGCCAACGGCTCTGATGAAAAAGAGACAGCCCCTCGATTTCGCCGAGCTCGAGTTTATGTTCACAGTATCGTATGTAGATCCGTCATCCGGGTCCATGATCCTTATTTTTCCCTTCCGGCCGGTCTTGCCAAGCGGAACTGCCAGATATTCTTTACCGAGATCTACAACCTCTACCGATGCAGCGTATGTGAGGTCTATGTTCTCGTTTTCCCATTTTATCTGCCCGGTTCCGGTGTCAATCATGTAAATGCCCTTCACGCCTTTGTATTCTTTTCCGTACCTTATCCCGGGGAACGTGTATGCGACTAACCCGCTGTCAGACGCAGTCAGCCTGAGGTTGAAGAAGTTATAGTCGCTGCTTGATGTCGCAGTCGGGTTGTCACCATAGTAACTGTAGAGCAGCGTGTCCACATAATCTATTATTTCCAGCTTCCAGACAGTTTCGCCGTTTGCTGTATCCAGCAGATAAACATGACCATCCTCAGTGCTTACAGCCGCATGCTCTTTTCCGTCTATGTCAACAGGAATTATGTCCCATACAGACCTCTTGACATCTCCTGCTTCAGCGTTCGTGCCCGGGTTCAGCACGGTATATCCTTCCGCTATCCCCCTCTTCCATATGACCTCTCCCGAATCACTGCTTATGAAATACACATGCCCGTTCTGGTCACCGGCCAATATGTCGCCATTTTCAGTGAGCTGAATATCCCACACGTTATCCGTGTCACTGAATTCCCACAGCTTTTCACCGGTCTTGCCGCTCAGTGCGTATAGCACATAACCGGAACTGAATGCCACATCCATGTAGCCGTCCCCGTCTATGTCATCCAGAACAATCATGTCGAAGACTCTGGTCTGTTTCATCGTCCAGAGTATGTATGTGTCATACACCTCTATCTTCGGCGAGAATTCCCACAGCTTTTCACCGGTCGCTGTATCATAGCACTGCACGTTCGGGAAATAAACATCCTCCGTGCCTATGACAATCTCATTTATTCCGTCCCCTGTAGCATCATCAATGACAACGACATTGCTGACAGGCGCAGGTGTCTGTATGTATTCCTCCAGTCCACCATCGGATGTCAGTATGTAAAGTCCGGTAGAGGTACCGACTATCACGTCATTTTCTGCCCCGATCTGCCCCACGATGATATTTTTCGTGGTCACGGCACCGGAAATGCCGCTCTGTATCATGGTCATGGATGCTGCACCGGCGACAGACGGGATTGTCAGAATCAGTATGAAAAAGACAAGCAGACTTCCACTCCTTGGCATGTGTTATAGTTTGTTGACAGTGCTTAATAGTTTACATGATCTAGGCACGTGATATCTGAATCACGAACATGAATACCCTGAGTATGAAGAGCAGCGCTATTATGAACATTATCATTATGGCAGATGACGCCACCACCTTGACATTCTTGCCACCCTTTATCTTCTTCTGTATCCACATGAGCCAGTAGACTATGCTTATGGTGAGGGTTATGGTCCAGGCGAGAAGCGTGTACATGACCGTCAGCAGGACATCACCGAACAGGTACATGGACAGGTTGAATACAGCGAGCGCGACAATGAAGTTGAACCACCAGCAGTAGACTATGGGCTTGATGGCGAATCTCTTCTCCATGCTGCGGTAGTATCCCCTGTCGAAATACCTGGAGAAACCCTGACCCATGAATAATTCTGCCTTCCGATTCTTATTAATGTTGCAAACAGCTAAGAAGTGTCGAACCTGCTCCTGAATCCAACAAGCCTGACCGGTAACGTGCACTTCCTTACGGCCACTGTGTCACCTTTTCCAATCTTCTTAATGTTCACATCGCTGCCGTCAATGCAGACCTCGCCTTCTTCGCTGAGGCACACTATCTTCACATCTCCCTTTCCAAGCAGCATCTCGCCCTTCTTCAGCTCACCGCTGTAGGGCGCCAGCGCGGCAATTCCCATTACATCCCTGTCGTATTCCAGCGTCTCCGCCCCGGCAGAATGCGCGAACGCGGTGGATCCTGTCGGTGTGTATATTATTATGCCGGAGTTGGTTTCATCGCTCTTCTTCCCGTTGACCTCCACAGCAGCCTTCAGCGCCCTCCTCACATATATGGGGCTCACAAGCACGTCGTTGAGCGCGGTTGTACCCATCTTTTCACCGTTTACGGACGTCTCCAGCCTCACGAAGTCGTAGACATGATAGTCCTTCCCTTCCCTGCCATCGATAAGCCTGAGAATCTTTTCCCCGAAGTCATCCGCGCATGCTCTCATGTAATGTCCCACGCTGTGACCCGGATTTATCCCGAGAATCGGACATTTCAGCTGCGAGTTGTGCTTGAGAAGCGTCCCGTCACCGCCTATGATCACCGCGAAGTCGGCATCCTTTCCCGCATCATCGGTGCATTCAATGCCTCTTTCCCTGAGCAAAGAGACTACCTTCTCCCTGACAGCATTACCCTGCTCTTCCTTGTGCTTCACGATGAATCTCATAAGAATACATTCCTAAAAGCCATTAAAAAGCTTCACACTATCTCAACGTGTTCCCCGTTATTTAGCAGTGTGTTGGTTGCACCGATTGTCAGCTCACCTGTGACATTCTCTGTTATTATGCTTCTCGTGTAGTGCTCACCGCCGACTGTCACGATGACGAAGTTGGATGTCACGTTGATCTCATATGACGAGCTCGCGACCAGCTCCGGAAGCGTCACGTTCGTGCTGAAGCCTTCCCCTTCTATCCATGCCGTGTTTATCTTCTCCGTCACTGCCGTGAGGAGGTCATCTATCTTCAGGTTCTTGTCATACATGTTTATCTCGCCGGTCTTGACGTTTGCTACCCAGAGCCCTACCACCAGAGCTGAAAGAAATACGCCGAATATGAACATGAACTCGAATGCGCTCTGCGCTTTATGCTTCCTGGATATCGACTTCATAGTTTGCATTATCAACAGCCCTTATATCCATAATATGCATGCCTCTTGTAACAGGCATGGTCCCGTTCAGCCCTGCCCTTGAGACTGAAAATATACCGGTAGTGCCTCCGCTGTAGACGACCTTCATTATTACGGTCTGGTTTGTTATGTTGGCCTCCTCCACGCCGCTGGGTATGAATATCTTTATCCTGACCTTGGCGGGTGCCCCCTGCGAGTAGACCAGATCAGCCGCGGACGTGATGCTTTCCACGGCATTCTTGGCATAGGAGAGCGCCAGCTCGTCTGTGGCTTCATTGTTCATGCCCATCGTATATGTCCACAGCGGTACCAGAAAGGCCAGTACGATCATTGCGACAAGCATGTATTCAAAGGCAGCCTGGGCTTTCATGTTTATATTATGCTTTGACTAGAATAAAAACAGTTTTCAGCTCATGCAGACTTCAGCGCAGGTAGTCCGAACAATTCTGGCTGTTTCTGGGTTAGTCTTCTGTATATCGCCAGCTTCTGTTTGCGCGGATACTGTGAAATCCTTTCGAGAAGTCTTTCTCCGAGAATGCATTTGTTCAGAGGCTCGTCTGTAGGATACAGTAAGTACGGTATCTTGTGGGTCGCATAGAATGTGTTCGCGGCATCTATCTTCTCTTCAGGAGTCAGTCTGATGTAATCTGAAAGATCTCTTTTGTAATAATAATCTGCTATATTTTTGTCCAGAGTGTTATCGCATGCAGTGATAATCGTTCTGCTCGATTCATCTATGAAGCTCACTTTTCCATATTCATCTCGTCTGTTGGCAATTTGCATTTTGGCTTGTTTTTTTACTGTATTAAACAAATGCTGCTTTGGGGTAAACCTGTATTTTTCATTACCGTTACGGTCTTTCACGATTATGTGTTCGTCGAGCCTTTGCATCTCTTCTTCGTCCAATACAGCAATGAGAACATTACCGAAAGCCCGCATGACAGCTTTCACTTCGTCAGTGGATGTGACTTTCATTTTTACTCTGTATCCGTCTTCAAAACCGGGAATTACCCGACCCTTATCTATGGCATCACTTAATTTGTAATCTATGTACCTCTTCATAGTTCCCAGTACGGGGCTGAGATCCTCTCTATCCGGATCTTCAGGTATCATCTTCTCGAAATCTTTATTCAGACACTCTCTGAAGTCGTCAATGTATATAGTGTAATTCCTTCTTTCAAGTGATTTGGATTTTTCAGAGGCCATGATACCACTTCCTGAAAAATCGTTCACGGAAAGTTTTATAAGCATTGAATCCAGACGATTAGCCGTTATATCCAGTTAGCGCTCTTCATGAACGAAGGGAATGGATTTTTCTTGAACATATTAGTGTTTATTGATTTTACAGCTTTCTTATAATCACTCTTGTTATCATTAGGGACATTCTTGGATACTGTTGTGTTCATTATCGCGCAGAATGCGGTTCTTGGATCAGAACTGATTCGATTGTATACATCATCTTTCATGTATTCGTCAAGAAGTTTTGCGACCGGACGAAGATGGTCTATACATCTGACTGCATCTATAAAATCCCTCTTTATAAGAAAGTAATTTCCTTTGATTGTCCCGGATGACGCATCATACATAATACTATCATTCAGGAAAACTTTTTTAAAACTAACCCGGTCTACCGGTGCTTTCCGGTATCAATAGACTTCAGAAGCCTTCTTTTCTGCAATTCCCTGAAAACCTCCAGGCAGGCCCAGGCATCCGTCGCCGCATAGCGCTGCTGCTTCATTGAAAGCCTTTCCCGTTCCCAGTTGGTCACCTGCATGGACTTGATTATGCGTATGCCGAGGAACAGCGCAGCCAGTCCCTTGACGCTTTTCGGCTCGGTTTCCAGCTTGAATGCCGCGTCAAGGAGGTCCACGAATCCATTGCCTTTCACATCGAGCTCCTTCTTCATGGTCAGAATCTCATGTTTCATGGCCTGTCCAATCTTGAGTATATTCGGACTTTCAAGCACCTTTTTCAGCCCGGGCACCATCCCGGTCTCGTTTACCCTGAACAGATACGCTGTCTTTTCAGTGGAGAGCTGTATGAGCGCTATGGGATTCTGCTTCTGCCCTTTCTTGAAAACCGGCTTTGTCTCCGTGTCGAAGCCGAGTGTTTCGTGCCTGAGCAGGTTCTCAGCCGCTTCCTCGGCCTTCTTCTTCGTATAGATAAGATATATCTTGCCTCCGAAGCCACCGACAGGCAATTCATTTATCTGCTCCTTCGTCAGTGAGAAACGCGGCTTCGGCTTTTCTTCTTTCTTTTCTTCCATAACATTATTTTAAGTCGGAAGTAAAAATATAACTATGAAAAAGCTGAATGTAAAGCTCGGGGAGGACTTCAGACCGGCAACGCAGCTCAGGAGCCTGTACTACTTATATTTCCTTGGAGGAATATTCTTTGGAATTCTGCTTTGGATGCTACCGGTCTTCATTTTCGCACCGTGGCATGTGGCAGCAATAATAGGGACACCTGTTTCCATAATGATACTCTTTGTGCTAATATGGATTCCCAAGTACTATCACACAATACTATACAGGATAACCGGCAGTGAGATAGTGTGGAGACGCGGCGTGTGGTTCAGGAACACGGGCATAGTCCCGTTCAACAGGATAACCAATGTTGACATAATACAGGGGCCTCTTTCGAGACATTTCGGCATAGCCTCCCTGAAGATACAGACTGCCGGCTACTCCGGAGCGAATCAGCGCTCGTCCGAGATAAGGCTGGACGGGATAGAGGACTTCGAGGAGATGCGCGAGTTCATCATGAAGTTCGTGCGCGGGAAGAAGCCCGTTGCGGTAGAAGCCTACGAAGAAGAACCATCAGCTGTAGGCACGGACGTCGTGAAAGAGCTTGTCAAGATCAGGAAGCTCCTGGAGAAGAAGCGGTAAATTACTCAACAAATTTAAAACTTCACCCGATAATTTAGTTATCAATATTCTATGTGAGGTCATGTCTTCAGGAAGCACTGCATTAGGAGCATTCGGATTAACACTGCTAGTGCTTCTGCTGATTCCCTCTCTCGCGGCCGCCCAGAACCATGTTTACGTCTATCCCGGGGACGAGGTCGTGACGGGAGGCGCGGATTTCCCTGTCGAGGTCAGGCTCAACGCGACGGACGAGGTGTATGCCGCCGAGATGGTGCTGGACTTCGACCCCGATGTTCTCCAGGTGAAGGGATACAGCGAGGGCGACTTCTTCAATGACGACGGCGCCTCCACTTCATTCCCCATAGGCGTAGCCCTGGACAACGCCAACGGGAAGTTCTATTTCGCGAATACGAGGCTGAACCCGGCGGTCGACGGCGTTACCGGCGACAGGGGGCTCTTCACCCTGGAGTTCGAACAGCTCAACATATGGGGGCCCACATGGCTGAACCTTTCAGAGCTCAACCTTTCAGACCCGAACGGTGTCTATATTTCCTACAGCACCCAGAAAGGATTAAGGACACTGGTGCCTGTCGAGGGCGATGTCGACGGGAACTGCGTAGTCAACATATTCGACCTGGCAAGGGTGGGAATGGCATACAATACCAATCCGGGCGAGACTTACTGGAATCCGAACGCGGACATCAACAAGGACGGGGAGATAAGCATACTTGACCTTGCAGCTGTCGGATACAACTTCAGGAGGACATGCTGCGACGGCAACGCTCCCCCCGAGATGGACGCAGGCGGGCCTTATGTCGTTGAAGCAGGAGAGCCACTTGCTCTGGACGCCTCGGGAAGCATCGACCCCAATGAGTACGGCTGCGGGGACGATATAGTCTTCTTTGAGTGGGACCTTGACGATGACGGATATTTTGATGACCTGGAGACGACTGAACCCAAAGCAACATTAAACTGGTCCGAGGTAGAATCCCATATATGCGGCGGTAGCTGCGTGCCGGACCATCCTTACGGGATAAGCGTACAGGGAACAGACAGGTGGAACTGGACCAACTCCTCGAAGGCATATGTTTTCATAATTACTACATGCACCCCGACCCCAGAGACCTGCGACGGCCTTGACAACGACTGCGACGGCGAGATCGACGAGGACTTCCCAACGCTTGATGATGTGTGCTCAGCCGGCATAGGCGCATGCCAGGCGGGCGGGCATGTCGTATGCATGCCAGACGGAAGCGGTGTGGAGTGTGACGCCGTTCCTGGTACACCTGAACCCGAGTTGTGCGACGGACTTGACAATGATTGTGATGGTGATGTAGACGAAGGCAACCCAGGAGGAGGAGGCTCATGTAATACCGGACTTCCTGGTGTATGCTCAGCCGGTACATTGACTTGCTCTGATGGTTCTCTTCACTGCACCCAGGATGTTTTCCCTTCATCAGAAATCTGCGACGGGCTTGACAACGACTGCGACGGTGATATAGATGAAGGAAATCCGGGTGGTGGCGGAAGTTGTAATACCGGACTTCCTGGTGTATGTTCCTCTGGTACCACTACATGCAGCAGCGGTTCACTCACATGTGTTCAGGACACTCTCCCGTCGTCTGAAGCGTGTAATGGACTTGACGACGACTGTGATGGTTCTGTGGATGAATCATTGATACGGTCATGCTACACCGGCCCTGGAGGAACACTTGATGTCGGAGTATGTCAAGGTGGTTTACAGACCTGTTCAGCCGGGACGTGGGACAGTTGCGAAGGAGAGGTAGTGCCATCTATGGAACTCTGTGATGGCTCAGACAATGACTGCGACGGAACTACTGACAATAACATGATACCGCCTCCATGTGCTCTCCAGCTGGGCGTATGTTCAGGCTCGACCCAGACATGCGGCGGAGTTTCAGGCTGGCAGGCATGCACGGCTACCAATTACGGATCCTTTTATGAGCCCACGGAATTAAGCTGCGATACGCTTGACAACGACTGCGACGGGCTGGTAGATGAGGACGGCGTGTGTGCTGTACCTTCATGTTCTGATGAATTAATGAACGGAGACGAGACTGATGTAGACTGCGGCGGTTCCTGCACTTCAGAA
>CAYUBD010000029.1:0-12541 GCA_964442905.1 uncultured archaeon | reverse complement strand
ATCAGTTTCTTCCCACCCCCCATGATGCACTATCAAGAGGTCTGCCCCCCTCTCATTTGCATTTTCAATGTTCTCAACTGTTGTATTCACAGCAAAAGCTATTCTTTTTACATCCTCTCTTCCATCGAAAATGAGACCACCTACCCTGTCTATCTTCTTGTATCTGTTTACTTGGAGAAAATCATCAAGATATCCGGCTATTTCAGTTAATTTTTTTGGCATTAAAATTAATTTGATAGATTAATATAAATCATTTAACCACAAAAGAGAATGTGATATACGCTTGCGCCCCACGGTCAATTTCCTGCAAAACTGTGCCGAAATTATTTGATGTGCCACTTGGTCAATTTTTTCTCAAGAAGAAGGAAAAAATAGTTAAAAATAAAACCTATCATGCCTATTGTTATTATCCCAGCATACATATTTACTGTTTTGAACGTCTGTGCTGATATCAGAACGAAAAAACCTATTCCATTGTTTGCTCCAATCATTTCAGCTGCAATTAATGCCAATAATGAAGCTGATATGCTTATCCTTAATCCTGTAATGATCCAAAAAATGGATGATGGTATAACAACCTTTGTGAACAACGCTGAATTTTTTGCTCCCATCGATTTTGCTGCCTTTATTAAAAGGTGGTCAACGGTTTTGACCCCCTTTATTGTATTTATCAAAATAGGAAACCAACAAACCCAAAATATTATTGCAATCTTTGAATAAATGCCAATACCAAACCAAAGGATAAAAAGCGGAAAAAGTGCTATTGGTGAAAGGGGACGTAACATTTCAATGACCGGGTTAATACTCCTTTCGACGTTTTTGGTCCATCCCATAAATAGCCCCAATGGAATTGCCACTAATGCAGCCATTCCAAAACCGAAAAATATCCTCACGATGCTTGTGGAAACATGTGCAATCAATTCTCCCGATAGCATAAGTTCTATGAAGCCAACGAAAACCTCTGAAAAGGGAGGTAGTATATATGATGCAACAAGGCCTGATCTTCCTATACTTTCCCAAGCAACAAAGAATATGATTGGCCCAATAAAACTATAAAAATATCTTTTGTTCATATTTTTCTCCTTAACATCTTTTCACTCGCTTGCGCTCTTGTAACTTCGACTTTGAGTAATTGCCAGATTTTATGTCTTAATTTCACAAAATCAGATGTAGATAGCATGTCGTCTTTAAAACCCAGTCTTGGTAAATGATGTTCGAATATTTTTTTAATTCTTCCAGGTCTTGATGTCATTACGGCAATCCTGTCAGACAAATAAATTGCCTCGTCAATGCTATGGGTCACAAATATTATCGTTTTGTTCTCTTTCGTTTGTATCTTCAAAAGTTCATCCTGCATAACTTTGCGCGTTTGGGCATCTAGAGAACCAAAAGGTTCATCCATCAATAGAATATTTGGATTGTATGCAAGCGCTCTTGCTATCCCAACTCTTTGTTTCATTCCACCAGAGAGTTCATGGATATAGTTATTTTCAAATCCTGAAAGCCCTACCAGTGAAATGTACCTTTTGCTGATTTCTCTAATTTTCCTAGATGGTATTTTTTGAATTTCCAACCCAAATTCAATGTTTTTAATAACGGTCCTCCATGGAAAAAGGGCATAGTGTTGGAAGACGATGGCCCGATCAGGACCCGGTCCCATGATATGCTTATCCTTTAAATAAACACTACCACTAGTCGGTTGGTTTAGCCCCGCAACAATTTCCAGAAGGGTGGTTTTTCCGCACCCGCTAGGTCCAACAATGGTTACAAACTCGCCTTTATGTACCTTAAGGTTTATGGAGTCCAGAGCCAAAACTTCATTCGGTTCGTTCCTGTTATACACTTTAGTCAGATTCTTTATTTCTATCTCAGCTGAATTGGTACCCATATGATGATTTACATTTTGTTTGGAATAAATAACTTGGCTCAACTAATGTTTTACCCTTATTTTATTTTTTAGGCATACAGACTGTAAGAATTTTCGGCTAGCTCGGCCTGGATTCCTGCTTCTTCTGCTGCTCATCTTCTTCTTTTCAGGTTTCCCCTGACAGGGTTTTTCCGATTATGTTTTGTCCGAAAACATGTCCCATACCTCATGGAAAAACCGGTCTGGTATTCTCAGTCCCATCTCTTCCTTCATTTTCTGGCATTCTCCCAGGACGTCAAAAACCGAACCGCCGTTCCCAAGCCTGATCTGGTTGCACGCTTCGCTTATGATGATGTCCCAGTCGATGTCTTCGTTCTCCAGTATCGCTTTGATGTCTGCTTTGTCCCTGCCCCTGTCGGTCGCGCACTTCATCAGGAATACGTCATGATAGTCGGCGACCTTTATTACGAGGTTTTCCCCGTACTCGAATGTTTTCTCGGCCCTTTTTTTCATGGCGTCCGAGAAATCGAATCTTATGACCTTGTCCAGGAACAGGTCGAATCTTTCCTGTCCGGTCCTCTTCAATAAGACGGGCCGGTTGTCTTTCAGGCCGTAAACATGCGATGAATCCATTCCCGTATAGCCCGAAGACTTCAGGGCCTCCTCGAACTCCCTCATCTCATGCGCATCAGTGAAAACCATATCGACATCTACCGTTGCGTCCTTGTGGCCCCAGTAAATCATGGCGTTTCCGCCGACGGCATATGTGATAATCCTTTTCTTTAATTTCCTTGAAATCTCCATGAATAGCGTTTCCTGCTGCTTTAGCGTTATCATAGATAATCCTCCAGATCGCTCTTATTGAAGGGCAGGCGCACCCTCCACCTGTCTTCGATTTTTCTGTATTCCTCTTCACTGGTGCTGATCCCCTCTATTATGAACTGGAATCTGTCATATGGCTTCGGGAGCATCAGTCTTCTGAACCTTCCGTCCATCCTCTTCGTCCTCATTTTCAGGTGCCTGGATAAATCGTACAGCGCCCCGGCCTTTCTTTCCACTCCGCTCTCCTTCGCGAGTCTATATAGCAGTTTCCAGTTGGATATTTTCCCGAACAGGGACAGGGAAGCCAGTATCAGTCTGATTTTCCCTGACGTGATGGCGAAAATCAGCGTTTCTTCCAGTGTCACGTCCCTCCCGTAAATCTTATGGGTTTTCGTGGAGAGCAGCTTTATGGGCGAATGCCTGTTCAGTATTTCGTAATAGCTCTTTCCGCCCTGACTGTTTTCATGGGAAATCTGGTAGACCCTCTTTCCTGAAGGTGCTCTCTGCGTTTTGACATAGCCCGCCTTCCTGAGCCTGTGGATGTGATAGATTGCGCCCTGCCTGTCCACTCCAAGGACGGACATCACCGTTTCTACGGTCTGGATTCCCTCGAGCTTTTTGAGCAGCACTTTTATTTTCATAATCAAATCTAGGCTTACTTATTAATAAAGATTACTATTATCCAGTAAAATTTAGTTAAATGTAGCATCTATATTATTTAAACATCTAGCCCTTCCTGATTCTTCTGCCTCTTTTCATAGTTTTAATTCTTAAATCCCATCATGAAAAATGTAGATATGTGTGATGAGGGGGGTTGCAATGAATTCAACGGACTGTGTAAAGTATGGTATGCCATTTAGAAGCACGGAGGATGTTAAATTATATTTTGATGAATTTGTGAAACATAGTAAATACAGAACAGGAGTGACGATGCAAGGTTGGCAGGATACTCCTGCCATAGACGAGGAACTTGAAAATACGTTATCTGGAAAGTCTTCAATACACAGTCTGCTTATGGGCTGCTCATACTGGGAAAACCCTCTGAGTGTTTACAGAATGTTGCGAAAATACAATAAAGATGCTGAACTGCTTATAGCTGTTTTAGACGCATATCCCTTTGCTATGCAGGAGGCACTGGACAAGATAGACTCTCAACAGCTGGATGGTGCTGTTTATCTACCTAATGTTGCATTTGCACAGAATACCCCCTTCTTGGATAATTATTTTGACTTGCTTATTTCTGATGGTATGATAAATTGTTGTGATTTCAGTCAGCATAAGGCTATTAACACTGAAGAACTGAGAATTCTCAAGCCTGATGGTAGGCTTGTATCTGAAGTATTATACACTCCAGAAGAAGCAGGAAGAAAAGTTGAAAGAGATTTGGTAGACCATATTGAAATGTCTGTGTCACCATTTTCAGAAGTCCTTCAGCTTTTCGATGAGACTGGCTTGATAATTTTGCCTCATACGATAACTAAATATGAGTTTGATTTCAAACCTGGAAATTTTGGTGCAAGTTTTGTGTGTGGATGTAAAAAGTGATTATATGAAAATACGGAACTACCGCGATAGTGATTTCCCGTCGGTCGAGCGACTGCTGAAAGAGACGGGCATTCACGAACCGTACGACGAGAGGGAAGTATTCAAAAGGAAGATCGTGCAAGACCCCGAATCGATAATAGTCGTGGAAGATGGGGAGAGGATTCTCGGGTGCGTGTTCCTGATCCATGACGACTGGAACTCCTTCATCTTCCATCTTTGTGTCCATCCAGAACACAGAGACAGAGGATTCGGAAAGTGTCTGCTCAAAAAAGCGGAAGACATCCTGAAGTCCAGAGGGGCAACAAGGTGCATGCTTTTCGTTGAAGGGAGGAACAGGAAGGCTGCTGAATTCTACAGGAAGATGGAATGGTCCCTTCTGGCCGATGACGTGATAGCCATGGAAAAGGAACTGTGAATCCACCGAAAGTTGACTCTACCTCCTGTCCATCTCTTTCTGCTTCTTCTGGCGCTCACGTGATCCTAAAAGGTACAGAAAGGAAGGTGAAGGCGATTATAACGTAGAAATATTGGGGGAAGATGTTGTATAATTTTCTAAGAAATTTCAATAGTCGGTGGCTCTATTGTTACTCTTGCTATTTGGCCGTTTTCAAGAACTTCCCATTCATGCCCAAGTTGAGGCAAAGCTTCTGATGACACTACGATTCCATCTCCAGTATCTTGAAAGTTTAACTCGTAGTATTTTGGTCTTGTCCTATAAGAATTAATTGCAAACAACTGTCTTTCATCAAGTAGGAAAGAACAAAGAGATTCGTAAGGAACGTCATCAAGAGAACCTACTGCATCTTGTATACTGGCAAGTGGTCTTCTGTCGTCATATCTGTTCAATAAATACATAAATAACATTTCAGAGTCTGTTTCACTTTCCATTCCCTCAAACGGTTCAAAGCAATCAGCATTGTGACCATTATGAAAAAAATACCATTCTCTTCCCAAGTGATGTATTTTGAAAGGGTGTGTGTTTCTTACATCATTCGCACCAATCGTTGCTCTTCTGGCATGTAAAATTTGTGCATTATCCGTCTTAATTCTTTGAACTTCAGGATCGTCCCAGCATGGCATTATACTTCTATATCTCGTATAAACGTTACCATTCTTTATAACATATCCCCAGCCATTTCCATGATCATAAGCACCTAGCGTCGTATTGAACTCATTAGTTTCGTTGTATCCTCTCGCCATCTGTACGAAACCCTCTGTCAAAGCTGGCATATCCACGTTTCCAGCGCTAGCTACCATCCTACACATAATCTCCACTCTTCTTCATTTCTCTCACGAATTGGGGAACGTTTTTTAATGGTATTTTTCCAGAGAGTAATAGCATTATCATGAACTGTTTTTCAGATAATCCCAGATTTCTTTGGATAATATCTGCCAATTTGTCAGCGAAGAAATACTGACCTTGAAAACCGTCAATGAAAAGTGAAGACATCAGAGATTCTTCAAATGCTAGTGAATTCATTCCAATTTTACTGAACAACTGAATTACGTGCCCAATGTTTTTACCTTTGATATTATAGATGTAATCTCCCATCGCTCGGCAGGTGATCCATGTATTTTTTCTAAAATTGAAGTACTTTAATTCGTTTTTTTCTAAAAACATTTTTGCCATCCTGTCGGCAAATAATTCTGATTTGACGTCAAATACCGTCTGTGAAGATATATCGTTATAAGAATAAACTTCGGGAATTACGCTATCTTTAACAAGGCCGAAATCAAAGTATGCCCTTTCGAGCACATGACCGCAAAATTCATGCAATATCCCAAACTTCAATAATTTCGTATTGTAATCCATTTTCTTATTCAGTAGGATATTAATATTACCTGATTTATTCACACATCTCATTATGAAAGATGGGTCATCTTTAAGTAGAACCCGGACTTTCAGTGATGATAATAGTTCATTATCAATTAATCTGCTTTGACCCGTGAATTCTTGAAATTTTATCAGGGTGTCTTCAATTATTTCAAAAGCCGTTTCCTTAGCAGTTTCTGCTGGGATAGAAGGGTCAAAAAAATCCATCCCGACTTTTTTTATGGATGTGTCTTTTATAACACGCTCAAAATTGTTTTGAACGCATTTGTAATCAAAATCGAGATCATATAAATATTTTCTCACTCCCAATAAATCAAGGTTCTCATGTTTCTTTAGTTTTCCCAGCAGATCCAATTGTATTTTGGCTGTTCTCAATGAAGAACTTGCAACAACCGGGTAGAATTTTTGATAAATATTGTCTTTACCGTAATCATTTTCAACGGTCATGTTATTGATTTTCTCACTTAGACCGTCTATACCAGAAAAATCATAGATCCATTTTCCCCTCCCATTCGTGTTTCTCAGCCTCTCTGATTCCTCTTTCCAGTTTGCAGGATTCCTCGTAATTAAAGAATATAAACCGAAAACCCGCTGCGTTATTTTATGCAACGACATAGCTCACACCTCTCTTTCCACATTGTATGTATTCGTTTATAGGATTAATAATATCTTTTTGTTCTCTGTACAATTTCCTCAGGTTCCCAGCTACCGTTACGCCATTTTTAACTCTTTGCATCAGGGGCGCAACAAAATCTTCATACCCGTGTACATTCATTTTTTCAAGTCCCTCTATCATCCAATTGATTGATTCAGCACACAAACTCTGAGATTCATACACTGATCCATCCCACATAAAATTATCTTTCATCCCATAGACAGACCTGCCAAAATTGTAACATACATGCGACCAAGGTTGTCTTCTTTTCTGTTTTAGGGATTCAGTTACGCCCATTAAATACAAAGCACCCTGAATGATTTCAAATGGATTCATAGAATCTCCAATTCTAAATTCTACTCTGGCATGACCGTCCTGCTCATCAATCTTAATTCTTTGCGTAGTATGAACTCCGCTATAAGTTTGATGGTATGAATCCGACGGGTTTTCGCAAACGAATGCAGATCTTCTGGGAAAAACTTCTTTACAATGAGATAAAATACTTGTTGTATGTCTTGGGAGTATAAAATGAGAAACACTATCGGTCTGAAGTATAGTTTGCACTCTGCCATCATCATAACCGGTGTCAATTCCACCAGCAAACGGTGAATTACCGAACATGGCAACAAACAGAGGAGTAATATCTATCATTGTATTGTATGACTGTATAACTTCACCGATTGTCGGGTATTTCACGTTGTATTGAGTAGAAACACATCTAGCTGACATACCATTGTTTGACGGTTCGCATTTGAAATCGCCTATACGGGCTTCTTCAAATTTTCTATTTCTAAGTGTGTCTTTCTGAAGTAATTCGTAACGATTACGGTATTGATGCCGTTTAATAAGTCCTCTATCATCCCAAGAACGATCTAATAATGGATGAAGACCTATATTCAGTAGATTTGCTTCAGTTATTCCCCTGATACTATCATTTTTCGACATTAAGCTTGTGTAGACTTCTTGTAGATTATGCGGCGTTACAATATCTGAATCATATTCAACAACGTAAACTCTCGATTCGGGTCTGACAATAGGTGAAAGTTCACCAAAAATAAGACTTTCGGCATTAATAGGCATTAATCCGCTGTCAACAAGAAATGATTCTTGTTCAACTGAAAAATCCATCAATCCGGAATTAAATTCTCCGTCTAAAGACCTATTATGAAGGTCTTCGGCGTATAAAAGACCCATCCTACTGGTTTCCATTGCACCTTCAGGGGTCCAATCATCGTTTCTTATTAAATCGCCCATTAATACCTCGCAATCGCAAACATCTTTATCTCAGTTTTTGGAGGAATGTAGCCCTCATTTGACACGAACAGTGGCAGAAGGTTCGGATGCGCTACCAAGTTGTATACACCTTTTCTTCTCAAAGATTCTACGACATTCCTACTTACATCTCCAACGTATCCCCCAGACGCATATGGATGGACAGAAACGACCTCGCGCCCACTTCCTGATGCTGCAACCTTGTCAAAAGTCTTTAGGATTAATCCCATCCTTTCTATTTCTGGGAAACTTGATCGTAAATCCTCTCTTCCGAAAAAATCATCGATTAAATCAGTGTCATCAACTGACGCACCTATATACGGAATTGAATCTTCGCAGACTCGTTCAATAATCCTCGAATTGACACGTTTATCGGATGCAACAATCCTTGATTCTTGTGTTGGCTCAATATGCATATTTTCAGGAATATCAAGACGTATTATACCCCTGCTACCATCTTTTCCGTCATTCAAGTAAGTAAACCTTCTGGCAACTAGTTCTGGCTTTACATAATGGCCGTCAACACACCGTAAGGAACCCCCACCATCAAGAGATTCTTCCAATGACTCCATGGTTGCGATAGAAGTATCAAAACCCATCTCTGCTAACTTCTCTTGGAGAGGAACATATTCAAATCCCATTAGAGTCATGTCTGCTTCTCTCGGAACAATCACAACATTGTTAGGGTACCTTCCCTTTTTTGCTCTGTATGACTCAACGAGATATCTGGCATAATGATCAAGCATATCCGAATCGGATCCATGCTCTCGCGCCAGATCACTCAATATTCCAATAGAACCAGCTCCACCGGAAACATCGAATATATATGGTATGAGTTCACCTTCTTTAGTGAGTTTTGCTAGCTCTTCTGTAGATACATCTCCATCAAGTATTAACTGCCTAATTTCTGGTGGGTACATTAAGAAGAAATCCATCTGAAGAACGCCTCGACCGATATATTTCGTGTCTACATATGGCTTATCAGTAAAATCATCAAAAGATTCTATGCAAATCTGTGTAGCTTCCTCAACAGTAATTTGATCAGCTCCCAAGTCACTCAAAGCCGAGCTCAGAGATCTAGATAAACCATCCACATCATGCGCCACGTCACGAGTAATTTTTCTAAGTCTATTATCGTAAGGTGCTCCGATTTTCAATCGCCAAGGAGACATCCTAATGCTGTTATTGTATCCATTTCGCACGACTTCAAGGTTTCTATCATAAGATGTATCAAAATGAGCTTCAATTCCTTCTCCGTCAAAATCGATTAAAGGAAACCCAGCAAGATTGCTTCCTGCACCACGCTGACAAGTAGAAAAATAACGAGATAAGAAATATCGGGCATCGGATGCTCTTATAACGTTGTCATCGAGTCTTTTCATAAACGCATCATAACCTTTTCCAAACACGCCCTTGACAAAGGGTATCATAGTAGGGTCGGTATCAATGGCACGATTTAAGGAACCGATGAAAGAAGGTTTATTAGGAGATGCTATAAAATCTTGCCATATTTCGGTATATTCATCAAAATCAACCAATTGTGTTTTTCCTGTTGTATTCGTATCACTAACGATAAAAGATGATGACGGTATCATTTCTACATGCATTAAAACGTCATCTTCCGACATCTTCAATCCCTTAAGAATTGGCACAAAATAATTAAAAACCATACTTGTTCTGTTTTGTATTATTCGACGGGTCAGCTCTGCTTCTTCTCCCTCTCCCTGAGCTTCCTCTGGACCTCGGCCATCTTACTGCTCATCTTCGGTGTTGAGGCAGCGGGCTGCTCCGGCTTCCTGCGGACGAGCCTCCTCGGTCCGGTCATAAGCCATCTTATGAGACCTTTTGTACTGAATCTTGAATCCAGCAATTCAATTTCCTTTTCTGTTTCCTTTATTCTGGTAATCAGCTTGCTCTCCTCGGCAAGGGACTTTTGCTCTATATTACTGCATGTGGATTCGTTAATAATCAGTTTCATCCTGTCTCTCCTGGCCTTCTTTCTGACTTCTTTCTGCTCTGTTATTGCCGCTGGAAGCTTCTTCAGCATCTTTTTCAGTATGAACGGAGGCAGTATGACCTCCGTGAGCATGTAGATTATGAGTATCAGCGACACGATTGCGGCTATGATGTTCAGCATGCTCTTGTAGACGAAGCCCTGTATTCTGACAGGTAAAACTATCTCGTCGAGGGATTCGAAAACTTTGCTGGCCTCATTGAAGTATGAATCCATGGCATGTATATTGTCCGCATCTATGCTTGAACCGGCTCTCTGCAGGCTGTTGCCAAGCTCGTCCAGCCTCCTCTTAAGGCCGGTCACGTCAATGCCCAAGCTCTCAAAGTTTTTCAGTTCGTTCTCCATCTCTTGCTTCAGGATGGCCAGGTTCTCAATCCTCTGTATAATTTCATTCTCTTTCACAAGTATCCTCACGCTAACCATCTTCTCAAACTCTGCCTCTGTGAACTTGACCGTCAGCACGTACTCACCGGGCTCCTGGGTAAGCGGTGCGTGCACCACTATCGGAACCGTTATCTGGGTCTTCTCGCTGAGCTCAAACTTGTCGAATCTCGGGAAGAACTCACAGCAGTCGTACGCAAGGTTTATCTCAAGATCGAATTTCTTGTTTCCGGTATTCTCCACCTCGAATATCGCGGTGGCGTTCTTGCCCTGCGTAACCTCGACGACGTCCGTGCCGGTGCTTATGTTGAAGTTCTTGATGTCGCTGCACTTCGTCATCGCAATGCATCTTGACTCGTCCTCACAGCCGGATGGCGTGCACACCCTCTCCTGGTACATCTCATCCACCGTGCAGTTCCCGGAACCGCAATCGACATCATCCCATTCCGTGCAGTTGCACACGGGCAGCGTCCCGCTGGAGCCTGAAGGTGAACTCCCGCCAGGCGACCCGTCGTCCTCGGATGCCGTGGAAAGCGACAGCGTCTCAAGAACATTGCTGTTGTTGTAAGGGCAGGTAACGTTGGCCGAGATGCCGAAAGCCGTGCTGTAAGAACCAGCAGCAGTGCATGTATGGGAATCATCGGGATCATTTAATATGTAATTGTCGCCTGATCTCACAAGCGTCATGTAGCCACCACCTCTGCATGAAAGGTTGACAGTGACATTCCATGGAAGCGCGTCTCCCCTTGCATTTCTCACGGATACCATCGGATTGAGGGCCTGGTTCGGCTGGAACACTCTATCTGTAGGCGAAGTGAAAGTGACGGAAAGCTGGTCTGTCACATTTAAGGTGAAGCTAGTGCTCCCGTTGTTCCCCATCTCCGAGACGTTCACCCACGCCGTCCAGTTGCCTACAGGATGGCTGCTGTTTAGCGTGTAATTGTAATACGTCACGTCCTCTCCGGAAGATGACTCGTTCGCACTTTCGCCGTACTTCAGAATATCCAGGGACCAGTTTGCATCCGCCATCACGAAACCGTTAACATCCAATGCATAGAATGTCAGGTTCTCCCCGCGGTTGTAGAGCACATCGGTTTCCCAGCCCGTGAGATTGATGGTCATGTTACTGTAAACATTGAAGCCATTCTTTGACGGGAATGCGGTGTCGTTCAGATTATTCAATATGTCGTATGCTTTGAAGTAGACGCTGTACAAACCCGTAGAATTCAGGGATCTTCCGCTGTAGTTTGTATCGAACTCGAACGTCCATATATCGCCAGATGTATGTGTCATGTCCCAGCTCACGTTCTCATTGCCGGGGTAGGTGACATTGATAATCACGCCGGAGACGCTGGTCGTGTCATCTGTTATATTGGCAACCACGCTGAGGTTCGCATACAGGTTCGTCTTGTTTGTCAGGGTGCCTTCGTGTTCGAACCAGAAGTCATTGATCTTCGGGTTGTCGGTATCCGTGATGACATTCAGTGTAAGGTTTGAAGAGTTCTGCGACCCGACAACGTAAAGGATGCCATTCTCATCAGTGATGTTGCATCGCAGGTCATACGCGGTCTCGGAAGGCGAACCGTCCGTGTGCGTGTAACTTGCCCACCCAGTGGAATTGCTCAGCGCCGAGCCGATAAAGGAATGGTCCGCATAGAAGCTGACGTTATAGCCCGGCACGCTCTCATTGCTGTAATCATCCGATACGTGACAGTATATCTTGAATGCCGTCCCGTTGGCTATGGTATTGACACTGCCATTTGCCGACTCGTTTATGCCTGCATTGCCAACGCTCGCATTGCTCCAGAGGCCAAACCATCTGTAAGTGCCCGTATAGTTCTGCTGGAAGAAGTCGTCAAAGGCCTTCAGCCTCACGCTGACATTCCCGCCGCGTGGGAACAGCGCATAGTTGCTGAAGTCGAGCGTGTGGTTCGTCCAGTTCTGGTTCGAGTCCGTATGATTCACCCGGAACTCGCTCACCAGCCCGCTGGCGTTCACCCACACGTAGGAGGAGTTCACCCCGCTCGCGTTCCAGAGCGCGGAAACATTAAGCCCGCTCTCGTCCCTTGTAAAGTTCTCCCCGTCCGCCTGCACCCCCGTAGAATTCACCAGCCCGAACCAAAGGTCATACAGCGGCGACACGGTGACGTT
>CAYUBD010000028.1:0-13395 GCA_964442905.1 uncultured archaeon | reverse complement strand
AAAGGGTGCATTCGAACCTGCGAAGGCACTAAGCCACAGGGTCCTAAGCCCTGCTCCTTTGACCACTCGGATACCCCCGCTTACTGAACCCCTGAAAAAGGGTCCATAATATCCTTTTATTGTACTTTTTATTTAACCATCATCATTCTTTCAATCATTTGCCCTCTTTGCCGGTTCTCCTTTTAAAACTTTCCGGGAAATCATCTTCATGAAATTCAAGTCCGACTTGTCCGGATATATTGAAGCTGACGGCCAGAAGTCTCTCAGGTACATATTTGATGAAAAAATGAGATATGACGCGCTTCCGGAAAGCGTGAGAAAGCTTCATAAAGATTTGCTTGAAGATATAAGGTGTAAAAGAAAAAATCTCGTAATAACATACAACAACTCAAAACCGGAAGAAGTCGAAGTAATTTTTCCCGGAGGCATGCATATCGGAAAGATAGAGGCAAGAGATGATGAAATATACTACAAAGGCACTGTGCTTGACGAGATGATCGAGCCGTTCTTTGACAGCGGCGTCATAATAGAAAGGGGTTCTGTCTTCGAGAAAACCGGGAAAACCGTCAGGAAGACTCGCTCTCCCCGTTCCCATTTTCAACTATGAGCCCTATGTCCTCCAGCCGGTCGCCTTCCTTGAGACGCATGATCCTGACGCCCTGGGTTGAACGGCCTATCAGTGAGATTGCATCGGATTCAACCCTTATTGCGGTCCCCTTGTTGCTTATCAGCATGATGTGCTCGCCGCCCTGGACTTTCTTGATTGACCTGACCGGTCCGGTTTTGTCAGTGACCTTCATGTTTATGATGCCCTTTCCGGCCCTTCTCTGGACCTTGTAGAATTCCGATTCCGTACGCTTACCATAACCGTTCTCCGAGACAGTGAGTATGTATTCACCGTCTTCGAGAATCTCCATGCCTATGACCTCGTCGCTTTTCCTCAGCCGTATGCCCTTCACTCCGGAGGCTGAACGACCCGTCCTGCGAACATCCTTCTCACTGAACTTTATGGAGTGTCCGCCGTTGGTAGCCAGGAATATGTTCCTGTTGCCATCAGTGACCTTGACATCGATGAGCCTGTCTTTATCCCTGAGAGTTATGGCTATGATGCCGCCTTTTCTGGGCCTGCTGTATGCATCCTGCTCTGTCTTCTTGACTACACCGTTCTTTGTTGCGAATATCAGGTATTTCCCGTGATCGAAGCTCTTCACCGGTATGGTCGTGGATATCTTCTCACCTTCTTCGAGACGTATGAAGTTCACTATTGCCTTGCCCTTGGAGTACCTGCTTCCGGAAGGCAGCTGGAACGTCCTCAGCCAGTGCACCCTTCCCTTGCTGGAGAAGAAGAGGAGATAGTCATGGCTGTTGGTGATGAACATGTCCCTGACGAAGCCGTCCTCACCCATGGTCGTTGCTGTTATGCCCCGGCCGCCTCTCCTCTGCATCCTGTACTCATCCACGGACACGCGCTTGATGTAGCCTTTGTTTGTAATGGTGACAACGACGTCCTCTTTTGGGACCAGGTCTTCGTCAGCCAGGTCATATGCCGTGTCCGTTATCTCGGTTTTCCTCTCATCACCGTATTTGTTCTTTATTTCAATAGTCTCCGTCCTGATGACCGCAAGAATTTCCTTTTCAGAGCCCAGTATCTTCTTGTACAGCTCTATGTCATGCATGAGCTTGTCGTATTCTTCCTTTATCTTGCTCTGCTCAAGTCCTGTCAGGGTCTGGAGTCTCATCTGCAGGATAGCATCGGCCTGCTTTCCTGAAAGACTGAACTTCTGCATAAGGCCTTTCTTAGCGACAGCCGGGTCCTTGCTCTGCTTTATCAGCGCGACGACTGCGTCTATGTTGTCCAGCGCGATCTTAAGGCCCTCCAGAATATGCGCCCTTTCCTGTGCCTTCTGAAGAAGGAACTTCGTCCTTCTGGTTATTATCTCCTTCCTGTGCGTTATGAAATTGAGAAGTATGTCCCTGAGTGAAAGTATCTTCGGCATGTTGTCGACCAGTGCCAGGTTTATGATACCGAAGCTCGTCTCAAGCTGCGTGTGCTGGTAGAGCTTGTTCAGTATCAAATCAGAGCTGACACCGCGATTGAGTTCTATCACTATCCTTATGCCGTCCTTGTCGGATTCGTCCCTTAGCGCCCGTATGCCATCTATCTTCTTGTCCTTGACCAGGTTTGCTATGTTCTCTATCATCCTTGACTTATTCACCATGTATGGGATTTCCCTGATTATTATCTTCTCTTCCCCTTCCATGTCGACCTGTCCACGGATGCGGATAGAACCCCTTCCTGTCTCGTATGCTTGGAGTATGCCTCCACGGCCGCATATCATGCCGCCTGTCGGGAAATCCGGTCCCTTGATTACTGTCATGAGTTCCTCAAGTCCTGATTCGGGGTTGTCTATGAGCATCACGATGCCGTCACATACCTCTGCTATGTTGTGCGGAGGCATGTTAGTTGACATTCCCACGGCTATGCCGCTGCTGCCGTTTATGAGAAGGTTGGGAATCCTGTTGGGAAGGACAACCGGCTCATCGTCACTCCCGTCGAAGTTCGGCACGAAATCGACCGTGTTCATGTCTATGTCCCTGAGCATGTCCTCTGCTATCTTACTGAGCCTGGCTTCAGTGTACCTCATTGCTGCGGCAGGATCTCCGTCGATGCTTCCGAAGTTGCCCTGTCCGTCAACAAGCATATACCTGAGCGAGAACCACTGGGCCAGCCTGACCAGAGTGTCATAAACAGCCTGGTCACCGTGGGGATGGTACTTACCAAGCACATCACCGACTATCCTTGCGCCCTTCCTATAGCTCCTGGAGTGACCCAGCCCAAGTTCATGCATTGAAAAGAGCACCCTCCTGTGCACCGGCTTTAAGCCATCCCTGACGTCGGGCAGCGCCCGGCCTATTATCACGGACATCGCATAGTCCATGTAGTCTTCTTTCATCTCATCTGTGATGGGCCTTTTTATCATCCTGTCGTCGGATTTACTTGTCTGGTCTTTCATGCACACTACCTCATATGTCCAGGTTCTTCACTGCTCCTGAATACTTGACTATGAAATCCTTCCTTGGCGGCACTTCATCTCCCATGAGTGTTGAAAATATATCATCGGCCAGCATGGCGTCCTCTATGGTTATCTGCTTCAGCCTGCGCGTTTCCGGGTTCAGGGTTGTATCCCACAACTGCTCCGGATTCATCTCACCGAGACCCTTGAAACGCTGCACCAGAATACCAGTTTCGCCCAGCTCCTTGAGCAGCACGTTCTTATCCTTCTCGCTGAAGACATAGTGTACCTTGCCCTTGTGCTTCACCCGATAAAGGGGTGCGTTTGCCACGTATATCTTCCCGGCCTTTATCATGGGCTGCATGTAGCGGTAGAAGAACGTCAGTATAAGCGTAACTATGTGGTTGCCGTCCACGTCGCTGTCTGCCAGTATCATGACCTTCCCGTATCTGCTCTTCTTAGGGTCACATTCATCGTTTATGCCTGTGCCTATGGCAGTCATCATCGCTGCAATCTCGTTGTTCTCGTATATCTTGTCTATCCTCGCCTTCTCGGTATTGAGTATCTTGCCTCTCAGCGGCAGTATGGCCTGCGTCCTCCTGTCACGGCCCTGCTTGCTGCTACCGCCTGCCGAATCGCCTTCCACAATGAACAGCTCGGCCTTGGCCGGATCACGAACCTGGCAGTCTGCAAGCTTTCCCGGCAGCGAACCTGTGCTGAATGCGCTCTTCCTTCTGATAAGGTCCTTGGCCTTCCTGGCAGCCTCCCTGGCTTTCGCAGCCTCAAGCACCTTCGTGATTATGATACTTTTCACCTGGGGATTCTCCTCGAGGAATGACGTAAGCTTATCATAAGTAGCGCTGGCAACGAGTCCCTTAACCTCGGTATTGCCCAGCTTGGTCTTCGTCTGGCCCTCGAACTGCGGGTCCTGCAGCCTTATGGAAATTACTGCGGTAAGTCCCTCCCTGACATCATCACCCTTGAGCTGCATGCTTTCCTTTTCATCAAGATACTTGTTCAGAGCTCTCGTAAGCGCGGTTCTCCATCCTTCCTCATGGGTCCCGCCTTCGATGGTGTTTATGCCGTTTACGAAGGAGTAGACAGTCTTCACGTAACCATCGGTGTACTGCATAGCGACCTCAAGCTCATGCTTGTCGTTCTTGCTGGAAAAGTATACCGGTTCGGGGTGTATGGGATTCTTTGTCTTGTTCAGTGCCTTTACGAATGACTTTATGCCGCCATCATGCAGGAATGAATCATGCTTTCCGGTCCTCTCGTCCACTATGTCTATCTTCAGGCCCGCATTGAGGTACGACAGCTCTTCAAGCCTGTCTGCCAGAATATCGTAATCGAAATCCAGCTCAGAGAATATCTTTGAATCGGGCCTGAACGTTATCTTAGTCCCGGTTTCGTCTGTTTTCTTTCCGGGCTTCATTGCGGATGCTGCATTACCTCTGCTGTATTTCTGGGTATACACAACGCCGCTCCTCTTTACCTCGGCTATCATCCATTCGGAGAGCGCATTTGTAACTGATACGCCGACGCCGTGCAGCCCTCCGGAAATCCTGTAGGACTTGGAGTCGAACTTGCCCCCGGCGTGGAGTGTAGTCATTACAATCTCAAGCGCGGGCTTCTTCATCTCCGGGTGCGTGTCCACGGGTATGCCCCTGCCGTTGTCCTCGACAGTGGCAGACCTGTCCTTGTGCAGGATTACCGCCACCTTGTCACAATGACCTGCAAGATGCTCATCAATGGCATTATCCACGACTTCCTCAAGGATATGATGGAGGCCCCTTTTTCCGGTGTCGCCTATGTACATCGCAGGTCTTTTCCTGACACCCTCAAGACCTTTGAGGACGCGTATGGACTTTGCATCGTAATCGTTCTTCTTCTCTTTCTCAGGTTTATCCGCGGCAGACATAAGAATAACCTTGTCTAGTTATACAGTTAAACAGTATTAGTTTAACAGTTATATAATTAGAGAAAGGTATTTAAATACGTTAAAAAGCCTCTTTTTGGCCGGAAACGAGCCATTGGTATAAATGGGGAGCGGGGATACCACTTTGTCGTTATTTTCTTTGTTTTTACTTTAACTGGCTGCAGGAACGAACTACTTCACCGGAGTCGGTGGTGATGTCAGTTCGATACCGTTCCTGGCGATCCGGTATATGTGCGATTCTTTGTTCACCATGCTGGATCTCATCTTCTCCACCCTGAGTAGGTTCCTGTGCTCTCCTGCGGCCTCGACGCTCTTCATTATTATGAGCCCGTCGCTGACGAACTCTGAAATGCCGTCCCTGGTGAAACCATCCTGTCCTGAAAGCATCTCGGATATCAGGATTGACGTAAGGTTTGTGTCCTTGAGCTTCTCGGCCATCTTGTGGAAGGCTTCTCTGTTCTTGTTGTTGCCCATAGTGTAAGCGATTGATGTTATGGAGTCAACCACCAGCCTTTTGGGCTTGTAGTACAGGCACTTGAATATCTTGGACATGATCTCGTCGAAAGAACTGGGCCACATGGAAAAAACCCTCAGGAGGTTCTTCTTCTCAAGCTCCGCGAAGTCCCAGCCGAACTGCGCTGCCTGCCTGAATATGTCCTTCTTCTCCTGCTCGAACGAGACGTAGATGCCCATCTCTCCTTTCTTTGCGCCCTCATAAAGAAACTGCAGTCCCATTATGGTCTTTCCGGTGCCGGGTGTCCCCGATACGACAACTATGCTGTCATCAGGAAAACCGCCGTCGATGAGTGCGTCAAGCCCGGTTATTCCGCTCTTAACCCGTTTTTCATCTGCCATATTCTAAGTATGCTTCAGCATTTTAAATAACTTAACAGTGCTACTTCACAAT
Organism: uncultured archaeon; assembly: GCA_964442905.1. Lineage (GTDB taxonomy): Archaea > Aenigmatarchaeota > Aenigmatarchaeia > QMZP01 > JAFGSV01 > JAFGFG01. The sequence continues at coordinate 7,535 of CAYUBD010000028.1, read as the reverse complement.
CTGGTCGTAGACGTCTTTGTATCCCTTCTCAACAAGCTCGTCGTAAGGCTTCAGCATGTCCATCTGGATACTGCCTTCACTGCTGAGCTTCTTTACCTCACCGAAGAAATCGTCTGCAGACAAGAGTCTCTCTACGGCATCCCTCCCGACAGTGAATCTCAAATCGGGATCGGCTGCCCTTCCGGGTTTGGTCGTCGGTGTCCTTACATCGACAGTGACAGTGAAATATGTGTTGTCCGGTGTTATGAAGAACTCCATCTCAAGCCTCTCGTTGGACAGATAATTTGCACGTATATCACTTGTAACAAGCTCCTGCACTATCCAGTCGACATGGTCAACTTTCACGGGCTCGCCCTCAGAAAGTGACTGCCTCGGTGTCATCATGAAAGAAAGGAAGATGGGAAACAGCGAAACGAGAAATACAGCCATAGCAACCATTCCTATTATAGCCAGTTTGACGTTATCAGCGACCATATTATAATATCCGACAACCTGCTTTTATTTGGATATAGCATTGGCTAAATTCAAGAAAAGAAAGAAAATGGGCTTCAGATTCAATCCGAAGCCGCTGTGAGTTTTCTGGCTATCAGGCTTTCCCTGACGCTCTTCAGCTGGCTTAATTTCTGAGCGACTGCGGTCCGCAGAAGCGTTTCCCTGCTTTTGATATCACTGTAAGCCGCTACGAGCCTTGCCCTGTACTTGAATGTAAGGTCCGCTGTCTTGGCCTTTATGGCCGCATAGTCGGCCCATGCGCTCGCGTAGTTGCCTCTTGCAAGGTTGTCGTCAAAGCTCTGCTGCTTGTCATCTACCCAGTTGGTCCATCTGTTCTTCACGGATTCGTCAAGGCTTGCATTCCCTATGAAGTTCTTGGTCCTCCCGGCAAGACTTTCCATGTCATCCTGCAGGGATGTTACCCTTCTCTGGAACATCTGCGTGAGTTCATTTTTCATCAAGGCTGCTTTGACCCGTATCCTTGCGATATCCTTTTTCATGACAGCCACTGCGACTGCAGCGGCTTTCCTGGCAGAAATGAGTTCAGCGTCTATACCTGCTTCCGTGAGCCTGTCATAGACTGTCCGGGCAAGCTCGGGCTTACCTAGAATCCTTATCATCGTGTAATTGATCTCCTCAATCTCAGAGATAAGGTCGTCTATCTGGTCTTCACTGGTTATGTGCCTGCTTGTCCCGTTTGGTGAATAAGGAGCCTTTATGCTGTCTGACCAGTCACCGACCGCGACGACAATGAGAGGCCTTTCTCCCTTGAGTTTCATCTTCTCTTTGACCTTCTCCCGGATGCGCTCTCTCGTCTCCTCTGCATCGGTACCCTTTATCTGCTCATCGACCTCGATTCCAAGTTCCTCGAGTGTCTCTGTCACGCCAGAACCGACGTCACCTACAAGTACGACGCTCTCCACACTGAGATTGACCAGGCTGTTCACGACCTCCTCGGGGATTATATTCTTCTGTACGAGAAGTACCGGAAGATCATCCTGGATTGCAAGGTCCTTTGCGTCGGACAGCATCTCGTGATTGCCTGCATTCGCAAGTCCGAGAACATCCCAGACGAGCATCACCTTGGGCGCGCTCTCCCAGAAGTATTCCATCACCGCTACGGTGGTGCCGAACCTTGTCATGCCCCAAAGCCTCACGACCTCATAGCTCTCTGAGAGCATTGTCTCAACGTCCTCGCTCACTGCGGCAGGACCGCCGATGATGTATACAGTCTCAGGGGACAGGCTTTCCAGCTCTGCAAGCGTCTCGCTGTCGAGCTCACCCGGAGATGTCAGCAGTATGGGTGCGCCTATCTTGTCAGCCACAACCCCGGCAACCATGCTGTCAGGATAGTGATTGGTAGTGGTAAGTATCACTGAATCTATCTCTTCAGCAGCTGCTGAAGCAGTGGTCGTAAGAAGTGCCGCCAAAACGAATACCATTAAAAGTTTCTCTTTCATGTTTACCTCCTATTGTAATAGGTTTGTTTTGATATATTAAATTGTTGTATGATGCATTTAAATTGTTAAACTAAATATATAAAATGAAAAGTGGGAAAAATGGAGAAGTGGAACAGATACTCATAGGTGGACTCCTAGGCGACGGGGCGGTATATAAGAGGTCAAAAAATACAGCTTACTACAGCGAAGTCCACTCTATAAAACAAAGGGGATACACTTCATGGAAAAATGTTAGATTGGGTAAACTCCTTCGAACCAAGACCAGAATATATAATCAATATGAAAAACAACAAATGAAATATTACAAAAAAATCTCTATACACAGCAAATCATTACCCGAACTGGTGCCATATCGTAATTTATTTTATCCTTTTGGAAAAAAAGTAGTTACAAAAGATATTTTAAATAGAGTCAATGAACTCGGTTTAACGGTGTGGTATTGTGATGATGGTTCTTACCATTTTACACAAAAGGTAGTACGTTTAATGACAGATTCATTTTCCTACAATGAACAGGTGATTATTAAAAAGTGGTTTAAAGAAAAGTGGAAACTTAAGTGTGCAATAAGCAAAAGAAAGACTGGAAGCTTTTACTTAAATTTCAATGTAAGTGAATCTGAGAAGTTTCTGAATATTATAAAAGATTACATGCCACATCCGATGATATACAAACTTGGTCACTTATGGGATGGAAATAACATAAAAATTAAAGCTGCTTTGAGAAAGGATTCTCTTCTTAAGAAGAAACATTATATTGAAAATAAAGAGAGAATTTTAAGAAGGCAAAAGGAGTATAGAAATAACGAAGATGTTAAAAAAAGAGAAAGAATAGTAAAACAAATATATTATCAGAAAAATAAAGAAAGAATACTTGAAAGATGTAAACGTTATCAAGAAAGACAGAAAGAAAGCATCACAAGACGAGAAAAGGAATACCGTAACAAGAATGCAGCTAGAATAAGTGAAAGAAAAAAGTTATATTATGTTGAAAACCGAGAGAAAATACTTAAAAGACAGTCAGATTATAATAAAAAGTCTGAAATTAAAGAAAGAAAAAAGTTATATGACAAAGAACGATATTTAAGAAGAGGTGTTACAAATACCGTGCGGAAAAAAACGTAAAAGAGGGAAGATGAAGGCCCACAAGCTCAAGAAGAGACAGAAGAAGATGAGATACAAAAAGAGGAAGTAGCATGAGGAAGAAGATAAAGAAGGTGCTGGACAAGACCACCGTGGACGACAAGGTTGCGGGCAGGGTCAGGAAAGTCGCCGACAAGACTACCGTCGACGACAGGATTCTTCAGGTATCAAAGAGGTTCCATCATGAAGTGAGGAAGAATGTCGCCACCGCAATCCTGGCAGCGTTCGGGTTCATGATAGCATTGGTGTGGAGGGACGTCGTGAAGGACGGCGTGACTAAGCTCATCGAGATGGCCAAACTGAACGGGGACGGGTTTTCCTTCACTGTCATAACGGCGTTCATCACGACCATGATATGCGTCATAGGTATAATCTACTTCTCCAGGTGGAGTGAGAAGAAATGACAGCCAAGGAAGAACTCAGAAGCCAGAGGATTTCGGTGATAATTCATTCGGTCGCAGCGATTGCTTTGGGTATTGTCACAAATTTCATAGGAATACCGCTTTACGCATTCGGCCTGGTGATAGTCATGGGCGTGGTAATAAAGCGTCTCACAGAAAAAATTGTCGGTGAGCAGAAGTTCACATGGTGGATCGGAAATGGTTTCTTCATATACGTTCTCGTCTGGGCTGATATGTGTATTTTCATCGCCAACTATTTTTAAGTCCGGAAGACAATCTTTTGATTAATATGAGCCTAAAGTCAAAGGATGTCATATCAGCAGCAGACCTGACTAAAACCGAAGTGAATGAGATTCTCAAAGAATCGGATATCATGCTCAGATATCTCAAAAAGAAGGATGTCCCTCATCTGCTTAAAGGAAAAATCCTTGCCACGCTGTTCTTCGAGCCAAGCACAAGAACCAGGCTTTCTTTCGAGTCTGCCATGTGCAGGCTTGGCGGCTCGGTAATCGGTTTTTCAGGAACCGAAGGCACATCTGTGACCAAGGGCGAGACACTGCAGGATAGTGTGAGGAACATAGAGAACTATGCCGACTGCATTGCCATGAGGAATCATGTGGAAGGCTCAGCCAGGCTCGCAGCCGAAACCGTGAAGATTCCGGTAATAAACGGCGGGGATGGCGCAAACCAGCATCCGACGCAGGCTCTTCTTGACCTCTTCACCATAAAAGAGGAGAGGGGCACACTGAAAAATCTGAAGATAGCATTATGCGGTGACCTGAAATACGGCAGGACCGTGCATTCTCTCATGTATCTGATACCCATGTTCGGGATGGAAATATCACTGGTTTCGCCCAAGTCCCTGGGTATGCCGGAGTACATAATCGATGATGTCGATAAAAGGTTCGGTGTCCGGCCGAAGACATACGAAACAATTGAAGATGTCATATCATGGGCGGACGTGCTGTATGTAACAAGGATACAGAGGGAAAGGTTTCCTGATCCAAATGAATACGAGAGGATCGCCGGCTCATATTTCATAGACAAAAAAATGCTTGAAAAGGCAAAGAAGGGTATGATGATACTTCATCCGCTTCCGAGGGTTGACGAGATAAGGCACGAGGTTGATGACACGCCGTATGCGAAATACTTCGAGCAGTCATTCTACGGGATATCTGTGAGAATGGCTATCCTTAACATGCTGATGGGAGGGAAATGACATGGGGAATGACATGAAGGTGACCATGATAGAGAACGGCACTGTCATAGATCACCTGTCCGCGGGTACAGGGCTCCGAATAGTCAATCTTCTCAAAATCTCCGCCAGGCTTCCTGTCATAATAGCCATGAACGTCGACTCCCCGAGGCACACGAAGAAGGACATGATAAAGATTGAGGACAAGATGCTTTCCAAGGAGGAGACGGACAAGATAAGCCTGATAGCACCGAACGCGACTATCAACATAATAAAAAACAGGAAGGTCAGCGACAAGAGGAGGGTCAGTCCGCCCGATGAATTAAAAAACCTTATGAAATGCCCTAACATGAAGTGCATCACAAACTCTGAGGATTGCGGAACGAGGTTCCTGAAGAACGGGAATAATTATAAATGCTGTTTTTGCGAGTCCCAGTTCAAGATAGATGATTTCAACCTTTGCTAGATTACCATGAAAAATGAAACAGCCGGAATACTGCTCAAGACAAAGGCCGTCTCTCTCAGCATAAGCAAACCTTATACGTGGGCTTCCGGCATCATTTCACCGATATACACAGACAATCGCGTCCTCCTGTCATATCCGGAAGAGAGGAAGAAAATCGTCAGCGCATTCGTCGAGAACATCAGGAAGGAATGCCCGGAATTCGATATTATAGTGGGGGTTGCAACATCAGGAATCCCGTGGGCCGCATGGGTCGCCGAATCCATGGGCAAGCCGTTGGTCTATGTCCGCGACAAGAAGAAGGACCACGGAAGGGAGAACCTTGTTGAAGGCAGGCTTGAGGCCGGCCAGAAAGCTGTCGTCATTGAAGATCTGATTAGCACGGGGGGCAGCTCCGTGACCGCAGTGGAAGGTGCAAGAGAGGCAGGCGCAAAAGTGACGCACTGCTTTGCGATATTCACATACGGCCTTAAGAAGTCCGTGGAGACTTTCGAAAATGCAGACTGCAAGCTCGTCACGCTCACGGATTTCCCGGCACTGGCGGAACTCGCATCAGAGACCGGTTACATCTCGGAAGACGAGAAGAGTAAAATCGATGAGTGGCTCAAAGACCCTACCGGATGGAATCAGGATTAGACCATTCTCTTATCAGTCTTATTGGTATTTTGGATATATTGTGCATCGCGTCAACATCAATGTCTTCCTTTCCCGCTAGATGATTATAAATTTCGGCAAGATAGTTCATCCTATGCTTCTGTGGTTTGGTAAAATCTGGTTCGAATTTAGTGTCATGTTTCTTCTGGTAATCGTCCGGCTTGTCCACATGCTCAATTATGAGTTCAAGTGCATCTTCCATTCCTTTCTGGTTACCTTTTTTAGCGTGGTCATTGTAAATGCACAAATACGTGTACTGTGTTACCCACGCATTCCCGTAATCACCGAGTGCAGGTACTGTCATCCTTCCCATACATGAGTTTCAGGTGTAAATTTTAAAAAGGGCGAATGTTTCTGGAAACTTATTAAAATCACGCATCCGTATTAAGAGTCACATGATACTATGACAGAAAAGAAGGCTGATAAGAAATCCAAGAAGGTCAAGGCAGAAGAGAAGAAAGGACCGGAAAGTCTTCCTGAGGTCAACATAGGTCTCGTCGGCCACGTTGACCACGGCAAGACGACGCTGACTCAGGCGCTCAGCGGTAAGTGGACAGACACGCATTCCGAGGAGATGAAAAGGGGAATCACCATAAGGATAGGTTATGCTGACATATCATTCTACAAGTGCCCGAAGTGCAGGGATTCAGAGGCATACGGCACTTCACCCAAATGCATGAAATGCTTCGTGGACTGCGAGTTGCTGAGAACCGTATCGCTTGTTGACGCGCCTGGTCATGAGACGCTCATGGCCACAGTGCTTTCGGGGTCAGCGCTCATGGACGGCGCTATCCTGGTCATAGCTGCGAATGAACCGTGCCCGCAGCCTCAGACGAGCGAGCATCTCCTTGTACTGGATATAGCGGGCATAAAGAACATAATTGTCGTGCAGAACAAGATAGACAGCGTCAGCAAAGAAGACGCTGCAAAGAATTACGGAGAAATCAAGGAGTTCATCAAAGGAACCGTAGCTGAGAACGCTCCCATAGTTCCGATTTCAGCACAGTACAGGATCAACATAGACGCACTCATAGAAACCATAGAGAAGCACATAACTACACCGAAGAGGGAACACCGGGACGAGCCCAGGATGCTTGTTGCCAGAAGCTTTGACGTCAACAAGCCGGGAACAGAGATAGTTGATATCAAGGGCGGTGTTCTTGGGGGGTCTCTCGTTCAGGGAGAACTTAAGATTGGCGATAATGTGGAAATAAGGCCCGGATTAAAAATAGATGATAAGATGAAACCGCTGAAAACAACCATAAAAGGTCTTCAGAAGGCCATGAAGGACCAGAAATCCGTAACTCCGGGCGGTCTGCTTGGTGTTTCTACCGGCCTGGACTCTTCACTTACAAAATCTGATGTACTGGCCGGCTCTGTTATCGGAAAGCCGGGAACGCTTCCACCTGTCTGGGATGACCTGAACCTGAAGATAAGCATGCTGGACAGGGTTGTGGGTATTAAAGATAAGACTGCAGTAGAGCCGCTGAAGGAAGGCGTTCCTCTCATGCTTACGGTAGGGACAGCCAGGACAGTAGGCGTGATGACAAAGAAAGCTGATGTCTCAACCATAAAGCTGAAACTGCCCGTATGCGCTGAAAAGGGAGAAAGGGTAGCGCTGTCAAGGCAGGTAATGGGACGCTGGCATCTGGTCGGCTGGGGTGAGATCGTATAATAGCAAGGTTTAAAAAATTTAGCTGCTTCTTAGGTGTATGGGAATCAACAGGAGAG
>CAYUBD010000027.1:0-13548 GCA_964442905.1 uncultured archaeon | reverse complement strand
AAGCGATAGTTCATGTCCTCGGCGATTTCTCCGTTCACTTTTCCGTTCCCGTCCGCGAACAGTGACCTGTTGATTTCAACTGAGAATCCCGGTATCTTCCCTTCGGCCCTTTCCCTTTCGCAGTTATCCTCCAGGATGAACCTTCCCGGGTAAGGCTTTTCACAGGACACGACCAGGTCTCTCCGCGGTATTATTCCTCTGAACAATTCATTCACGTTTTCAAACGCGTGCACGCCCAGCCTTTCGTCGCAGGCCTTCCCGTAGCGCGTCCCGATGCATATGTCGGGATGGCCGGCCTTGTCTTTCATCGTGTGCGAGTCTATCAGTAGCCTGTAGTTTCCGCTTCCGATGAGATACTTTATCTCGGCATGATAGCGGTCCCAGACAAGCGCTCTGGTATTGATGTCGGACTGCCTCATGTTGAAGCCTTCTGCATACAGGCTTCTGCCCTCAAAATCCTTCAGGGGAACGGCTTCCGGAAGGAAGCTGCCGTATCCTTCCACATAAGCCCATTGCCATGGCCTGTTGAGATCCACCATGAGCCGCGTGTAATCCCCTTCCAGGGCCCTTGCGCCGAGATCGTTGGCTTCCGGCACGCCGTATATCTGCCTGGCGCCAAGGTCGCTCTGGTCAATAATCAGGTCATCAATGGGGATTCCGTCGACTGCCGTGTTCATATAGATTCTCGTGCAGTCGCTCAATTTCACGCCGCAATGGGGGTTCGTGATTAGTACAGCCATGAAAAGTAGCTGTCAGAAAGTTTTTTAAGTAGTAGTCACAGCCCCTTCGGCCTCATGAAACCAATCTTCGTCAGAGTCGAAAGCGAATGTATGAGCGGATTGGTCCTCTTCCCGTAGGCCCGTGTCTTCCGGCTCTTTATGGATTTCGCAAGCTCGTTGACATTGTGTATATCAGCAACCGTGTAGGCGTTGGCTATCTCATACTTGCAATGCGAATCAGAGCCGCCTGTAATACCCAGCCTGTTTTTCCTGGCAAACCCACGCGCCTTCGCGTTGAACCTGTTCAGTATCACCCTCGCGTTTACGGCCTCAATACCGTCAAAGTGCTTCTTGTATTCCTCCAGCATTTTGAAATCATTCCTGAAGTAATCGAACGGATGGGCAACTACAAGCGTGCCGCCCTGGCTTCTTATATTATCTTTCACTTCCAGGAACTCCCCGGGCCTGATTTCCTCGTTGATGAAAAATGCCAGCACCTCGCCTATCTTCCTGCCTTCGTGGAAGACCTTGATCTCCTCGGCCTTTATGACATCGATGCCATGCTTTTTTCCGGCTTCCAGGGCGCGCTTCCAGCCTTTCGTGGTATCATGGTCGGTGACAGCCACACCGTTCATGCCTTTCGTTTTGGCAGCCTCCACCAGATCCTCCGGGCTGACTATCGCGTCGTCAGAATAGAATGTGTGCGCATGCAGCTCGAATTTCATACGGTCACCTGACTTTCTCCTGACCGGATTTTATGGTCCCGGACACTCTCAGGACATGGAATATGACCTTTGCGTCGCCTATCTGATGTATAAGAGCGAGCGCCATTTTGATGTCATCCACAGCCTTCGGCGTGCATGAGAGCCAGCCTTCCTGCTTCCTGCCGTCCCACAGGTTCCTTATGACCTTTGCATTGGACACGGAAAATCCCCTTTCCCCCATCCAGTTGAGTATGGAATTCAGCGCAGCCCCCTTCATGTCTTCGTAGGATACCGGGATGTCTGAGTGCACCCTGAATGTGAGGTAGTGCCTTTTCTCTTTCATGCTTGGCAGCCTTTTCAGCTTCATTTCTCCACCTCTACCCCGGGCATGACCCATTTGCCAGAGAGTCTTTTCCTGTTCTCCTCTATGATATTCCCGGACATTCCCTTCCTTATGTCAGGCTCATCAAAGCCCAGGGACATTCCGAATGCCACGAGTTCTGAAGGTGCACGCAGCCCGAACTCAGAGAGCGCCCCGGAAACCACCACGAATGGCGCTCCGAACTTCTTCACTGCTTTCGCATTCTTCAGCATCTGCGAGAACAGCCTTCCCCTTTCTTCCAGTGTTGAATGAATCAGAATACCGAATTCGAAACCTATTTTAACATTGTTCTTCCGTGCAAGCTTCGCCATGACGACATCGATTTTTGTTCCGCTGGCCGGTATCAGTATGTCGATCTCCGCCGTCTCTGCAGCAACCCTGTTCATGGCATCATCCTTCCCGAGCACGGCAATTACTTCGTATTTCTTCCGGCTCTTCCTCACATTCTTTCTCATCAGGTTAGCGTTATTTGCATCCACGAGCATGCCGCTGACTATCTCTACACCGGAATTTCCGGAAGGGAGTTTCACACCGTCGCTGAGTATGCAGAGCCCGTCCAGTCCGAGCTTCTTCGCCATTCCTGTGACAGCCTCCATGTCCGAGTCATCGCGTACACCGTAATCCCATAATCCCATGACAGTAAATTGGTCAACAAATTAAATAAATGAGCGGCAAGATATCATTATGGGCATGGCGGAAGACAGGGAGATGCTTTTGAGCAAGCTTGCCGGTGAAGGCTACCTGAAAAGCGAAAGGATAATAGAGGCGTTCAGGGAAGTTCCCAGGGAGATGTTCGTACAGGAGAGCGACATGCTCAATGCCTATGGCGATTACCCGCTCCAGATAGGCGGCGGCCAGACCATATCCGCTCCGCACATGGTAGCCACGATGACGGAGCTGCTGCATCCCAGAAAATCGGATAACGTTCTTGAGATAGGCGCGGGTTCCGGCTATCAGGCCGGCATACTCTCGAAACTTGTCGGCAGTGTCTGCAGTATTGAATTCGATGCCGATCTCGCGGTGCTCGCCCGGAGCAATCTGGAGAAATCAGGATGCACGAATGTGAATGTATTCATCGGTGACGGCAGCAAAGGATATCCGCAGTATGCGCCATACGATAAGATCATAGTGACATGCGCCGCTCCGGAGATTTTCCAGTCATGGAAGGACCAGTTGAAAGAAGGCGGAGCCATCCTCGCACCGGTCGGCGGCTTCTACCATCAGGACCTCACACTTCTCAGGAAGACAAAAGACGGCTTTGTTGAAAAGAGCCACGGCGGCTGCGTCTTTGTGCCTCTCAGGCAGGAGACAGTCTGACACTTTACCATTCCTTTTTGTATGAGAAGCCCGAAATATTATTATGGGACGTCTCAGGGAATATGAAAAGCTCGCAGGAATGGATGCGCTGGGTGAGATATACGAGCTTGCGGACATCCTGAAGGACAAGCACATCCTGTGCATAAACTCGACTTCTCAGGGCGGCGGCGTCGCAGAGATACTGAAGAGCACAGTCTTCATGATAAACACGCTGGGAATAAGGATGGGATGGAGGACGCTGCACGGCTCCTCAGACTTCTTCACGGTGACAAAGAACATGCACAACGCCCTGCAGGGAGACCGGAAGAAGATACTCAAGGAGGACAAGGACCTCTACTACAGCACCAACAAGAGGTTCTCCGTGTTCACGCACATAGACCATGACATGGTCATAATCCATGACCCCCAGCCGCTGCCGCTCATAGACTTCTACAGGAAGACCCAGCCCTGGATATTCCGGTGCCATGTGGACCTGTCAAGGCCCTATATGCCGGTGTGGAACTACCTGAAGAAGTTCATAGTCAAATACGATCACTTTGTCGTCTCCAAGGAGGACTACAAGAAGAGGCTTAGAATGAATCAGAGCGTCATCTACCCTGCGATAGACCCCTTCACAAGCAAGAACAGGAAGCTTTCCCCGAAGACCATAGCGAAGAACCTCAGGAGCAGCGGGATAGAAACGGACGTACCCATAATAACCCAGATTTCCAGGTTCGACAAATGGAAGGACCCGCTCGGCGTCATAAGGGTGTTCGAGAAGGTGAGAGAGAAGATTGACTGCCAGCTCGTGCTTTCAGGCTCATTCTCGATCGACGACCCCGAGGGCCAGAGGATATTCGAGAGGGCGGAGAGGAAGGCGCACGAAAGCAGGCACGCCGACAACATAAAGCTCCTGCTGAACACGACGGACACCATGGTAAACGCCCTCCAGACAGCTTCTGACGTCGTCATACAGAAGTCCTTGAGGGAGGGCTTCGGGCTGGTGGTTTCTGAGGCACTGTTCAAGGGAACACCGGTCGTCGCCTCCGGGGTGGGGGGCATACCGTTCCAGGTGCTCGACGGCATAAACGGATACGTGAGGGACCCCGGGGACACCGACGGCTTCGTGGGGTGCGTCCTGAAGCTCCTCAGGGAGGAGAACCTCAGGGCCGACATGGGCAGAAGGGCGAGAGAGCACATCACGAACAACTTCCTGGTCACGAGGCTTATTTCCGACTGGCTCGTCCTTATGAAGAACCATTTCCCTGATCTAAAACATTAATAATACCCCTTTCCAAGTTAAAACATATTCAAGGGAGTTCGAAACATTTATGCAGAGACTGCTCACAGTAGCAAACAGATTACCTGTGACTATAAACAAAAGGAAAGGCAAGTTCAGTTTTACTCCTAGTGTCGGGGGTCTGGCGACAGCCCTTTCCTCTTTCAAGGAGACACATGAAAATTTCTGGCTGGGCTCAAGCAACATACCCAGCGAACGGCTTACCGGCGCTGACACCAAAAGCATAAAGAAAATCCTAAGCAGCAAATACGGATCATACCCCGTGTTCCTTTCAAGGAAAACGCTTGAGAAACACTATCAGGGTTTCTGCAACAAGACTCTGTGGCCCCTTTTCCACTACTTTATCCAGTACACGGAATTCGACAAAATCACTTGGGAGACGTACAGGAACGTGAACAGGAAATTCTGTGATGCTGTTGCCGCTGTCGCCAAGAAGGGAGACGTTATATGGATACATGATTACCATCTCATGCTTCTCCCGCAAATGCTCAGGGAACGGATTCCCGACGCCAGGATAGGATTCTTCCTGCACACGCCATTCCCGGCCTTTGATGTCTTCCGCATGCTTCCTTGGAGGAAGGATATCATAGAAGGTCTTCTGGGGGCAGACCTCATAGGATTCCACCAGTACGATTACGCGAATCACTTCCTAGACTGCGTGCAGTTCCTCATGGGGTACGAGCAGAAGATGGGACTGTTAACCACGAATGACCGGGTGGTCAAGGTCGATGCCTTCCCTATAGGCATAGATTATCAGAAGTTCTCCACCGACGTCAAGGAGCCCTTTGTTGTCAAAGAGATGGAAAAGCTGAAGAGCCAGATAGGCGACAGGAAGGTGATACTTTCCATAGACAGGCTCGACTACAGCAAGGGCATACTGAAAAGGCTCAAGGCGTTCGATTCGTTCATTGATAAGTATCCCGAGTACAAGAAGAAGGTCAGCCTGTTCCTAGTGGCGGTTCCGTCGAGGAGCAATATCGAGCACTACAGGATGCTGAAGAAAAGCCTGGACGAGTCTGTCGGCCGGGTGAACGGGAAGCATGGCGAGATAGACTGGACGCCCGTGGTATACATGCATCAGTCACTTCCTTACAAGACCTTGATAGCCCTTTACGGCCTTTCTGACATAGCGCTGATAACGCCCCTGAGGGACGGCATGAACCTGATAGCCAAGGAGTTCATAGCGACCAAGACCGATGGAAGGGGCGTCCTCATCCTCAGCGAGATGGCGGGCGCGGCCAAGGAAATGGGGGAAGCCCTGATAATAAATCCCAACGACAACGAAGAGATAGTCGAAGCCATCAAGGAGGCCCTGGAGATGGACGAGGACGAGCAGGTCGAGCGCAACCTGTTCATGCAGGAGAGGATAAGGCGCTATGACGTGATGAAATGGGCAGGCGACTTCCTCGATAACATCCATAAAACGAAGGAGATACAGAAAGAGATGTATTCGAGGAAGCTTGCAGGAAAGCTCAGAAGCAAACTCATATCCGACTATTCGGAATCAATGAATAGGCTCGTACTGCTTGACTATGACGGAACGCTTGTTCCCATAACGTCCACGCCTCAGAGAGCTAAGCCTGACGATGATGTTCTCAGGCTGATGAAAGAACTCAGCGGGACCCCGGGCAACAAGGTGGTGCTCATAAGCGGCAGGGACAGGAAAACGCTTGACGAATGGCTGGGCGGGCTTAACATAGATATGATAGCAGGCCACGGGGCATGGTTCAAGTTGAATGGTAAAGAGTGGAAGAGTATAGAGCACATGGACACTTCATGGATAGATGAGATAAGACCTGTTCTTGAACAGTACGTTGACAGGACATCCGGTTCCTTCATAGAGGAGAAGGATTTCTCGCTGGTATGGCACTACAGGAATGCAAACCCGCAGCTGGCTTCCATACGGGTGGCGGAACTGAAAGACGACCTGACGCGCCTGCTGGCGAACCTTGACGTAGGCATACTGGAGGGAAACAAGGTAGTTGAGATAAAGAACGAGTCCATCAACAAGGGACGCGCTTCAATGAGGTTTGTTAAGGGAAAGCGATGGGACTTCATAATGGCCATTGGCGATGACAGGACCGACGAGGATGTCTTCAGGGCGCTGCCGAGGAAGGCAAACACCATAAAGGTGGGGATGGGCCCCTCCGAATCAAAATTCATTCTCGACGGAAGCGCTGAGGTCAGGAGGCTCATAAAGGACATGAACAGCAGCCTTAAAAAGAGAAGAGCACCACAAAAGCACTGACTAGCGCTTTCTTCTTTCCACCATGAAGTACAATGCAGCGGCTATCGCGGTCAGCGCAGCGACCGATGCGTATGACATCCCGGAAAACTCCTCCGGGAACACGACTTTCAGGTCTATGACAAGAGTATCGCTTATTTTCGTCTCATTCCCCTCACGCGTCGAGTTCGCATTAATCGTCATTTCGTAATTCCCCACGTCAGCTGTGTATATCAGTGCATGGAAGGTTTTTGTCTGCATGGCCTGAAGAGTCAGATCCAGGGTCCTGTTCCCGTCACTGAGCACACCTTCAGAAACATCCACGAATCTGGCAAACCTGTAGTCGTCCATCATCTTTATCTTCACGGGTTCTGGTTCGTCTTGCCTGTTGGCCACGGTTATGGGTATAATATCGTAGGACCCCAGTATCATGTGAATGTTGTTCGAAGTGCTTGAGATACTGAACGGCTTAAGAACCATGAAGCTGGATGTCTCTGTTTCATTCCTGTTCCCGGCCTTGTCCACCGAATAACCTCTATAAGTCACGTTGTATTCGCCATCCCATGATTCCGTGGGATTGCATGTCGTCGAATCCGGACAACTGATCGGTACGAGATTGCCTATGGGATATCCTAAACCAATCCTCAATAACTGGTATATTATTCCGGTCTCATTGACACCGCTGTAATCCTGTTCACTGACATCGGAAGCGACGTTGAATGTCACGATTGTATTGGCCTTTACAAATCCGTCGGGTGGATTAACTGCATTTCCCTCATTGTCCTCCACGGAAGCCGTTACATAAGGTGGTTCCGTATTATCTATCCATGTACCTTCGGGCGCTTCGGACCAGTCACCGACATTAGCGCATCCGTACTGTATGTCATCTATCGCCCTCGCTCTGAAATAATAAGTGCGGTTGTCATTGAACGGTGAAACGGTAAATATTTCAGTTAGGGATGATACGCATGATTCATACTGGCACGTACCTGATGACTCATCCAGGACAAGGACCTGCCCCGGATCATTTATTGAAGACCATCTCGTCCAGTCCTGAATGAGATCGAAGTTTGTGGACCTGTTGTTTATTATCATGTATTCTACCTGATAGCATTTCACACCGACTTCAGCATCCTCTCCTACCCAGTTGACATCAAAAGAATCTGAAGGCGTGTACATGGGCGTGCTGTTTATTTCCCGGATGTCCGGCAGCGATGAATCCACCTGGGTGCAGTTGCAGTTAGATGCGGCTGGATCGTCACCCGGCAGAGGATCGCAGGACCATGAATCAGGAATTAACCCGCCAGCATCGGACGCATATATCCTGTAGCAGTACTGGGGATTGGCTCCTAAATCCACTCCTGATAAGTCAAGCTCATAATACTGGTTGCCAGTTGTTACTGTATTTTCCCAATCGATTCCCGACTGGAAACGGGCTCTGTCACTATACTGCAGCTCAAAACTGGCTGCGTATGTGTTGTTGTCCCATGTCACGTTGAACCTTCTCCCTACCAATGATGGCAAATCCGGAGGATCCGTTATCCATGCATCGGGCGGCGTGTTGTCAATATTGAAAGTCTCATTTCTCCAGTCGCTCCATTCCCCGCCTGCGCGTGCTATTGCACCCACATCCATACTATTTTCCTGACCGCTTATTTGGGGGAAACTGCTCCATGTATGGTTCCATTCCATGCCGGGTGTTACCACAGTACAACCTGTCCCTGACGCAGAGCACAATAATTCTGAATGAATCAACGAGTCGATGCTGTCTGTTATCACATATCTGACCTGGTCGATGTCATCATTGTCATCCGGATCGCTCGCACTGACGTTGAATCCGATGTCCCCACGTAAAGTGACAACCTGTGGTGGCCATTGAGTCGGATAAATATCATCAATATTTGGCCTCCTGTTCACCCTGCAGCATAGCCAGTACTGGTAAGTGGGAGCTCTGCAGTCACCAAGATGGGCATTTCCCAAAGAGGATAATGTGGCAAGACATTCGGTGCTATCCGGACAGCCGTCGAAAGATGGACCATTGCTGTCAGCCAAAATGCAGTATGGTTCCCCTGCATCGGCTGAGAGACAGACGTCAACCGGATTTGAGAATCCCGACGCTCCAATAGGCGTTTCCGCGTGTGCGTTGTCGGGAGCGGAAAGCCGCAGTGCTGACTCGGTTATGGGGGCTGAGCAGTCCGAGCCGACATCCGTGTAGCTGTCCTCGCAGCAGACAACCCTTCCGTAGCTGCTTCCTGTGGCCGTGCCGCCGTGAGCGTTATCGTCACTGGAGAGCCTGAATATTATTTCCTGGTTTGCGCCTGAACATGAACCCGAATCCATTACCTGGCACGTAAAGGCCGAAACTGTGGGGGGGAGCAATACAGCCAGAATCACCAGAGCCAATGGAATTCGCTGAACATATTTCATTTTCATATGAATCAAAAGAATTTTTTACAGTTCTCCTTTATGCCATCTGTCTTTATTTCATCGCAGAGTTCAGGGAGGTTTTCATACACCGCTCTGTCTCTGAGCGCGTAATCATCACATTCCTGTTGGGTCAGTCCAGGATTGACCGAAATGCAGCTCTTATCATTAATGGTTTCTAATTCATCCGGCTGTTGGCTGGCTGTCTGGACGCCACCCGTCGACAGCATATAAACAATGGCAATAATAGCGACGGCAACGGCGACAGCCAGGATCTCTACCTCCATGCCAAGTCTTCTTACCTGTTTTTCGATGGGCTTTTCAGTTTCAGCCGGCTCTTGGCGTTGTTCGGGTTTTTTGTGTTCTCTGGACTTTTTACGGCTACGACTAGCTGTCATATTATTCTTTTGGTAACTGTTATTAAAATAAAAGAGCGGATGCCAATACATGCAGCCGATATTCATTTATAAAAACTGCAGGCAATTTCATGTTCATGAAAGTTTTCATTTCGACCAACATCGCAGGAGTCTTCGCTTTCGATGAAAAGAAGAAAATGGTCCATTACAGCCTGTTCAGTCCTGATCCCGTTCTGATAGCCGAAAGGCTGAACGATGTGAAGAAGGGCGAACTGATACCCGAGGAGGAAAATCTCATCAAGGACCTCATAAGGTCTGGTTACAAGCAGGTTGCCTGGGACAAGAAGATAGACTTCCCGGGCATGAGGTGCCTGTACGAGCCTGATAACATGGCCAAGGCGATACTGCAGAAAGACTTCAGGAAGCTTGCGCTGGACCTTCAGTTCGTCAAGGATCAGGCGGAACTGAACAAGTTGCTCTCAGAAGTCAACATTCAGCTTACGAAAAAGGAGTTGAGGAAGGAGAAGAAGGACGTCATACTGATGCGTGCGATAGCGGTCATAGACGACCTTGACCGGTCGCTCAACACGATGTCTGAGATGATGAGAGAATGGTACGGACTTTACTTCCCGGAAGCCGAGAGGCTCATAAGAGACCACGAGCAGCTTGCGAAGACGATACACAAAGAAGGCAGGAGAGATGACATCAAGGACAAGAAGGTCCAGAAGTATGCGTCAATAACTGCAGGAATGTCGTTTACAGAAGATGAGCTGAATGCGGTCCAGGATTATGCAAAGAACATCTACAGCATGTTCAAGCTCAGGGATTCGCTTTCGCTCCAGCTGAAGCGAAGCACGAAAGACGTAATACCCAACCTTTCAGCAGTCGCCGGGCCTCTTATCGCATGCAGGCTGGTCTCACTTGCAGGAGGGCTTGAGAAACTGGCAAGGCTCCCAACGAGCACCATCCAGCTTCTCGGTGCCGAGAAGGCGCTGTTCAGGCACCTGAAATCAAAAGACAAGCCGCCGAAGTTCGGAGTTATATTCGCACACCCCCTTATACAGGGTGCCCATCCAAACGACAGGGGGAGAGTCGCAAGGCTTCTTGCGGCAAAGCTTACAATGGCAGCAAGGGCGGATTTCTATACAGGAAATAACATGAGCGAAAAACTTCTGGCTGACCTGAAGTCCAAACTGAAGCCCGGGAAGGTTAAACGTAGGTGATTCTCATTACCTGCAATCCTCACATAACCATCCCACGTTTGTCAGCTTGACCGTTGTGGATATCTCACCACAATTATCGCATACGGCAAGGTTACTCTTTGTGTAGACTTTTGGCATGTAGTTTCCACCTGATCTTATCTTTGAGAAGCAGAAAGAACATATATGCTTCTTCATCGAACTGTCGGTCACTGCAGGCCATCTGTCTTCCCAAATAGTCTCCCCGCATATATGGCATTTTTCCATATCTTCTCCTATTGTGGGAATAGTGGGATTCATGAATATAGAATGGAATTTTGACTTAAATGCATTTCCGTCATGAAACTCATATATCATGACATTCATTTCGCAGTACATCGTCGATTGCAGAAATGTGCCTACATGATAACGTTTTTATTTCACGCCTTCAGATAAGAGTTTATGAAGGAGATATTTTCAGGCGTGTGGAAGGACGGCAGGAGGCTTTTTACCAGAAGCATTGTGAAAGGCTACAGCGCCTATGCAAAGAGCGTGGTCAGGAAAGGAAAGGATGAATACAGGGAATGGGACCCGGACAAGAGCAAGCCGGCATCGGCAATCATGATGGGCATCAAAGAGTTCCCCCTGAAGAAGGATGATAAAGTGCTCTACCTGGGCGCGGCTTCGGGTGCCACCTGCAGCTTCTTCTCGGACATAATCGGTAAGGAAGGTGTCATATACGCAGTGGAGATTTCTGAGAGGTCGACCAGGGACCTCACAGTCACTTCAGAAAAGAGGGGCAATATAGTTCCCATACTCGCCGATGCAAGGAAACCTGAAGATTATGAATGGGTGGAGCCTGTCGATATCGTTTACGAAGACGTGGCAAGCGATGAGCAGGCAGTTATTCTCATTCGGAACTGCGAAAGGTTTCTGAAACATGACGGCTATGCCATGATAGCGATAAAGTCAAGGAGCATAGATGTCACAAAGGACCCGAAGCAGGTATACATGGAGCAGCTTGCCCTGTTCGGGAAACACTTCAGGATTGTTGACAAGACACGGCTCGACCCATACGAGAAAGACCACCTTTTCGTGGTCATGCAACCATTGTAGCTTTGATCTCCTCTGTCATTCTCAACAGCCTTCTTTCAAATTCTTTCCAGTCCTTTCTGGGGACCACGGCACCCGCCGCCTTTACGTGACCACCGCCGGAACCGATGCCCTCCACGGCCTTCTTCAGTAAATCGTTGAGGTTTATGTCACCCTTCTGATAACGCGCAGAAATCTTGACCATCTGTTTGCTGTGTTTTATGACGAATATCATCTTATCCTTGTGTTTCGATGCCAGCTTTGTTGATATGGTCGATGCTATGCTTAGGCGGCTGTCGATTTTGTATATGTATAAATCGAGATTCTCATACTCTTTCGCCTTCTTCGGAAAACCCGCGAGTATCCTCTTTATTTCCCTGTCGACTTTCTCCCTGGCTGAAGTGAAATAATCGTTCGTGAGCGCATCCTCATAGGTTTCCGCGCCGATCATGATTTTAAGGCTCTTATTGGCGCCTTCCAGCCCCTTGAGTACCGCCGTTGACATCATGCCTTCCGAAATCTGTCCAATCACAGACGATATCATATCCTTTCCTGTGCTTCCCGGATAGGTCTTTTCACACTCCTCTATGATGTCTTTGCAGTCCTTATATGCGTAATCGCCGACGACCCCCGTCGCGGCTATCCATATGAGACTCTTCACGTCCTTACCGATATCCTTCAGAAGCTTGTAGACAAGCACGCTGGCCGGTATGTACAAGTCCGTCTCAAACCTTGGATTGATGTGTATCATCCGTTCAGAGTTCATGTCCTTCTCCGGGATGTGATGGTCTATCATCAGCGTTTTCATCCCCGCGGATTCTTTTTGAATCTTCTCAAGCTTCTTACATTCCTGGTCCAGCGGGATGTCAACTATGACCAACATTGACGGCTTCAGTTCTATCAGTTGCTTCATGAGCCTGTCTCCAATCATCGGTCCTTCAAGCGGAATAGGGACATAACCACCGAAGAACTTCATGAAGAGCGCTGCAGAGCAGATTCCGTCGGTATCCGTGTGGTATAGCAGCACCTTCTTTCCATCCGTTTCAAGAAATGACTTCAATTTGGCCGGTTTCATCTTCTTAATTGTATTGGGGCTTAAAAATCATTAGTGGTTTTACGCTTTGCTGAAGTCGAACTTGATGTCAGACTTCTCAAATGCAAGCTTTCCTTTGCCGTCACCCTTCACATCGCCAAAGTGGACAGACTTTCCGCCGACGCCAAGAAGAAGCTCTTTCTCCTGCTTTTTGAGAATGACCATGGTCTTCTTGTCTGACGATACCCATAGTTCAATCCTGTCCTGAACCATCAGCTTTTCGGACTTCCTCGCTATCTGGACATTCCTGCAGAATTCTCTCAGAAGCGCCTCATCCATGAGAACATCCCCAAGTGCAAGTGTTCCATTGGAGAACTCCTTTCCTTTGGTCAGATTCTTTGCAACTGCAGTAACCTTCTTGACATTTGCCACTTCCTTTATGACATCACCGAAGTTCTTGATGGCTATGGCACCATTCTTGTCGGTCTTGACTACGAGTTCCTTGAGCGGCCATCTGAGCTTTATCGACTTCTCATGTCTTAGTGCATTGGCCGATTCCACAATGTCTTTTACAATGTCCATGCCTTCTTCCAGCTCCGGCTTCATCAGCTTTTTGTCAGGCTGTGGCCAGAGCTGAAGATGGACAGAATCCTTTCCGTACGTGTCTCTGTACATGTGGTCGGTAATGTATGGAGTGACAGGCGACATCATCTTAAGCAGGTTCTCCATGACGTAATTAAGCGTGTATATCGCTGAGTCTTTGTCCTTTCCGGTGTACCATGGGTTGACCCTGTTCCTGATTATCTTTATGTAGTTCCTCGAAAAGTCCTCGAGTATGAA
>CAYUBD010000026.1:0-13680 GCA_964442905.1 uncultured archaeon | reverse complement strand
GGCTTTACCAGCGATGACATGAAAATACCTCGATTATTTACAACTACACCGTAAATAATAAAAAGGTATAAGTCGTGTCACTAGACTCTTTTATTCTGCAAGCGGTATGGATTAAGCTTATTAGTAACAGGGGGGAATGATTATTATGAACACAAAGTCTATGCTGGTTCTGGTGATATTTTCACTGGTTTTGCTCTCAGGTGTGGCTGATGCAGCGACATATTACGCAATACCACCCAATGAGGAGGTATGCACATCCGTGAAGTTCGGCAACGACGGACGCGGGGAATACACGCTCACGGTGGATGAGCCGGGTAGTGGTGATAGTGCATGGGCGGACAACCACTACACCAGCTACCTTGCAAATGAGAATAACATAGTTTCAGTTCCCATATGCTTCAGCTCCATAGGAAGAAGCATCGGAGATGAAGCTATAATCAGGGCCACGCTCATAACGCCGACCGGCAAGACTGATTTCGAATACGGTATATGCGTTTCATCATACGGGGATATAGACATCACCAAGGGCGCTGTAGATGAAAACGTATGTGAAGCCATGGGAGAATACACTGATATCTTTTCTGCGTCTTTCACTGAGCCAAGAAAAACAGCAGTCCCGGGTGCTGATGTCAGTTTTGACCTTGTGATAGATTCACATACAGAAATGGCACTGAAGATAACAAAATCTTCAGGCGACCTGGCCATCAGTGCGAGTGCGGGCGAGGTTGCCCTTGGGGAGGAACCCGCTGAAGTCTCGATAGGAATGAAAGCTCCTTCCGCTGAAGGGGAACATCCGTTCAGCGTCATGGTTTATGCAGATGGGTGCACAATAGATGACTGCAGGAGGGAGGTTGACGGCGTCTTGGTGGTTCAGGACGCTACGGAACAGCCGCAGGCAGGATTCATGCTGTGGCTCACGCCAGAAAGCAAAAGCGTCGTCAGGGACAGGACCACACAGTTGTCGCTTCTTGCAAGGAACTATGGAGACGGACAGGAAATAACATTCTCCATTGTCGTAGAAGACGGGCTGGAAACCGGCTTCGTTCCATATACGAAGTTCATAGCAAAAGGCGGCAGCGAGCAGGTTCCCGTTTATCTCAGGGTCACGGCTGAAGATGGTGAAAGATTCGGTGTAACCGCGATAGCAAGGGGAAAAGACGGGACAGAGAGGTCATCGAAGTCGTGGCTTATCGTTGATGAGATGAAATCAGATGCTGCCCTTATGGGAAGTGATGATTTTGTGGATGATTACGGTGATACGGATGTAACGCTTGATGAATGGGAAGGCCTGAAAAGCTCATCTTCAGGAGCGTCTTCATCCGACTTTAATCCATCGGGCTTCGAAAGTCCGTCACAACCGGCGCAGCTGCCTGATTATCTGATTTACATCGTGATCATAGCAGTTGTCGCGGTAGTTGCCATTGTGGGTTTCATGTTCTACAAGAAATCCCAGGTGCAGTCCGACCAGGGACTCACATGGAAAGACCTTGGACTCAAGTGAATTGTTCTGTTCTGAATCTGAGCAATGCGGCTATCCCACCAAGATGAAGGAACTGTTCCCCGGCCGAGTGGTCCGCGGTTATGAGCCTCACGCTGCTTTTCATCTTTTCCGCAGTCTCCATGAGATTCTCGAACCCGGAAATCTTCTCCCTAGAAACTATCAGCGTCTCAGCCGCGCCGATTTCAACGGCTTTCTTCACTTCGTCCTTTCCGTAAGCCACGAGCCCGTCAGTCTTTATCCTCGAAAGCACCTCTTCCACGAGCCAGCTCTCCCTGCCTATCCTGGTATCCCTTAAGATGCGCTCACCGGACTTCTTCATTATCTCGTTTATGCCTGTTATGCCTGTATGGGATGCGCCCTCAGACACGCATTTTGAGGCCAAATCCGGGTTGTTTTTCCTGACATACTTCATTAAGTTCCCGGCCTCAAACCCAGGCCCTGCTATCACTATCACGCTGTAGCCGTCCTGTCCAATAAGGAACTTCAGCAGCTCTTTGTGGTATGCTTCCCTGTTCTCAGGATTATCGCACTCTATACGGGCCAGATTCTTTATTCCTGTGCCTCTCACCAGCGCGATGTCTGCCTCCTCCCTGTCCATGACGCATATGAGTATCATTGATTCTCTGGTACCGGCTTCATTTATCCTCTTCATGGCAGGCATGCTCCATTTCTTTTTCCCAACAGTGAGGATGATGCCGGGCTCTATCTGCATGGTGTGGTATGAACTCAGCTTCGTGTCCGCAGGCCCTTCCACTATCTTACCTGCGAGCCTTAGAGTGCCTGAATTTTCGTCAAAGCCGCTCTTCTCCAATTGAATGGTAAGTACCATGGGCTTCTTCTCGCTGAGCCTGAACTCCCCGCCCGCTTTGACTGCGACCTTCCTCATCGTCCTGGCCTTTATCATATCGCCTTCGTTCAGGATGTGATCCAGATGCCACAGGTCGTCCGAGTTCTCAATCTTCAGTGTCATCCTGCCATGTTTAAGGTCCTTTTTCAGCGTTCTCATGTCCATTAGCCCCCCATGCACTATTTTTATACGTTTGCCACAGTAATATTTAATATGGACGACTTCATACTCGCGCTTATAGCCATATTCGTGATATTAGGCGCTTTAATGGCCGCCTCCACGTACATGCCATACTATCCTGAAGGCGTACCCGACGAGGTAAGGGTTGTGCACAGCTTCACTGCCGGCACTGTGGGTTATACGGAGAATTACGTTTCCAGTGTTCAGGAGTTCGGCAGCTTTGGTGTGGGTGTGCCGCAGGAACATGAACTGAAGAATACGCCGAAGATGGAGATAACCGCGGGACTGTTCGGGGGGACCAGCGAGGAATTCGACATCACGGTGCCTGATTATGTAACTGACTGGATAAAGGGCGGAGCCATTACATTCACTGTTACTGATGCCAACAAGTACAACAACCTTGTTATTCTATGGAACGGGGCAAAGATATATGATGAGAAGGCCTACGAGGGCGAGCATGAGCTGGAGATTCTGCCATCACAGATAAAGGAGCAGAACACGCTTGAAATAATGGCTCTTGGTCCGGGCCTGGCATTCTGGGCTGCTACTGCTTACACAATCACAGAGTTCAGGGTGAATGCTCAATACGGGCCTGCCAAGTTCATTGACTTCATGGTTTCACAGGACGAGCTGGAGACGCTTGACAGGTTTGAGCTGGTCTGGTACACCGCCCAGAGAAGGGGGAACCTTGCCGTCGAGGTGAACGGGGAAGAGATATACAGGGCGGAGCCGGAGAGGGATGAAAAGGTCACATTCATGGATACGGACCTTGAGGAAGTGACCATAAGGCCGGGGAAGAACAGGCTGATTTTCAAGGCATACAACGGCTCATTTGAGCTGGATGATGTGATTCTGAATACGCATGTGTCGATGGCGCAAAAGGTCATCAGGGAACGTTTCGATCTGGATGAAACCCAGGCAAGCACGCTGAAGGATAACGGTCTGCTTCTGAAGCTTTACGTGAAGAACATCGACAAGTCCGGCGCTATAAATGTGAAGCTGAACGAGGCGAACGCAGGCAGCACATCCGGGAAGAATGGCTGGAACCACATAACACTGAATACAGATAACATAGAGCCGGGAAGCAACTGGCTTGAGATTAGCAGTATGGGCGCTTATGACATCAGCGAAGCTAGTGTGGAAGTTGTTGTGTAATGCCTTCAATTTCTTCATATTTTTCGTGTTTACTGACCTAAAAAGGATTTATACAGTTTGTGGGTAATTATTAAAACAGTAAATGTTTGGTGATGTTCTTGGTTAATTGTCCATCGTGCGGGAAAAAACTGGCTAAAGATTCCAACGATGATTTGTACTATTGTGATAATAGTTCGTGCAAGCTGAACTACG
Organism: uncultured archaeon; assembly: GCA_964442905.1. Classification (GTDB taxonomy): domain Archaea; phylum Aenigmatarchaeota; class Aenigmatarchaeia; order QMZP01; family JAFGSV01; genus JAFGFG01. Next base: position 9,805 of record CAYUBD010000026.1, on the reverse strand, counting down.
ACAAAGTCTTGAGAGGGATGTCTATTGAAGAATTTGCACAGCGAGCTGAAGATAATGAATACATGAGCGACGGGAAAAGACTCGCTGCTGAGAAGAAAAAGAGAGAGAAAAGAGAAAAGATACTGGAGAATCGGGCAAAAAGAAGGGCAGAAGAAGAGAAACACCCTGCTGTTGGTGCTACTGAAACAATAAAAGAAAAGATAGGCGACGCTGTTGATACTGTATTAGGTAGGAAAGGTGGTGAAGAACTCCCCGAGCCAAAACCAAGTCGTGATAGGTTTGACTATACCAGAAGCATGACGGAAATTCCTAAAGGTGAAGGTGACGTCAAAGTCGTTCGTATGAGAGACCTCACAAACAGAAAGGAATATGTCACAAAAAAGATGACCAGAAAATCCGGACTTGAGGCAAAACTTGAAGGTATAACATGTCCCAACTGCAGGGAAGCCATAATAAAAAATACTAATATACGTACAGATAAAGACTATGAATTCTCTGGAAGGCATATGTACTGGTGTGGAAACTGTAACCATAAATTCATATATATCGACTATCAACCACCACCATTGGAATATGCTATAAGTACAGGAACTGCTCCTCCGGAATTCTCAGAGCCCACGCTGCCTCCACATGAGGAACCTCCAGAAGAGCCACATCCACCCGAAGAGTCCGGTAATATAATACTATGTCCACACTGTTCATACAGAATACAGGATGTCAAATCGCATATACCTTCTGGTAAAAATTGGAATGATTTCTACAAAAAGGTCGGTCGTGGAGAAAGAAAGTACGACTGGATTTTCTGTCCCAGCTGTGAAGCGCCTGCTATTATAGTTGGCACCGATGACGACCGTCCGCTGAAAGTCATACTTCCAAGGAAGTACAGGAAAGGAAAGATGCTTGATTTCAAAAGGGAGAAAGGCGAAAAGTTCATTTTCATACGATACAAGAAAAAGGGGGTCATCGGGCTTAGCATACCTAACTACGAGGAAAGGCTTCAGATAGAAGAGCAGCTGGCCAGATACAAGCTGAAACATAGTGATGAGATAGAGAAGCAGTATAAGAAAGTCAAAAAAATGGAAATAGCGATGGTGTCTGGAGCTAAAATCGATCCAGCCGCTTTTGCCGCAGAAAAGAAGAAGTATGAAGATGCTCTTTCTGAATATAACGGTGATTTCGGAAGTGCAGGCATTGATGGCAAAGGAAATCTGGTATTCCACGAGTTAGAAGAGAAATTAAATGAAGAAACCGGAAAAATGGAATTGGTAGATAAAAAGGACGAGGATGGCAACCTGGTATTCAATAGTGGCTATCTGAGGAAACGCCTCAAGACCAGGATAAGTATACTGAAAGAACTTGGTGTCAGCGACGAGGAAATAGACGAGATGATAGATAAGTCGCGGAACACTTCAGATTTTGAGAAGAGGGCAAAGAGGAAGCTGGGATTCTTTGACAGGCGCAAATACATACGCGAATCCGCAGAGCGGGATTTAAATGACGCGGAAAAGAGCGGTCTGTCTGGAGAGGAGATAGAAAAAAGGCGGAAGAAGCTTCAGCAGGATAGCAGTCCTGACCTGGGTTTCTTCAGCGACATGGGAAAAAGGGTCGGAAACACAGGCCAGAGGATGATGGGCGCCTTCATGATGATTATAGTCGGGGTCGTACTTGCGGCCTTCCTGCAGGACCAGCTTTTCTTCTGGGGCATGCTGTGCTGGTCGTTCCGGACGATACTTCCCTCCGAGCTTGGAAACATAAACTATACGGACGACATACTCAAGCGCTATTCCAAGAGCGCTAAAAAAGCTATTAAGACCGGTGAAGAGGGGGACATTAAGATGTCTCCAGGAGGGACTGGTGCATCAAGGATGCTCTCACCGCTCATGCCGCTGGCAATGGGCTTCAGGGCATCGATGATGACACGTGATAACAGACGATCTTCCGGTCTGGCATCACTTAAAGTCATACTGAAGGTCGCGGCTATCGTTCTCATAGGATTGGGCCTTTACCAGAGTGCGGTGCCGATGGCTGGTGTTGTATACATGATATTCGTATTCGCGTCCTACTACTCGCTTCCGATAACATACGATGTAGAGAACCCTGAGGAGTTCTTAGGTTCCATATTCAGGTTCCTGCTGGGATTCTTCGTTCCGTTCTCGCTCATGGGGATGTTCGGCGAGGGGAGCGGCATACTGTTCTGGATATCCCTGGCCTTCCTTCTTGTTTTCCCTGTGGCCAAGACCAAGAGCGAGGCCAAGGCGCTGAACATGGCCGTTACAGCCGGGGAATCACACAGGGAAATGTTCGACAAGCTCATATTCATACTGATAATGGTAGTTGTCCTCCTTGTCTTCATGGGGTGGCTGAATATCGGTGCCTTCCCTGGCTTCGAGGGAACATCGAACACCGTCTTCTGGGCATGCTGGGGTGTCGGTCTTTTCGCCGGTATACTTTCCCCGGCCGAAGTAAGGCCATACACGGGAATGATAGTAATAGCCATCGTGTTCCTGCTTTTCACTGCAGGACCAGGGCAGCAGGCAGTCGGCTCCGCATTCCTTGGACAGTGGTGGCCGGCATTCCACAATGCGGTATCCACAGTTACATCACCATTCGGTGAGATTTTCGGTACGCTTCAGGACACCTTCGGGAGCACATTCCTTCTGATGACCAATCCGGTCGGCTACGCTAATCAGATAATGGAAGGGGGGTATGAAAAGAATCCGACTGGAAAGACCGGAGCGTATGGCGTTGAGCTGGATTCTGTAAAAATCCCTGTATTGTATCCGGGAACCCCCGCGATGGCGACATTCAATGTCAAGAACGTCGGCCCGGTTGACGGGAAGGATGTGAGGGTCTTCCTGGAAGTTCCCATAAAATTCAAGGACGTGGTCAATCTCACTGATTCTGACGGTACCCGTCTGAACGCATACACAGAAGACGATGAATATGCGTCATACATAATTCCTTATGGTGATGAAGAAGCATTCGATATGGACCTGAATGACGTGAGGCCGTTCTTTTTCATGATGAACAGTGAATGCATCATAGTTATGCAACGTAAAGGGGATAGAGACTACCAGTACGAGACGAGGGACCTTTACATACCGTTCAGGGTAAGGGTGGAATACAACTACATGGTCAATTCATGGATACCGCTTGAGGTAATAAGCGGGGAGGAATGGGAAAGGCAGACTACGGAAGGCAGGTTTGACCCAGTTAAGGTTATATCACATATATCAACATCGCCCGCGAAGCTTTCGCTGGGCACGTTCGACCAGCCCATAGTCGAAAACAGGCCGTTATATATCGGGTTCAACCTCTCATCAGCCGAAGGTGACGATTCAGCTATAGTGTGGGATTGGAAAAACCCCAGAACCAATTCAGATGAATATACAACCATCACACTTGGCGTTCCAGATGATTTCAGCGCGGCATTCGAACCGGGCAAATGCATTCCATTCGATCCGGCCCGTTCTTCCGGAGACACATACGTCTGGGAATATGATAACGAGCTTTATCGTGGAAAATCAGTATTCTGCACGGATAATAAGGGTGTAAACATAGACACGCCGTCAGCCACTTTCTTCATAAACGCGAGTGCCACGTTCAGGTTCACAAGCTGGGAAGAAGTAGAAACAAGGTTCGCGTTCAGTGACGTCTGTGATAAAGAAGATATATATGCAAAACGCTAGACCCCGACCATAAGTCTAATCAGGTTTCTTGTCGCAGGCGCTGCTCCCAGCACGAAGACCACGAGCTTCAGGAAGTTTCCCATGTCTTTGTCTTCGGTATACCTGTCGATGTAAAATAGTACTGGGATGACAACTATGAATTTAAGAAGAAACATGACCTGAGGCCCGAGGAACGGCATGAGCCATCTTGAAAGGAAATGCTGCTCCATATAACTATGCCCGCCGAGTGTGCTGAACATGGATATCGCAAAGAATGTCGCAGTTGCGTCAAAGAAGTGGGCTGAAAGTACCATGGAATTGGTTTTTGTGAACAGTTCTTTCATTGTTTCTGAGAATTTCTTACCGAATCGCTTGAGATGTCCTTTTTCTGCAATATAACCCAGGCCAAAGAACAAACCAGCCCATGCCAGAGTAACTTTAACTATGTAAAGCAGTGGTTCTGTCGAGTTCACGACCAGCATCGAAGCGTTTGTTACGAAGAATGCCATCCCAAGGACGAACATCGTCTTCCAGCAGTCTGTCCTTGTATATCGCCTTACTATCAGTGATATGAACAGCGAGAGCAGGGCCAGCGAGAACGTTATGAAGTATGAACCGGGCGTCGGAAACCATGCTATAATGTACGAGTCTATGGTTGCCATGAATGTGTTCCCTGTGACCCCGAATATGTAATCGTAGGCAGCGCTCTGCATCGATGACATATAATCCGTGAAAGATGACAAGAAACCTGGCTGCGATGAGGCATTGAAATAAATGAAATCTCTCAGTGTCCTTGTTACACCGGCAAAGGCTATGAACGGCATGAACGCTATGAATAGGCCATTATCTATCTTCACGTTAACCTTCTTCAGAAGATTAAAGACCATCCATATACCGGCTATCAGTATAATTCCGTAAACAATGCTGTTAACCGGATTGAACCAGCCGTTTCGCATCAGCGGAAGCAGGAAGTATTCGTGCAGAATGTCCATATCAAATACACTGGTGGCAAATTTATATTTGTTCCACGGCTATTATTAACTATGAAGATGTTTCTTCCCATAGCGCTGATTATCGTTGTTCTGAGTTCCGGCTGCACCATTCCGGGCATTGGTGACATACCAGGCCTTTCGAGTATTTCCAGTCTGTTCGGAGGCGGACAGGTCATCCAGTATGAGCATGACATACTCGTGATAAAAAGCCTTGAAGCAATCCCTTCGGAAATAGACGCTGGACAGAATACAAGGATAATTGCATATGTGCAGAATGTCGGTGATAACGTGATTCCACAGAACGGCGTAACAGGTTCTATAGAGATTGAGCTTTATGATTACTGCAAGGGTCTTTTCACACCGAAGGTAACGACATGCGGAAGTGATGGTGCAATTGAAGGGAATGCAAAATGCAAACTTGATAAAATACTTCCGGGGGAGATAGTTCCTGTGGCATGGACGCTTGAGCAGGACACAGGCACCGAAATCCCGTTAAGAACGATATGCCCACCGGACGGTGTAAAGGTTCTGGTGAAATATCCATACAGGACCAATGCACTAACCACGATAAGCTTCATAACGGATGAAGAGCTTGACCGGTCGCTTGAGCAGAGGGAATACTGGCAGGTCGGCGATTATATAGTTTCCGGCCAGGGTCCCCTGAAGCCGTTCATAACAGTGGAAGACAAGCAGCCCATACCTGTGTTTGAAGATGCGAGAACGGTTGTTGCACTCCAATTCAAGAACATGGGAACCGGTTATCCACTGACAGACGATACAAACAAAATAGAATACACAATAAGCGGGCTGTCCGAGAATGGGTTAAAAACAGATAGCGTCGAATGCGCAGTCCAGAGTGGAACTGAGGATGTAAGGATAATAGGTAAGGAATCCCAGAAATTCATATGCAAGCTCGATGTTTCAGGTATCGACGATGGACTTCTGAAGCGGGGAACAAGGGTGCTTGAGGCTACGGCGACATACACGTATATATTCACAAAATCTGTTCTGGTTACCATAAATCCGAAGATTGCGCAGTAAATGCTTATAATGGTGCCGAAACCCGTGAAAATTTATAAAGTTACCAGCCCAACTAATAAAGGATTACAATGACTACTAAAAATTCAACCAAAGGTCTAGCAATCCTGTTAATTCTGCCTGCTGTTGTTATGCTGGCGTCAGGTTGCACCAACTTAGGCTTAGGCGGTTCGAGTACAAGCGGTTACGGTATCGTCATAAAAACATTCGAATCAAGTCTTTCAAGCATTGAATCCGAGGATGACCTGGTAGTTCACCTTGAAGTGCAGAATATGGGTGATGTAATAGGGGAAGCCGCAGCACAGCTCATTGGCATATATCCACCGGAGTGGGGACAGCCAAATACTGAATTCTACATAGGCGAGCTTCTTCCAGCTGACGAAAATAGAGGTACGACGGGGCAGCTTGGAATCGCTGACTGGTATCTCAAGGCACCCAGTCTCATGAGAGGCGAAAAAAGAACATATAATCCAATAGCAAGGGTCTTCTACACATATGAAACCAGAGTGATAAAGCCTATAACATTCCTGACATCGGAAGAGACAAAGAGGGCAGTGCAGAATGGTGAATCACTGCCATCTGAAATGGCAACAGTGAGCTCAGGTCCACTTTCTGTGACCGTAAACACGGGTGAATTTGTGAGGACAAAGGATGATATTGGCTGGGATCAGTCGTACTTCCCTGTCGAAATAAAAATAACAAATGTAGGCGGCGGTCTGCTTGCAGGTGAAAATTACCCATTGGGAATCGAAATTTTCAGCCCGCCTGGAACAATATTCAGAGGCGATTGTCCGAGAAGTTCACAAGCGGATTGGGTGGCTTTCGACACAAGTATACTACCGGCAGGGCTTATACGTCATCCGGCTACAAACATAGTTCACATATGGAATGGAAAGGATACAACAATAACATGTGAACTGAAAGTTATTGATCCGCCTGAATACAGAGAGACACGAGATCTGATAGTGACACTCAACTATGTCTATTATCAGGATGAGACATTACCAATTAACGTTATTGGAACCCGGGAATGGGGTTTCTAATTCCCGGTCTCCATTTTCTTATTAAATTAATAAGCGTTAGCTCTAATTATAATTATGAAATCCGCTCTGCTGCCATTCCTATTCATAGTGACTGTGCTAGTTTCCGGTTGCACGGGGATATTGTCCTTTCCGCAGACGATATCCTTTGGAAACGGTGTGGAAATAATTGAATTTGTACCTGAAATCCAGTCTGTTTATTCAGGTGAAAATATTGATTTTCGCCTTAAGCTAAAAAACAGTGGCTCCTTTTTGGTCGCGGATGGAAATGTCATGGGAAAAATAGCAAAGGTTGGTCTGAATCTTGGGGAAAGTGAATGGAACTGCAAAATAGTATCGCCGGAAGGTGATGACTTCACTGGACTCTTTCCACCATCGGAAGAAAGGGGAACTCAGGGTGAGGAATTCACTGTAGTCTGGGCATGTACAGCCCCACAGATAGGAGAAGGTATGAAAGTCCCATACACTGCTTTCGCTGAAGCAGAATATTCCTACAGGTCCGTAACTTCGAAGTTGATAACGATACTTCCAACGCGTGAGTTGATAACACTTCGTGATTCCGGAAAATCACTCCCGACAGACCTCAAAAGCAAGTCGAATTCGCCTGTAAGTGTTGATATACAAATAGAGGGTCCGATACGCATAAGAGATGATATGGGCATTGTAGACTTTCCTGTGAATATCATAATAGAAAATAACGGCGGGGGGCTTGTGAAAAATTCCAAGGTCAGCCTTTCGGTTGAAGGTGTCGGCGGTGTCACTGATGACGATGAATGTGATCGTCCATCACTCGATCTCTGGAAAGGTATGTCCCAGACCATAACATGCCGACTTAAAGCGAATAATGTGGAAGTGCTTACGCAATCAACAGTAGAAGTGCAACTGGAATACATTTATGTAACGGGTGCCGAGACGACTATAGAAGTCGTTGGTACAAAAAACAGCGGCTACCCGATCTAGATGAAACTGTTCAGGCTGCTCTGCGGGCTCCTGTTCTTTTCTGTGTGTCCTTCCTCCAGTGAAAGCCTGCCGTAGACGCCGTCATAACCCGGGCTTACAGCCGCCTTTCCTTCTCTTATGCTGATAACAAGCCTGGCTACCTTTTCATTAAGCGTGCTCCTGATGTCATTCTCATGCGCATTCAGCAGCACCTCAAATTCGCTGCCGAACCTTTCCATGAGCTTGCCGTAATCCTCCCATATATGCTTGGAATAGAGCTGGTCAGTTCCCCGGACAGCCGCGATTATCTCCGTTAGGGGGAGCAGCCTTTTGAACGGTATTGCGCCGCTCGGTGTGTACCCGTCTGGTCTGTCAGCGAGCTCTTCAATCCTGTTCAGAACGCCTATGGTAAGAGGTTTTCTGCATACTGGGCACATGCTGCCCGTTTTCTTTGTCTCCGATGGATCCAGGCACACGCTGCACTGCCTGTGTCCGTCGAAGTGGTATTTACCGTAGGACGGGTCTACTTCGATTGTCATCATGAATCTCTTCGGGTCTTTTTCTTTCACGGCGTCAAATATACCCGAATAAGTCATCCTGTCGAGTTCGAGGACGTTTGCCTCCCTTCCTATGCGCCAGGGCCAGAAAGAATGCGCGTCTGAATTGGAGACAAGCGCGTATCTGTCCAGTGATGACAGACGCCAGTTCATCCCCGGGTCGCTCGACATGCCCGTTTCCAGTGCGAATATGTGCTTGGTCCGGTCCTTAAAACATTCTTCAACAGAATCAAATCCAGACTTTGAACCGAATACGCCAAACCAGGGAGTCCAGACATGCGCAGGTATTATCACTATATCCTTCGAAATACCAATCAGCCCTTCCACAAGTTCCGGAGAGGTCATCCCGTTGAACGTGGGCCTGCCGTCAACAATGAGATTGCCGTGCCTGCCGAGGAAATCGTTTATCTGGGCCACGGTGTCAAAATCGGGGGCGTGAAGGATGTTATGGACTTTTCTTCTCTTCCCGTCCTGCTCATAGACGTTGGACACTTCAGTGGAAAGCATGAATGAGAATCCACTTTCTGTTCTGAGTATGCCAGAGCCGTCCTCCCTGAGGCTGCTCCTGAGCATCTGAAGCCATGTGGGATGTGTGAAGTCTCCTGTCCCAAGAAGATTCAGACCTTTCATTCTTGCGTATTTTTCGAGGTTCTGGACCGTGGTGTTCCTGCTGGTGGCCATCGAATAAGGGCCGTGTATATGCAAATCAGCGAATATCTTCATTGATTATTTTTGGAGGAATGAAATTTAAGTTGTTTTCATGTTTACTGCAGGTGAAACATATAATATTCATCTACCATATTTGTTGATATGTATCCCGACCACTGGATATTTTTTACCATAATGACGATTCCACTGGCGCTGATACTGTGGTATGACAGAAAAAACATCAGGACATATTTGGGCATCGGCATGCTCGGGCTTGCCCTTGATATCGTATGGGACCCAATTGCGATGTATTTCGGTCTTTGGTATTACAGCTCATGGCCGCAGGTATTCGGGATATCTGTGTACACCCTGATAATGTACATCCACTATTTTACCTTATGTTACTTTTGCAGTAACAGGCTGGCATCGGCGGTGATGAAATGGAAATGAATATGATTGTCTGGTATGCATTCTTTTTCCTGTTTTTGGCAGGATTTTTGGCGATTCTGTACAGGGAGAAGGATGTAAGATACATCTTTTATGTCATCATAGGTGCGGTTTTCGGGTTCTTCCTATTCGACGCTCCTTCGGTAGCCCTCAACTATTACACGTATGTGGAACGATATTATTTCTTCATGTTTTTCGGCGTCCCGTTAAGCATGGCGCTGGCTGAAGGCTTCTGCACAGCCATTACTATATACATTTATGAGAAAAGGTCTTCATTTTTCAGACTATTAAAAAAATGAATGGGCCTGCTGGGATTTTCAGCACCACTGAACCGCAGGGGATTGTTTATTTCCCTTTCGGAATTCAGATACGCGAGAGCGTATTTTCCGGTGCGCTCTTTAGCACGTTTCCGCATCAGCGGGGACAAGCGAACTTGCTCGCGCTGTTTACCTTCTGCTAAAGGGTGCATTCGAACC
>CAYUBD010000025.1:0-14259 GCA_964442905.1 uncultured archaeon | reverse complement strand
CAGAAACCGAGATATACGCCGAATCGGTGGAAGAGATATCTGATGGTGACGAAGCGAACGTAACTGAGAATGTATCATGCAAGCCTTCAATGTTACGGTGTCACGGCGACGAAGTGCAGCTATGTTCCAGCAGTGGTGATGCCTGGACCGTGCTTGAGATATGCACCAATGGATGTGACTCGCAAACACTGTCCTGTGCACTTGAGCCTGCCGGGGAAAGGTCCGGAATCACCTTGGACATGACAACAGTCATCGCAATCCTCGTGGTGCTAGCATTTGCCGTCATCGTGGTAATCGGAGTGGTATCAATAAGGGGCGGAAAGAAGAAGCCCAAAAAGCCGGCTGATAAGAAAGGGGAGAAGATGGAGAAGCCGGCTGGAAAGGAAAAGAAGAAACCACTGCTACACAAGCCGGAAGAGATATCAAAGGATATAGCGGAAGGAGAGCCTGATGTCGCAATAGCGTCTGTTGAGATTGGCATGAAAGCATCCGTGAAGAAGCATCTGAAAAAGACAGCCCGGAAGATATCGATGAAAAGTCGCGGAAGAAAAGACGGTCTGACTGCAAAAATGGACGAGGCCCGGCCGGAGCTTCCCATAGCCAGGATAGAGATAATCGAACATGCAAAACCAAAATCCGTGAAGAAGCGTCTGGAAAGGGTTCCCGGGAAGCTGGCATTGAAAATGCATGTTACAAAGAAACCAGAGAAAACAGTGAAGAAGGAAATGCCCCAAGTCACCAAAAAAATACCAAGATATATAATTGAGGGAGAACCAGATATAGTCATGTCCACGCTTTCTGATATACACAGGCTCGTGAAAAAGAAACATGATATCCCGAAGAAGATAACCGATACCGATGCGAACGTGAAGAAGATAGGCAGGGTTGCATACAATATACCGAAAATGAGACTGAACCTTGAAGCTCTCATGGGCGACACGGAAGAGCATGAAGAAACTGTAGCCGATGTCAGGAAATCAGAGGACTCTCTTCACAACCAGGTCGAGGAAATCACGAATTCACTGTCCGTGCTCAAAAGCCACCTGGCCGAAAAGATGAAAAAGAAGAAGCTGGAAGAGAAGGAGACAGACGACATGCTGGAGAAAACGAGCAGGTCCTTAAACACCAAGGTGAACATCATGTCGAGGAACCTGGACGACGCTCTGGATAGGCTGGGCAGGAGGATAGACGAGTCATCCAAGGTCGGCAAACTCCAGATGGAAAGCAACATAGGATACTTGAAGAACCAGATAGAAGAGCTGCGCTCGGATATGCCGAAGTATGCCAGGAAGAAGGATATCGAGAAAACAAAGAAGAAGCGTGTAAAGAAGGAAGATTCGCCAGAAGAAGCGCAGCCAAGCGAGAAGGAAATCGCCAAAGCTGTTCCGCTGGTGAGAATGCCGGCAGATGAACCAAAAGAAGAAATCACGGATGAAAAGGTGCGAATCTCCGACCTGAGGCATTTCAAGGGGAAGGATGTCATAATGGAGGTTGAACTGGAGCTTACCAAGACTGTGGAGGAAGATGGCACGAAGATGTACGGCTACAATCTAAAGGACGAAACAGGAGAAGTCATGCTTACAAGCACGTCTGAGCTGAATGAGGGAAAGCAGAAGATAAAGTCTCACGTCAATGAGACAGGGAAGGGAAAGATCTATCTGAGATTTGTGTCATTTTCTTAACGGTTCTGACGCACAATCACGAAAGCATATTTTAAGAATCTAGATAAACTATTAATATTAACTATTAGGAGTGTTCATTATGAAACTTTCAGAACATCTGGCTGGCATTGACTCTGATACCAAAAAGATTATCTTGACTGTCGCAGAGCAGGCTAAAGTCATCCAGGGCGGGTTCATGATGCACTACGGGACATCAAACACCAAGAACGTTTACGGCGAGACCCAGATAGAGATGGACAAATGGGCAGACAGGGTCCTGATAGAGCACTTCAAGAAAACAGGCATTGTCAAAAACATATCATCCGAAGAGAGGGACCACGTCATCGAGGTTCCTGATGCGAAGGGTGGTTTCGGAATCACGCTTGACCCCCTTGATGGCTCGAGTTGCATCAAGACAAACCTTGCCGTTGGCACCATTGTCGGAATATTCAGCGACGGTAATGTAATGGGTGAGGGAAAAAACATGGATGCGGCATGCCTCGTGATATATGGCCCTCTGACAACTCTCATATACGCATGCAAAGGACGAGGCGCGCATGAGTTCGTCCTCAACTCGGAATCCGTTTTCATACTCAGAAATGAGAACATGAAGATACCAGACGGGAAGATTTATTCGCCCGGCGGACTTCCTTCAGACTGGACGGAAGAACACAGGAAATACGTCAAGGAACTCGAATCGCAGGGATACAAGCTCAGGTATTCAGGCAGCCTTGCTGCCGATTTCAACCAGATACTCCATTATGGCGGGGTGTTCATGTATCCCGGACTCAAGTCAAAACCGGAAGGGAAGCTGAGACTGCTTTTCGAAGCGAATCCGATGACCTTCATCGCAAAGGAAGCTGGCGGAGCAGGCTCCGACGGCACAACATCCATACACGACGTAAAGCCGGTGAAAGTGTCACAGAGGACGCCGTTCTACATAGGCTCGAAAGAACCGGTAAAACTTGCAGAAAGCATTGTCGGAAAGAAGAAATAATCCGGCTCAGAGTTTCTTTCTTACAATCTTTGCAGACCCTTTTGCATTGAATGCCCTGAAGAACATAAGCGCTTCAGAGTAGGCCCTTGACTCGATTGCATGGACAGTGTCCCTGTCTGACTTGTATATTCTGTCAAAGAAGATGAACTTCCCTTTCTTGTCACGCGCTCCTATAGCCTTTTTGCTGTAGGTTCCGAATACCTGCTTCTCATTGGTGATGCCTTTTTCGGCAGCCTCTTTTCCGTAAGTGCTCATTACCCAGTCGTGTACGTCGCTGTACAGTTCGGGGTTGAACACCTTGAAGGTATCCCATACCATGTCCTGCCAGAAAGTGGCGACATTTCCCTTGACTATGGCTTTCTTCGGGAATTTGGTGCATATCAGCTCCCTCGGAGTCCCTGTAATCCCGTGTTGTGCTATCCTTACGTGAAGTCCGTTCTTTTCGAGCGCTTTCCCTATTTTTATTGTCTGGGGGATGTCGATTGAAACCTGCTCTACCGGGTTTCCATGAGCATCGTAAGTATTTCCATGAACAGAACCATTTGCTATTGCGATAACCTGCGGATTTACGCCGTTCTTGTTCAGCGCCTTTATGTACGCCACCGCCTCTTCAGGTGTCGTGAGAACCCTTCCATGCTTGTCGGTTTTCCCGATTTCGCCAACTTCTACCTCAAGCCCGAATTCCTTTCCCTTCATGTTTTTTTCGATGTATTTTGCAAGTTCTGTTGTTACTTCTATGTTTCTCTTGAGTTCTTCTTCAGGTGTCTTGCCTTTGTCATTGAATAAGAATGATGCGTCAATTGCGAATGAAGTGTATCCGGCCTTAATCTGCGCGTCTATCAGTTTTTTTGTGCTTTCGATTTCTTCCCTGGTGCCTTTTTTGACTGTGGTATGATCTGCGTGAAGTGCCCATATGTCAAATCCAACTTCCTTTGCTGCGGCCCTGGTAATTCTCGAGTGGTCCGCTGGTGTGAGACCCGTGTATCCTCCCTTTGTATCACTCTCGCTTTTTGCAAGCTCGAAAATTAAGGCTGCATCAACCTCTTTTGCTGCCCTGAAGATGCCTTTCACGACACCGATTGCCATTCTCGGGTTTACTGCCATGACTATTGATTCAGTGTTGTTTAATGCATTGAAAATCCTTGACCCGGGAATTGGTCCGTAATTTACCACAGAATCACTATAATAGATTGTATTCATGATTAAAATATGTTTTCAGACAGGACTAATTTCAATCATTGAAAGATTCTATTTCTTCTCCCAAAGCACGAAGGAATAGACCCTCAAGCTCCTTCAGCTTTTCTTCGTTGTCAGCTTCCACGCTAAGCCTTATTATAGGCTCGGTGTTCGAAGCCCTTATCAGGACCCAGCCGTAATCAAAATCAACACGGACACCGTCTATTGTGTTGACTTTTTCATATTTTTCAGACAGTTTCCCCTTAAGATTTTCAATGACACTGAATTTATTCTCATCACTGCATTTCACTTTTTGTCTCCTGAACGGGTAATGGGGAAGTTCATCAACAATCTCTGATAGCTTTTTTCCAGACTTCGAGAGTACGACTGCGGCATAAAGACTTGCCGCTATTCCATCATCCATTGGCATTATTGAAGGTATGCAGAAGTGACCGGAACGCTCTACACCCAAGCACGCATTCTTCTCGTTGACATCATGCACCATGAATGAGTTACCGACCCTTATCCTGTATATGGCACGGTTGTGCTTCTTCGCTATCTCATCCATGACCTTCAGGCATTCGACATTGGCGATTATAGGGCCTTTCTCATGCCTGGCCAGCTCACTGAGTATGAGATATGAGGCCGTCTCCGGACCAAGCAGCCTGCCCTTTTCGTCCATCAGCGACATCCTGTCAGAGTCGCCGTCATAGGCCACGCCGATGTCAGCATTCTTCACTTCTTCACTGAGCCTGGTCAGTGACTCCTCAGAGATTTCAGACGGCCTGTTCGGGAAATTGCCGTCGACTTCCTCAAACAGCGTCCTGACATCGAATCCTGCTTCCCTGAACATGCCAGGCGCAGCCAGGCCACCAGTCCCGTTGCCACAGTCTATGACAACTTTCAGCGGCTTCCGGGCTTTCTGTACCTTCGAAAGGATGTATTTCTTGTATTCGCCAATCGGATTCGCGCTTTCAACCCTGCCTTTTTCGCTACCTTCCGTCACTTTGCCGGAGAGTACCGCATCCCTTATCCTGTTGTTGTCATCCTCGAAGAATTCAGTCCCGTTTCCGTGAGCGAACTTCACGCCGTTCCATTCCTTTGTGAGATGTGATGCAGTTATGTAGGCACTCGGCTTTCCCTTCTTCCATGCCGCAAACAGGCAGGCGCCGCGTGGTACAACATCCACGTCTATCACATTCTTCCCGGCTTTGGTGACACCTGATATGAAGGCCTTCTTTAGCAGCGGGCTTGAATTACGGCCATCAGTGCCCACTATCGTTGCGTCCTTGACGGAATGAGATGCGAACGCATTTCCGATAGCTTCCATTACATCTTCTGTCAGTTCTTTTCCGTAGACGCCCCTGACATCATATGCCCTGAACATGGAGCTGTTTACAGAAGCCATAAAAATCACTCAAGCATCTTCGCGTGTTTCAGCAGCCTTTTGTAAGTGTCTTCAACCCTTTCCGGCAGCACCTTGGTCGCTCCTATTATGTCAATAAAGCCGAAATCCGTCTTGAACCGCGGAACTATGTGGACATGCAGATGCTCGAAGGACGCCCCTGAAGCAGTTCCTCCCTGATTGATGCCTACATTGAATCCCATTGGTTTCAGCGCATTCTTCAGCATCTTCATGCATTTCTTGACAAGCACGAACATCTCTGATATCTCCTTGTCCGTCAGTTCTTCCATTGCAGTGACATGCTTCCTGGGAAGCACCTGGATATGCCCGGTGTTGTACGGATAAAGGTTCATCAATGCAATGAACTTCCTGGTTTTATGGAGCACAAGAGATTCGTCTGCCTTGTGAGTACACTTAGCTATCTTGCAGAATACGCAGCCCCCGCTGCTTTTAGCTGGCCTGGTCACCCATTTCATTCTCTCAGGCGCATGCATCCAGTTTTCTATCATGTCAAAACCCGCTTATAAGGTCGAGCATGGCCTTTTCAGGATTATCTGATTTGACTATAGCAGAGGCCACCAGCACGCCTTCGGCACCGAGCTGGAGCGCCTTTGAGACATCCCCGGCAGAGTTCACGCCGGCACCGCACAGTACCCTTACCTTCGGGTTGACGCCCCTGACAGCCCTGACGGTATCGCTGATTATCTCAGGCCTGGCCTTCGACACGGACACGTCGCCGCCTATGAGCTCAGGCGGCTCTATGGCTATGAAGTCCGGGCCAAAAGCGGCAAGCTCCTTCGCTATCTTTGGCGTGGCGGCGCAGCAGACCGAGACAAGCCCGAGCTCCCTGCATTTCCTGACATTTTCGGATATGCTTTTCCTGTCGATGTTGTGTTCCGAATGGTTTATCAGCGTCCCCCTGGCGCCCGCATCTTTCACGGCTTCCGGCAGTATCCAGCCGGTATGCGAGCCCGGCGTTACCGGGTCCATGTGCTGCGCATACACATGCAGTGAAACAGACCGCGCCACTTCCCTGAGGTCCGTAGGCTGCACCGAAAGCACGATGTTGGCGCCCTTCTTCCTGGCTGCCGAATCGGCGATTCTGGCGAGCGCAAGCGCCTTCTTCCCCGTTCCCTGTGCATAGGTCTTGAAGTTGATTAGCAGCATTGGTTTCATAACAAAGATATTAATTTTCCTATTATTATAATTTTGTTTGAATGCCCTGCAAGTATATAGAATATCTGGGAATCACGTTCATAGTGCTTGCACTAATTCTCAATCCTATTATTATTGAACAGCTTTTCAGCCCCGACAAAAGGCTGGATGACCCGAATCTTGTGAAGCTCATAATACTGGAAATAACCTTTTTTTGGACAGGAGTTTTAATGGTCAGCCCGGTCTTCATCAGACTGCTTAAAATACTCAGGATACCTCCAGCAATAATGGTTTCAGCTGCAACCATCCTGTTATTCTTGATAACAGTAGAAGCCATATCCTACATGATTCTTGTGCCTCTTGAAGACATGTATAAGACTGAATGGATGCCCCATTTAAACCAAAGCGAAATTTTGGGTTCAGTTCCTTTACCCAACACCACAACGAACCTAATAATTGATATCAGAGGAAAACCACTGAACAACAAGAGCTACACCATAGACGAATACGGGAGAAGGTTCATCGAAGAAAAACCGGGACGCCCGCACCTTATATTTTTTGGAGGCTCTTTCGTGTTCGGCTATGGACTGCATGACAATGAAACACTGCCATACTTCCTTTCAGAATACACAGATTATAGCGTCTACAATTACGCTTTCAGCGGATACGGGACGCAGCAGATGCTGGCGCACCTCGAACGTGGGGATTTCTGTGATGAAATATCAGTGAAAGAGGGATATGCAATCTACGTGTTTATCGATCACCATATAAGGAGGCTGATAGGCGATATGAGATTGGTCAATATGTGGGCCGGTACATACCCTTATTATTATCTTGATGGAGACGAGGTTCGCAGAGACGGGTCTTTCAGTACCGGGCGGGAAGGACTGACCAACTTCTATAGGCTTCTCTGGACATCGAACTTCCTGAGATTAATAGGATTCAATCTCCCTCCGGAAAGCAGTGATAATACTTATTTTGCATTCAAAGTCATAGAAAAGTCCAGAGATATATACGAATCCAAGTTTAACGGAACGTTCTATGTTCTCATACACCCCGTATCAAACGAATACTGGGACATCGATTACCTTAAAGAGTTGCTCGAGGAGAGCAACATCGACGTACTGGAATATCCTATCGTGTATTCAGAAGAATACGAGATAGAAGACGGCCATCCGAATGCAAAGTTTAACAGAATTCTTGCTCAACTGATAGCTGAAGACCTAAATAAACTTCCTGACCGGCCCGAATTGCAACAAGAATATTAATACCTCTCATTAACCTTTGAGTATATGGGAAAGAACAGGCCGCTTATCAGGGAAACATGGGACTTCATAAAGGCGAGGAAGGCATACTGGCTGGTACCCATAGTGCTCATGCTCCTTGCAGTAAGCGTGCTGATCATACTTTCTCAGGCCAGCACGGTCTCCCCGTTCGTATACGCGTTCATCTGACAACAATTTTAAGATTATAGGCCTTATTCTATCATGGACTTCGACCCCAAAGACAGCTTCTGGATGTTGGGAAAGGAAACAGGATTTCTTACTGGAGTCGTTGCGTTCTTCACAGTATTTTTCTTCATGCTATCCTTGACCGGAAAGATGCCGTTATATGTTACATATGAGATTTTCATAACATTCGTGCTGCTAATTTACGTCACTCTTAAAACGCTGAGGTGGATTGATGTCAAAAACTAGGCATTTCTTCAGCGGATTCTCGGAAGGATTTGGCGATTTCGGCAGAGTAGTAAGCGCAACATTCAACTATATCATACTTTCAATAGTATATTTCCTTGGAGTGGGGGCTACGGTTCTCGCAGCGCGCCTGAAGAGGAAGCATTTCCTCGAGATCGAACCCCCGGTGAAGCCGTCGTATTTCATGGAGAGCGACGTGAAGAGAAAGGAGAAGGACTCGTATTACAGGCAGTTCTAGGTGGTGTTATGTACATACTCGGTCTGTCATGCTTCTACCACGACAGTTCCGCGTGCCTGCTGAAAGAGGGGAAGGTCATAGCGGCCGCGCAGGAGGAAAGGTTCACGAGGGTCAAGCACGACACGTCGTTCCCCCTGAATGCCTCGAAATGGTGCATGGAAAGCGCCGGCATAACGATTGATGACGTCGATTACGTGGCATTCTACGAGAAGCCCTTCCGGAAGTTCGAGAGGGTGCTTTACCAGCACCTTGAAAGCTTCCCGTGGAGCTGGAGGATGTTCTGCGGCTCAATGCCTTCGTGGCTGAACGAAAAGCTGAGAATGCCGAGGATTCTCAGAAAGAAGCTTAGGTACAGGGGCGAAGTCTTCTTCATAGACCACCACATGTGCCATGCCGCGTCCTCCTTTCTGGCGAGCCCTTTCAGGGAGGCGGCGCTGCTCACCATAGACGGCGTCGGCGAGTACACGACAACCGTGCTTGGCCACGCAAAAGGAAATGACATAACGCTGGAGAAGCATATAACCTTCCCTCACTCGCTGGGGCTTCTTTACAGCGCGGTGACTGCTTATCTCGGGTTCAAGGTCAACAACTCCGAGTACAAGGTCATGGGCCTGTCCGCCTACGGGAACAACGACAGAAAGACGAACGACCATTACAGGAAGATGGTCAGCGATGTGATAGACATGAAGGATGACGGCAGCTTCGCGCTGAACATGGATTACTTCGACTACGTGGGCAGGATGAGGATGTTCTCCGGGAAGTTCGTCAGGGATTTCGGCTCGCCGAGAAAGCCCGGTGAGAGCATCACGCCGAGGCACAAGGACATCGCGGCGGCCGTGCAGATGGTGACGGAGGACGTCGTTTTGCATCTTCTTGGACATCTCCGAAAAACCACTGGACTGGAGGGCGTCTGCCTGGCTGGAGGGGTTGCGCTGAACTCCGTGGTGAATGGCAAGATTCTGAAAGGGACGGGATTCAGGCGCATCTTCATACAGCCCGCCGCCGGCGACGCCGGGACCAGCGTGGGCGCGGCGCTCTATCTCTACAACACGATTCTCGGGAAGAAAAGGAGCTATGTGATGGAGAGCGCATATCTGGGACCCGGGTATTCAATGGAGGAGATAAAGAAATTCCTCGATGGCAATTCCATAAAATACACGGAATTCAGGACAGAGAGCGAGCTGCTTAAAAAGACGGCAAGGCTCATAGCGGAAGACAAAGTCGTCGGCTGGTTCCAGGGCAGAATGGAATGGGGGCCGAGGGCCTTGGGCAACAGGAGCATACTGGCCAATCCGAAGAACCCAGGGATGCAGGACATACTGAATCTCAAGGTAAAACACAGGGAGAAGTTCAGACCGTTCGCGCCTGCCGTGTGCGCAGACGATGCGTACAGATATTTCGAGTGCGACAGGCCGCTGCCAGCGCCTGCGGATTTCATGCTGATGGTATACCCCATGAAAAGCAGCAGGAAGGGTGAGATACCAGCCGTCGTCCACGCCGACGGAACGGGAAGGCTCCAGACCCTCAGAAAGGAACAAAATCCGCTTTACTATAAACTGATAAAGGAGTTCGGAAGGCTTACCGGGACACCAGTCCTGATAAACACGTCGTTCAACATACGAGGCGAGCCCATCGTGATGTCGCCTTACGACGCCTACAGGTGCATGATGGGCACGGGCATAGACTATCTGGTCATTGACAGATTTCTGATAAGAAGAGAGGACAACAGAAGAGAGGAATGGGACAGTGAGAAATATAGCAGGGATGGGGATTAGGACCGCTTCCTCATCCCTTCCAGTATTTCCTTGGCCCTGCTGGCATTGATAGCCTTTTCCTCGACCATCTTCCTGACCACTGCGTCTATCTCTTCCCTGGTCTCTGCGCCTCCTATCACGGCTATGTTCCTCGCGTGCAGCCTCATATGCCCTTTCTGGATGCCTTCGGTGGCCAGCGCCCTCAGCGCGGCGAAGTTCTGTGCGAGCCCTACGGAAGCAACTACCTGAGCCAGCTCCTTGGTGCTTCTGACGCCCAGTATTTTCACGGCTATCTTTGCTATGGGATGCGTCTTGGTAGCACCGCCCACGAGGCCAAGCGCGAGCGGCAGTTCGATCTCACCGACCAGGTTGCCTTCTTCGTCCTTGTAATACTTCGTAAGCGGCCTGTATTTGCCGTCCCTGGCAGCGTATGAGTGTGCGCCTGCTTCAACTGCCCTGAAATCGTTGGCAGTCGCGAGAACGACAGCGTCTATACCGTTCATGGCGCCCTTGTTGTGAGTGGTGCATCTGTACTGGTCATTGACTGCAAGTTCATAAGCATCAAGAATCTTTTCTATGGTTTCCTCTCCGAGATCGTCCTTATTCCAGACAGCCTTTGAGCGTGCGAGCCTCCTGTCCGCCAGATTTGAGATTATCCTCAATCTCTTTTTTCCGCCTGTAGCTTCTTCAAGAAGCGGGGCAACAGTTTCGCACATGGTGTTCACGGCGTTTGCGCCCATGGCGTCCCTTACGTCAACCAGAAGATGAACGACAATCATGTTCCCTCTTGAAGTCTCAAATTCACGGACCTCGATATCCCTTACACCACCACCGAACTTCACAAGGATGGAATCGCACTTGTTCGCGACATCGAAAATCTCCTCTTTCTTGAGCAGTATGTTCTTCTTGGCTTCCCTGAGGTCCTTTATGCCGACAAGCTGTATCTGGCCTATCATGATAGGCTCGTCAGCATCCGCAACGAAACCACCCATTGGCCTTGCGAGCTTTGCAGAGTATGAAGAAGCAGCGACAACACTCGGTTCCTCAAGCGCCATCGGAATCAGGTAATCCCTGCCGTTTATCAGGAAGTTCGTGGCTATGCCTATGGGGTATTCTGTAGTGCCTATGACGTTCTCTATCATCATCTCCGCTTTATTGATGTCCAGGGCACCTGTCTTCCTGAGAAGCTCCTGCTCCTCGTCCGTGAGGTCTGAGAACTTCTTTATGAGTTCAAGCTTCTCATCGGCGTTCAGCTCGTGGAATCCTGACACCTTCGACTTCAGCGGCTTGCCGTTGCCATTTACCATATTCTTACAGTATGTCGGAGTCTGGTTTTTAAATGCACATGCTCATCAACGTCTATCAGCGAACCATCACCTTAAAAATGTTCTTTTTAAAAAGACGTTATGAAAACGAACGGAGCCCCGACAATATCGGTGGAGGACGTTCCACCGAAGCCGAAGGACAACTCGTTCACAGAAGAGCAGCTTGTCAGAACATCCTCAGAGATATGCATGTACAATGACGGCCACATAGTGCTCATAGGAGGACAGATAACGCTCCCTTCGATAAGCGGGGGAAGAAAATACAGGTCAAGGAGCAGCGAGCTGGACTTCGTCGTCGATGACGATGGTCTCGCATCCATAGATGGTATATCATTCCTTGAAGAGGCGGACTGCTTTGCATTCTTTCGCGAAGGCATACCATGCGCGGCATTTTACGGTGACATAAGGGGACTTTCCACCCAGTTCGTTTTAGAAGACACAATAAGGAAGGAAACGGAGTACGGCACGGTCAATCACGTCAGCCCGGAGAGGGCAGTGATAATGAAATTCCGGAGAGGCGCCATGAAGGGGCATTTCTACGGGAAGGACGCTCTGGATTATTACTCATTCGCGGTCGCCGCCAGCAAATGCAATTTGGAAATCGACAATGACGCAATTGCAGCAGGCGTCAGAGAGCATGTGTGTCCTGCCTGTAAAATAGATAAAAAATACGGATGCATCGAGACGTTCATCAGAACATCCGACAGTGTACCTCCGGACGACAGGACATACGCCCTTCGCAAGGCAGAAGAACTCGGCGGGATGCTCGCGTGCGTGAATTATTGACTCCGATTCTAATTTAAGATGGATGTATATAACAAGAGCATGCTCAGCGAAAAAACACTGGGAAAACTGAAGAAGTTTAATGCCAGGAAAATCTTCATACAGATACCTGAGGGACTCAAGACAAAGGCTTTGAATATCAGCGGTTTGCTGGAGAAGAATGGATTCGAGACAGTCACCAGCGTGGAGCCGTGTTTCGGTGCATGCGACCTCCGGGACCACGAAGCAAGGAGACTCGGGTGCGATGCGCTTCTGCACATAGGGCATACGGATTTCGGCCTGAGCTCGGTTCTTCCAGTGGTATATGAGGAATGGACCTCTGATTTTGACCCGGTCAAACTGCTTAGAAAGCACATGAAAGAGATGAGCTGCCGCAGCATAGGGCTTTTAGCAACAGCTCAGCATCTCGGTTCTCTTGATAATATCAGGAAATTCCTTGAGAGTTCGGGCAAGAGAGTGCTCATCGGGAAAGGCAGTGGCGTGCGTGACGGCCAGGTGCTGGGATGCAACTATTCGAGTGCCAGGGTCATAGAAGAGAACGTGGACTGCTTCATATTCATAGGTTCAGGCACTTTCCACCTCGCAGGACTTGTGGAAAAAATCAATAAACCGGTCTTCTCCGTTGATGCCGAGAACGGGAAATTCAGCGAAGTTGTGATTGATATGAAGAAAGAAGACATTAAGAGGCAACTGAGGATAGAGAAGGTCCGCGGCATGCAGAGGTTCGGAATATATGTATCAACGAAGCCCGGCCAGAACAGCATGAAGATGGCAGAAGAACTGAAGAAAGCACTCTTGAAGAAGGGAAAAGATGCATTCCTGATATCTGCAGACATGCTCACTCCTGAGAAGATCCTTGGAATGGGCATAGAAGTGCTGGTCAACACGGCCTGTCCGAGGATATATGAAGACCAGGAAATGTTCAGAATACCTGTATTGAACCCCGAAGACATCGGGCAGCTGTAATCTAGCCTATGTAGGACGTTGCTGACTCTTTCTTCTTTGTCTTGACATTCTTACGGAACTTCTGAGCATGATCATTCATCCATTTCGCTGCGGAGATGAACTGTGCCGGAGACATATGCACTTCGACCTGAAGCTCCCTGTCTATCCTGTCAAGTTCCATTGAACCTTTGCCGCCCTTCTTCATCTTTGGCCTGAGCCTGTCCAGAAAGAATATCATCCTCCCGTCGTTGGGATCGAGCCCGCCAAAAACACCGCTGGCATAAGTAACGTTGTAATCAGGACTCTCAGTCACGACCATCTTCGGCGTCTTCACGACCTTTTTGGGCTTAGCATTATTTTTTCTCATGTTTATCATTATTCTTCTCCATTATTATTACTTTCTCAACCGTTTTGACCTTCTTACGACTGAACGGCTTCATGAGTATTTCCCCCAGCTGTCCCATGCTGACCAGAATATGATAAACGAAGAATATCTCTGCGCCGGTCATTGCGAACCATATTATGTTGTCCAGCGTTATGGGTATCGACATGCCCAGGACCATGTTTGCAAATACAGGGAAAAAACCCGCAAGGACAGTCACTATCAGTGCCCTCACAAGGAGCTTCACAACCTTGTATGCCAACAGAATGAACAGGAAGAACAGGCCGAAGAACAGAATGAGCGTAGGTTCCTGTATCATTCCCGTAAACAGGCCATCGAATCCAAACATATTTTATCTTTGTTTCATTAATTTAAAAGGTGAAAAAAATGAAGGTTGAAGAGGTTCTCGGCCAAGAAATAGAGAAATGGACCAAAAAGATGGAGGAAGAGCTCGAGAACATAGAGACGTACGGGACAAAGGGGAAGGAGTTTCTCACAAACATACGGGCATACGTCAGCGACTCGGCTCACTTCCTGAAGAACGGCGACCTCGTGAGGTCATTTGAAGCGATTATATGGGCATGGTCATGGCTTGAGATAGGGAAGGAGCTTGAATTCCTGGCACAGGAGTTCGTGAACATCAAAAAGCTGAGGAAATAGTTTTTAATGACTCCCGCCAAAAGACAATCATGCCAAGATGGGGAAAAGTTGTAAGCGAAAATGACGCATTATTCGGTTTTGTCG
>CAYUBD010000024.1:0-14947 GCA_964442905.1 uncultured archaeon | reverse complement strand
AGTTTATGAACATGCCATTCTCTGCAACATCGCCCTTGCACTTTGGGCACGCAAGCACATTCATAAGCTCTTTTGATACAGACATACATCATTTTACGCTTGTGTTATATTAAAACGTTACTCAAGGAATACCCTTTCTGTCTTGGCCGTTATGTCACTTTTTCCAACGAATTTTGCAAGGCAGACGATCTCCGAGCCATGGTTGAAAATGCCGACATCATCGCCTTCTTTTAGCTTTCTCGGCGCGGAATCCACGAAATCCTTCCTCACGGGCGAGCCGTTCCTGACAAGCCTTTCGCTTTCGTTCTTAATCACTATCTTTGGCAGTCCTACCCTTTCGAGTGCATCTTCAAGTGGAATCAGTAGATTTTCCAGATTTTTACCCGTCATCTCCTCAAGCCCGGGAACGCTGACAGACTCATCAACAGAGAACGGGCCTACCCTGGTCCTTCGCAGTTCTATGAGATGCGCGCCGCATCCCATCTTCTCGCCGGCGTCATGTGCAATCTTCCTTATGTACGTACCTGCTTCGCACAGTACCCTGAACTTGATATCCCTTCCGTTCTTTTCCAGCACTTCTATTTCATGGACCTTCCTTTCCCTTTCTCTCCTTGCGACCGCTGACTTCACGGGCGGCATCTGCGTTATCACGCCATTGAATGACATCAGAACCCGTGTGACACCTTCCTTCTCGATGTCGCCGTGCAGCTTCATTACACCGATATATTCCTTGTCAAGCCCTGTGAGGACGGGCATGGCTTTTCTTGCCTCGCCCAGTGCTATCACAAGCAGCCCGGTTGCGTTCGGGTCGAGCGTGCCTGAGTGGCCAGCCTTACTGACTTTCAGAAACTTCGACACCTTCTCAACTATGTCGAAAGAAGTGGGGCCCTTTGGCTTGTCTATGAGTATGACCGAACTATGAAGAAGCTTTTTCAGGGACATATTTAATTTTCAGAAGTGTTTAATTAATTATATGCGTGTTGAAAGCTATGAGCTGCAGATAGCCAAGACCTGCCGCAAGTGCTATACCGTGTTTGACTATAAGCGCGATTACTGCTGCGTAAAGGACAATGACACATGCTTCGCTGACCTGGGACTTGTTAAGAAGGGCATTAAGCAGGACGAAAAGCTCGCGGAAAAGCTGTATATGAAGAAGAAGATAGATGAGAAGAGAAACATCATAGACAGGAAATTCTTCAGCGGCAGGCTGAGGAACGGATGCCTGGTGTTCGATTACAGGCCGCCAGGGTGCAGGTCTCATTTCTGCTGGCGCTGGAATAAGTATATGGATGAGCACCCGAAAGACATGGTCTATGCCAACCTTAATGTTGTTTCAACAAGGACGCTTCTGAAAGAGTTGAGGAAGGAGTTCGAGTATGGTGTGAAACTGGCTTATCCTGGCGGATTCATAATATACGCAGCTGAGAGGAAGGACTGTGACAAGCTGAAGAAAGAGCTGGAGAACCTTTTTGACGATATGGCCATAAAGCATTTCACCAGCAACGCCCACCTTATGGACTCCGGCAAGAACGAAAAGGCAGGCGTTGAGATAATCATGGACAAGGACGGGATATTAGAAAAACCCGGGCTTTTCAGGACTATCATAAACAACAACATGTTCATGCTGGTGAGGATGAAGATGAACATGGCTTCAACAGGCTTCGGTCATTCCAACATATTGATTACGACTGCGGACCCGGAGAATGTGGCGAAAGAGTCAAGGGCCTCGCTTAAGTCATTTCACGCTCTTAAAGCTTTCCAGCTATAGAAACACATTTAAAAAGTTGGCTCAATGTAAATTAAGAAGTGATGTAAATGTCGAAGCAAAGATTTCCTGAAGCTGAAGAAAGGCTTTTCAACAGGGTTTTTATATGCATGAAGTGCGGAGCAAAGATACGTTCTGACCTCCTCAAAGTGAGAGACGGGAAGGCCAAATGCAGGCACTGCAGGTCAAAACAGCTCAGACCAAAACATAAGGATCACAAGGTTTGAGGTTATTCTTATGTGGTCGTGCCTCGACATCATCAGACCCCTGAACTGCATCATGTCTGGTGTCAGTGTGGTGATTGGCGCATTTTTGGTTTCGTCCATATTCACACCAACAGTGCTTCTGGCGTTTCTGGCAGTTTTTCTCATAACAGGAGCAGGCAACGTGATCAATGATTACATAGATGTGGATTCTGACAGGATAAACAAGCCGCGGAGACCAATACCCTCAGGAAGGATAACCAAAAGGAATGCGCTCCTTCTCAGCATCGCGCTCTTTGCAGCAGGCATTCTGTTCACAGTGCTTATCAACAACATCCTGTGTCTGGTCTTAGCGATTGTCAACTCCACGGTGCTGATTGTCTATTCATCACATCTTCAGAACAAGGTCCTGCTCGGAAATATGGCTGTAGCATATCTGGCAGGTTCCACATTCCTATTCGGCGGAGCGGCATCAGGTAATATCACACTTCCGCTTATTCTCATGGTTCTCGCAGGTCTTGTCACCTTCTCCAGAGAGATAGTCAAAGACCTTGAAGACCTTCAGGGTGACAGGACGTCTTTCCTGAAGAAAATGACATCCAGGATGAAAGAGTCTTTCGGGGACAGGTTCAGGGTGGGGGCGGCGGGCATAAAGCTCAGGTACAAGACCATATATGCCATTCTGTTTTCATCGTTCAGCCTCTGGATGGCAATAGTCGTATCCATGATACCTTATACGTGGGGCATACTGGGCGATATGTACCTTCTGATACTCGTACCTACTGACGCTGTTTTGATATTTTCGTCTATCCTGCTGATACATCGCAGGAACTACAGGATTGTCAGCCGGCTCATAAAGATAGGCATGGCACTGGGTCTTGCAGCCTTTCTGGTGGGAGCATCCCTATAAATCTTTTTAAACCACTGCCGACAATTCAGGTTATGGGGCAATACAAGTACGTAACCAACAGAACCGTAAAGAACAAAGGCGGGGAAGAAAAAGGCAAGATAAAGGTCCTTGTTCCTGTAGATTCTGATAAAGCCAGTGTTGACTACGTCTGCCCGGAGTGCGGCTTTTCTGAACACGAAGAACAGCCGTGGGAGAGGCCGTTCGTGGTTATATGTTCTAAGTGCAATACCAAGATCAAGATACCCAAGCTCAAGGAAGAGATAAAGAAAGAGAAAGACCGGGCAAAAAGGGCTGCCAGGAAAGCAATGGTATAAACATATGACTTTTTGGTACATGTTTTCTGGATTTTCATAACAGCACCCCTCCCACAGGCTCGGTGCTGTTTGTTTGTTTTGATTTTCGTTTCACTGAAAAAATAGTATAAACATATAATCATGCACATACTAGTATAAATATATAATAAGACCACTCTTAGCGAATGTGATCAAATTTCCCGATAAAATACGAATTTACATGGGTTTTTTCTATGTCCCGATATTATACGAAAGTAAAGTCCGATACCGAAAAATGCATGTTTTTTCGTCACTATTTTTGTGGCAAAAACCCGAAAATTCTGATATATTCCCGGCAGTTATGGGAAATTGCGTGTAACCGCTGTCTTTTATTGAGATACCACGTGGAACGACCGTATTAAAATTTAAATAGAACATTAACAATTATTCTAATCTAGAATGGAGGTTAAAGAGAAATGACTGATAAACTTGCAAATCCCGCTCCGCTGGGACTGATGGGATTCGGTATGACCACGGTACTTCTGAATCTTCACAATGCAGGCTTTTTCGCGCTTGGCTCCATGATACTTGCGACTGGCATCTTCTACGGGGGAATAGCCCAGGTAATCGCCGGCATACTTGAATTCAGAAAGGGCAACACATTCGGAACCACGGCTTTCACATCATACGGGCTTTTCTGGTTGTCACTGGTCTTCCTTCTGGTTTTCCCTGTTTTCGGGTGGGCTCAGGCTGCGAGTCCTGTAGCCATGGGATATTACCTGTTCATGTGGGGCATTTTCACATTGTTCATGTTCTTCGGGACACTGAAGACGAACAGGTCCCTTC
Organism: uncultured archaeon; assembly: GCA_964442905.1. GTDB lineage: Archaea > Aenigmatarchaeota > Aenigmatarchaeia > QMZP01 > JAFGSV01 > JAFGFG01. The sequence continues at coordinate 10,951 of CAYUBD010000024.1, read as the reverse complement.
AGTTCGTGTTCGGATCCCTTGCGCTGCTGTTCTTCCTGCTTTCTCTGGGAGACTTCACAGGCATCCAGATCATAAAGACAATAGCCGGATACGAAGGCATCATATGCGGACTTTCCGCAGTGTACCTGGCGATGGCTGAAGTACTCAATGAAGCTCACGGAAAGGAAGTTCTGCCAATGTATCCTGTTAAGAAATAGCCTGGAAATCAGGATTATTTTTCCTTCGTCAGCTGAAGCCCGGTATAGCTATGGGTATCATGTCACCCGCGCCTGGGAACATCTCCTTGAAGTCAGAGACGATACTTACGGCAACGTAAATGAATAATATTAATATTATGACGAAGATGATGAGTGCGACTATAAGCTTCTTGTGGCCTTTCTTTTTTTCCTCAGGCTTTTTTGTCTGCTGAGGATCCGGCCCAGGCGTTGGGGTAACCCCCTGCACCTCTTCCACACCATTCTTTATGTCTTCTTCCGGCCACCCGCTCTGCCTGAGAGAACTCTTTATATCTTCGATTCCAATCCCGTTATTCAGATTCTTTTTTATATATTCTGTAACCTTCGGATTAGCCATTATACCACACTTATTCTGATTCTTCTTCAGCCCTGTCAATGATGGACTTCGGATCGGCATAATACTCCGAAACGATTCTACCGACTTCGTGTATATCGTTTATGCCTTTCTTGGTCATCCACTCAAGTATCTTTTTCTTCTCTTTCAGGTTTTTTCCCAGTTCCTCGTCATCCATGCCTGTGAAAAGCTTGATATCATTAAGCACCCTGTGGGATTTTCCCCACTGCATTATCTGGTCTTTTGAAGGAATCCACTTGAATACAGTATTAAGCTCTATCCTCATCTCTTCCATTCCACCTGACGATATAAGCTCGCTTACTTCCAGCAGCCTTCTGACGTTCCTTCTCCTGTCCCTGTGCATGACAGCAATCAGCTGCAGGGACGCAAGCATTGTCTGCGGAATGTTTATCGGTGGATTGACAAGCCGCCTGAACGTTTCCTCTGATGTGTTCGCGTGGAGCGTTGAATAAACGGAGTGACCAGTGTGGATTGCCTCGAAGAGAACCTCTGCCTCCCTGCTACGCCTTATTTCACCCACAAGAACCCTGTCCGGCCTCATTCTCAGCGAATTGACCATAAGGTCAAGCATGCTGATTTCACCTTTGCCCTCAGGATTGGGTGGTCTGGTTGTCAGCGGAACCCAGTGCATGAACTTCGGCAGCTGAAGCTCCCTCGTCTCCTCTATTGATATGACCCTGTGGTTCGGAGGGATGAATGTCGTAAGCACGTTGAGAAGGCTGGTCTTCCCGCTTGCCGTGCCACCGGCAACAACTATGTTAAGCTCGTATTGTATGGCCAGCCAAAGGAACGCCGCAACATCTGATGTCAGTGTTCCCTCCTTTATGAAATCTGTAATCGCCCACGGCCTCCTCGCGAACTTCCTCACAGTCAGTGTGTTTCCTTTCGATGATATCGGGAACAGCGTGGCATTGGCCCTGTCACCTGTTGTCATGTAAGCATCCATCAAAGGCGCAAGGTTGGTTATCTGAGTCCCGACCCTCCTTCCGATAAGCGCTGCATAGTTGTAGGTCGTGGTCTCAGAGGGCAGGTATATGTTCGTCTTCAGCCAGCCCATCTTCATGTGGTATGTCCATATTGAGTCCTTGGACGAGTTTATTACAATCTCCTCCAGGTTTGGATCCTGAAGAAGCATCTCGATTATTCCCAGGCCAAGCGAGTTGTGCATCAGTATGCCTGCGAGCGTTCTCTGCTTCTTTATGGAAAGGTGCGGCATCTCATCCCTTACCATTCCAAATGCCTTCGAGAAGAACTTCTCCCTGAGGGTCTTCATTTCATCAGGACCGAGTACCTCACCAAAAGGTATGACAGTTTCTTCTATCATCGTTTCCCTGATGTTGTCCAGAACAGCGTTGGTTGCCGGTTCTATTTCCGGAACCTCTATCTTGTAAATAGGGACATACTCATTCGGCTCCCATGATATCGTCACAAGCGCCGGGACTCCGTCATACTCGAAATCGTACTGTTGTATTACCTTCTTTTCTCTGGCATTTGCGACTGATGATTTCCCTGATTCTCCGGGTTTTTTATTCCCAGTGGTCTTACTTTTTTTTGCCATGTTTCTTGTCCTTTAACATTAATATCTTTGGGTCGCCTATGGGTGGATAATGCATCGTCACAAGCTTGTACTCTTCCAGTATTCTCCCCCATTTTTCAACCCTTCCGACATCTACACTAAATTCCTTTGCGGCATCTTTCAGCCGCACGGAACTTTTCATTTTCACGAGTGAGAGCAGACGGTCTATGTTGGTCTGAAGTACCTTTTCGTCGGTTTCAAACTCCATCTTTCTCATGGCAGGATGATCCGAGAGGTATTCCGAGACTATACTGACGACATCCGCCCTTGTTATTATGCCGACAAGTTTTTTCTTGTCTACCACCGGGATCCTGTTAATATCTTTCTCATCGAGCAGTTTTATCACTTTGGACAGGTCATCATTGGAGCTTACAGATATCACGCTCTTGTTCATGAACTGACTGGCCTTCATCGAAGCCTTGTCTTTCATTGCTTTATCTTCTTTTTCAATCAGGGTAACGAGATGCCTTTCAGAAACAAATTCCATGATATCGGATTCGCTTACCATACCGATAGCCTTTCCTCCTTCAACTACAGGCGCGCCGCTTATCTTTTTCTCGGAGAAGAGTTCGACTATATCGTAAAACGTGTCGTCAGGGCTTATCGTCACTACGTCACTGATCATTATGTCCTTTACTTTCATGCCTAACAGTTAATTATTGTTTAATTACCCATATAAATCTCTATCAAAAACATCACAAATTTAACAACAGAACAAGATTACTAGTTATGATAATCGGACTCACCGGAAAGCGCGGGACGGGGAAGGACACGATTGCCAATTATCTCGTCGAGAAGATGGGCTTCATTATGCTGGACTTCACGAGGGACGTGCTTGCACCGATTCTTGAAAAGCAGGGAAAGCCTGTCACGCGTGATAACCTCATAGACCTGGCTATGGATGGTCGCAGGAAGGCTCACAACGGCATATGGGCGGAGAAGCTCTGCGGCACCATAAAGGACAATGAAGATTACACGATTTCCGGAGTCCGCTTCGTCGAGGAAGTGGAAGTGTTCAAGAAGCGCTTCGGTGATCATTTCCTTCTTGTATCAGTAGTCGCCGATGACAACACGCGCTATGAACGCTGCAGGAAGCGCGGCACCAAGGGCGAGGGCGGGATGAGCTTCGAAGAGTATATGGAAAGGGAGAAAAAACCCACTGAAGTCGCAATACTCAAAACCATGGAAATGGCTGATTACACTGTTGACAACAACAGCACCCATGAACATCTTTTTGAGGAAGTCGACAGGATTGTTAAGCTTTTAAAAGAAAAGTCGTGATATTATTCTGTAACAGGCCTCGGTGGCTCAATGGTAGAGCGGCGGTTTTGTAAACCGCAGGTTGGGGGTTCAACTCCCTCCCGAGGCTTTGGGTTCTTAAGTGGAGTCATGTAATTATATTTGTAAATAGAAAATGGGGGGAAATTATGTGTTTTGAAAAAATATACAAGTGCTGTACAGATAAGAAAAAGCATGTGCATCAAAGTGAATGTGGAGGGGCTTTCTATTTCCTTGGCTTCATTGGCGCTTTGATATACTATTGGAGTATATCTGCAACCTTCTGGGAAGGTTTTGTAGGCTTCTTTAAAGCACTCGTATGGCCGGCTTTTCTTGTCTTTGAATTGCTGATATTCCTTGGAGCGTAAAAGGGGTTTTATAAATTAATGCGGCCTCCCGAGGCTTCTAGAATCTCTCGATATCGATTTTCTAACGATATGCATTTATAAATCCTTTATATGCACCTATACCAGCACCAATAATAGATCCACCAACAGCACCACGAGAAACTCCCGGTCCAATATCCATTGTTATTGCGTCGAATATTCCTCCCAGGACTGCGCCTCCTACAAATCCAACACCAGCACCCAGAACTGCACCGCCTGTTCCATAAACTACACCAGACAGAATTCTATCAAATAACGTTCTTTTGTGAGGCTTTATTCCATATCTAAGTGGAGGTGCGTCGCTGCTATAATCTTTATTTCTGTCATAATCCATGGTCAATGAATTACTGCCAGTGTTTCCAGTATCATGAGAGAAATCTCCAAACCCCCAATAATAGTCGTATTTGGCTTGTGCTATACTGTCTTGAAGAATTTTTTGATTTTCCTCTACACATCTACGATAATTTTCTTTACCCTCTTTTCCAAGTCCCCATCCAACCTCACTTCCTTTCATGAACTTTTCATTACTGCTTATTATTATTTCTATCGTTTTTCTCAACTCAGGGGGCATTGGCTCATTTTGACCCAACGGATCCGTACCTACAGTATATCCCATTTATCTCACATAACTCCATGTACGCTTTTTCTTCCTTCGGAATGCATTCCGGGCATTATTTTTTTTGGTCCAGCCATAATTAAGAAATATTCCAAAGCTTTTTAAACGATTGAGAATTATTAATCAGCCAAGGCGTTACAACTGAGTTCAGATGTGCTCCCCGGGCTCCGATTTATATTATCAGAATAAAATGTAATTGATATGAATCAGGAGAAGTTCTTCGAGATCATATTCGCTGTGATTGTCATAGCCAACGTGATACTCGCTGCATGGAATTACCTTAAAGGCGATTTTGTAGGATTTTTAATATCAGCGCTCGTGGTCATTCTGTGGGCTGTAGTGGCTTTCGGAATGACAAAATTCGTGATAAAGAAATAAGCAGGGAAAATGCGCTAAGCCCTCCTAGATTTTTTAAGTCACTTACCAGAAATTAAATCATGTTCGGACCAAAGAAGTGCCAGTTCTGCAAAGCAGAGATAGAGAAAGGCAGGGAGATTTCAGAGAACGTGCAGGTCTACGGAAGGACCGACACACCAAAGAAGCACTTCTGCTCCAAAGAGCATCTCGAGATTTACAAGAAGCGCACGGAAGCGCTCATGAAGACCCGGAAGCCGAACGTGTGCATGAGATGCCTCAAAAGATGATCACTTCTTCCACTTCCTGAGCCAGAATCCGCTCTTCAGGAATGAGAAGAACGCTATGAAGCCTATCACGTTGCCTATCGGGAATCCCCACCATATGCCGTTCATTCCCATTCCACCCACAAGGGCGTAAGCCACGAAGACCGTTACCCCCCATCTGAACAGATTCAGCAGCATCTGGAGAGTGGTCCTGCCTGCGGCCTGAAAGGCCGATCCTATTACGAAGTCCAGGCCAAGGAACATGTACCCGAAGGATATTATCATGAAGTAATCCGTACCTATCGAGAGCACTTCAGGGTCTGATGTGAACGGCGCAAATAGGAACTGCGGCGCGAAGTACCAGAGCGCCATTATGACCAGCATGAAAGCGAATACCACGTAAGACGTGAGAGACACTGCCCTGTTTACCCTGTCCATTTTTCCCGCTCCAAGGTTCTGTCCTATGAACGGTATGAGGGCGCTAGCTATTCCCAGCGTAGGCATTATCGCAAGCGATTCCAGCCTCACGCCAACACCGAAAGCGGCCAGCGCTGCGGTCCCGAACATACCCACAAGGCTCATGAGCAGTATCATCCCTATGCTGTTTATGGAATGGCTCAGCGACGATGGCCATCCAATAAGGAACAGCCTCGAAAGTATGGATGAATCGAACCGGAAGCATTTGGGCTGTATCCTGACCGCTGCCTTCCCTAAGAAGATGTGCAACACGTTGAGGAATGCACCCAATGAACGTGCCAGGACGGTAGCCCATCCCGCACCGATGAGTCCCATCGCAGGCACCGGGCCGAACCCGAAAATCATGATCGGGTCAAGTATGATGTTGGCTACAACAGATATGGCCAGATTCCTTGTAGGCGTCATGGTGTCCCCGCCTGCCTGTATTATTCCCTGCGAAAGGAATCCTATGAACATGAATACAAAACCGATGAATATGAGATTCGCGTAGCTGACCGTCAGGTCAAGCACGTGGCCGGTTACGCCCATGAACTGGAAGAGCGGCGGCGAGAACATTATGCCAATAAAAGCGACGGCTACACCCACGATTACCGATGCCAGAAGGGAATGCTCAGCTATGTTCGTCGCGTCCTTGTCCTTTCGTGCACCCAATGCCTGCGATATGAGTGCAGTGGTTCCCACCGAAAGTCCTATGGCTATCGCAATGAATATGAAAACCACTGGGAATGTGACGCTTATTGCTGCCAGTTTCTCGGAACCCAGAAGCCCGACGAAGAACGTGTCTATGATGTTGAATCCTGTCTGGAGGACCATGCCGAAGACTATGGGCGCAGCCAGTATGAACAATGTTCTGCCTATGGGACATTCAGTGAGGTCCTTCCTTTTCCCGTTCATAGAAATCATCTAATATATTTAGTACATTGTTTCGTGTCACTATTTAAGACAAAAACACATTAAAATAAAAATATGGACATTATAACACCACTCATCGCCAACTGGTATGGATACATATTCATCCCGATTCTGATTTTTCTGTTCAGAATAATCGATGTCAGCCTGGGCACGATGAGGGTAATATTCATATCCAAGGGCTTCCGGATGCTGGCACCTGTTTTGGGATTCTTCGAGGTGCTGATATGGCTGGCAGCCATACAGAACATATTTCAGAACGTCACAAACGTCATATATTATGTAGCCTATGCAGGAGGATTCGCGTCCGGCACCTACATGGGCATGCTCATAGAGGAGAAACTTTCCGTCGGGAAGGTGCTGATAAGGATAATAACCAGAATGGATTCCAGTCCGCTGCTGGAAAAACTTAAAAAGAACAAGTACATGATGACCGTCGCAGGCGCCGACGGCCCCGAGGGCAAGGTCCAGCATATAATGATGGTCATAAAGAGGCATCACACGAAGCACGTCATAAAGATAATCAAAGAATTCAACCCCAAGACGTTCTTCGTGATAGAGGATGTGAAGTATGCGAGCGAGCACGAGGAACACACGCCGCTCAGAAAACGGTTCACTAACGTATTCGGCTATTACAGGAAAGGCAAATGATCACTCTTTGAAGCAATAATGAGTTTTCTGGAACGGCTTTCTGAATTCTACCACTTCCCCGGCGACATCTGCAGGCGCCTTTTTGTCCAGAACAACCTTCTTCATCAGCTCCGCGATATTATTCATCTCGGACTCTTTCATGCCTATGCGCGTCATCTCCTGGACGCCTATGCGTAATCCCGACGGATTCTTTGCGCTATCATCAGAATCCCATGCCAGGATGTTCTTGTTCAGAATGATATTGGCCTTTTCGAGGTCTTCTGCAGCTTGTTTTCCACCACCGTTTTTCCGGACATCTGCAAGTATCTGATGTGATTCGGTGAAGCCTTTGTCTGCCGCCAGAATGTTAAAACCAATCTCGTGCATGGCCTGTCCCAGCGCCTGCGCATTCTTCACTGTCTGCGCTGCGTAATCCTTTCCGAACTCCTGAAACTCGAGCATTGATATGGCCATGGCAGGTATCCTGTGGAGATGGTGGTTCGATATCAGTCCCGGGAATACCATTAACTGTATCTTCTTCCAGAGCTCATCGTCTGCATTTCCCAGTATTATACCGCCCTGCGGCCCCGGAAACGTCTTGTGTGTTGATGACGTCATAACCTCCGCCCCCTCCTTTAACGGGTCCTGGAACTTGCCGCCTGCTATCAGTCCTAGAACATGAGCCCCGTCGTAAAGCAGCCTTGCGCCAACATCTTCGCAGGCTTCCCTGAACTCCCTGACAGGATGAGGAAAGAGTATCACAGAACCGCCAAGAGTGACAACATTCGGCTTTATTTTTCTTATCTTCTTCACTGACGCATCGGTATCTATGTTGTATTCATCAACGTCAAATTCTGCGTGCTCGATTTTATACCCCAGAATCCCGGCGACTCCGAAAGCCTCGTGGGATATATGTGAGCCGCCTGCCAGACCAGGACTCATGAGCACATCTCCCCGATTGCCCAGTGCAGAGAACGCTGCCATGTTTGAAGTGCCCCCCGAGAGCACTCTCAGCTCGGCCTGCTTTGCCTGGAAAAGGTCCCTTGCGAGTTCAGTCGTTTTATCTTCGAGAGGGTCTATGTATTTCGTGCCCTGATAGTACCTGTTGTAAGGCATGCCTTCAGCGTAGCGGTGCATAAAATCAGACATGTACATCTTCTCTGCCAGTGGAGACATGCGGTTCTCGCTGGCTATCATGTTTATGCATTCACGTGTACGCCACCTGTTCTGTTTTTTAACAAGTCCTATGACGTCATTCCTGTCCATTTCACCATTTCCTCAGTTTAAGCACAACAGGGAGGTCCACACTGACCTCACTGCCTATGGCTTCATTAACTTCCGTTTTCACATCATCGGGGACTATGTGACCAAGGTCCCTGCTGAGGTTCACATCGACCCAGCCCTTCTTCATGCTTCTGAACTCTTCCCTGTGCTCTTCTGCCTTTTTATCCATCCTTTTTATCATGTCCTCTGCGTATGGCTTGCATCTGCCTTTTCCACGGCCCCTGCATATATCTTCTGATACGCAGTGCGCACCGGATCCTTTGAAAATATTCGGCGCAAGTATCATGCCCATGCAGTAGAGCGCGTATGCGCCTGTCCGTATCTCCCACTGCGCGTCCCTGCAGCACCTCTGTGCCATGACATGCATTAGCTCTTCTGCATTCATGCCTGTTGTTATGTGTGTTTTCACGCCTATGGGAAGCGCGAACCTTGCATCCTCGGCAGGAATACCCTTCTTGACGAGGGACTCATACGTTTTTGCCGCATTAGTCTGGCTCCTGACATACTCTATTATCGGTTCGGCACCCTTCTTTGAGATTTCTGGCGGCACCTGGAACCATGAGCAGTTATCCGTGGAGATCTTGGTATATCTCAGGCTCTGCTGCATGTGCGCGGCTATCCTGTATCTGACCCACTGGTGCGTGAACGCCCTGGAAACATCCTTGAATGAGAACACGAAGAACGGTATGTCCATCACAGAGCTGAGCTTCATGGACTTGGCATAGCTTATCATGTCCTGAACCTGCCTGTCAGTGGGCTCGAACTCGGCTCCTGCCTGTTCTGTGGTTGTGGCCCACGCTGCCCCGCCGAGCGTCCTCTCAGGGTCCCTGAGATAATTCATGAGAAGAATTTCCATACAACAATAGTGCCGGCATGATATAAAAACTTAAACGTCCGCGGCACGGTGTTTATAAAATTTCGCATGTCATTAGGCGTATGAAAAAGATCCACACCCCCGACGATTTCAACGGGGTCGTCCTCAAGAACAGCATGGGAGTGCTGGCGGACTACAACGTCTTCCTCAGGAACGGCCGCCCCGGCTCTGACGGCAGAACCCTCTACGAGTACCACTCCGTGCACGGCTATCGCGACGGCATAAACATGAAGATGCTGGACCGGGTGACGATTTTCGACAGGTACGACGGCATAGACGACGCGAAGATACGCAAGGACATCTCCGAAGGCAGGCTGGTGCCCTTGAGCGAAGCCGAGCTCGCGGACGTCTCCAGGATATTCTTCAGCAGCAAGAGGATAATGACGCGCGACGACTACCGGAGGATTTACGCCATCGACGGGCTCAGTAAAACGCTACCTTCTCCCGGCTATGCGAATGACGCATGAGACTGCCGCGGGAAGCATCCGTAAAGGCCGGGCCGGCATGGGCGGTAAAACAGTAATTCTTATTAATGATGACGAGAAAAAAATCAATGTAAAGGTGGTTATTGTGTCTGCCAAAAATTTGGGGCCCGACATCGAACGAGGGGATGGGGAAGAAGCGCTCAAATCCTCTGAGCTGCGCTACCGCAGGCTCTTCGAAACGGCCCAGGACGGAATAATCCTGCTCGATTTCGACACTGGAATCATTCTGGACGTCAACAAGTTCCTGATAGACATGCTTGGATATTCAAAAGACGAGTTCCTGAATAAGCACATCTGGGAGATCGGCGTCTTCGAAGATATCGGAACGTCGAAGGACTATTTCGAGAAGCTGAAGTCCAAAGGATATATCCGCTACGAAGACATGCCGCTCGAGACGAGAGAGGGGAAGAGCATTTACGTCGAAGTCATCAGCAACGTCTACATGGAGAACGGCAAGAAGACGATCCAGTGCAACGTGCGCGACATCAGCGACCGCAAGCGCGAGGAGATGAGTACGCTGAAGAGCAGGAACGATGAGCTTGAAAAGATCGCCCGCTTTTCCGTGGGCAGGGAACTCAAGATGGCGGAGCTGAAAAAGAAGATAATGAAAATGGAAAAGAACTGACGTATCACGCATCCAGAAGGCTACGTTCTTTTTCTCATGATATGGAACACGCAGGCCGCAGCGGCCGCTCCAAGGATGGCAAGCGCAGCCACGTGCATCCACGGAACCGCGGGCGCTGACCAGACAGCGGTTTCGGCAGTCTTCTGTGCGCTCTCTAGAACCGGAGCCGAAGCCGGGGCGTTCAGCGCGTCGAAGGACCTCGCGCCCAGCATCTGCGGGTAGGGCTGGATGCTCGTTCTTATCAGGTCTCCCACGGCCACAATCATTGCCAGAATGGAAACTGAAAGAATTATCCATATCCTGGTGTCTACCGGATTAAGTATGCTCTCACCTTTCCTGGTCAGTTCGTAGTATTTCCACTTGTGGCCGTCGTCTATCTGCACCACGAGTCCGGCTTTCGAGAGATTGTCCATATGCTCCTTGACAGTGGATGGTGACATGCCGAGCTGCTTTGAGAGCTCTGTAAGCATCTTCCTTCGCTCGTCGAGGCTCTTGAGGATGGAGACACGCGTATCAGAAGCGAGCGCCTTGAACGATTCCCTGTCCAGTGTTATCTTTTCATCTTCCATCAGAACGCACCATTGCTGTTGGAACCTACCA
>CAYUBD010000023.1:0-15597 GCA_964442905.1 uncultured archaeon | reverse complement strand
GTGTCTCGGTATTCTCACGCCTATGGACTTATCAGGCGAAATGACAGGCTTTGGGGATTTGCTGTTGGCTGTCAAGATGATGGTGTAAGGACCTGGAAGTATTTTCTCAATCAGTCCCTTGTTTACCATTCCTACAGAAGCATGTGACCATATCCATTCCTTTCCCGGTGCTATTACAGAAAACGTCTTGGACTCTTCGCGGCCTTTGGCTTCGCTTATCCTTTCGACGGCATTGCCATCTTCGGCATCGCATCCTATGCCGTAGATTGTGTCAGTCGGGTAAATGAATATACTGCCTTTTTTCATCCCAGATACAATCTTCTTTCTGACATCAGGTTTATTCAGAGCATCCGTGAGTTTTATTATCTCCATAAAGACACATAGAAACATTACATTTCAGAGATTAAATTCGTGATAATCAGAATTGTAAAACTCTCCTGTCTGAATGACAGGAAAAAGAAAGATTTACTCTGCCAGTGCTTCAGGGACTTGTTCCGGTATTGGTGTTGTTTCCTCGGCCGCTGCCGGTGGTGAGATGTGCTTTATGAGTATTATGTCACCAACTGCATGAACCATAGGGAACGGTATAACGACGCCCTTCTTGTCTCCCAGCATCCTGCTAAGGTATGAACCCTTGATTGCCCTTATCACAAGCGACCTTATCTTGAATCTTTTAAGGTCGCATTCAACGTCTTCCACCTTTCCGCAGAAGAAACCCTTGTCTGTGAAAACGTCCTTTGCGTAAGTGTCTGATATGCTGGAAACCTGTATAGCCATAGTAAACCTCCTAATTATCAATTACTTGTTATTGAGATTGGATGTTTTTAAAATTTAATATTCAGGATTTAAAAATTGAATTAAGGTTTAAAAGACAAAATTATAATAATTACACCAAGCTGAGGTAGCCAAGTCAGGTTCAAGGCGCAAAATCTTCATGACTTCCATGTTGATGCGTAAGGTTGCTAACCTTGTGTGCTTCGGCACTCGAGGGTTCAAATCCCTCCCTCAGCGCTATCCTAAAAATTGGCCTTGAGACCCGCGGAGTAGACGGGAGTCTGCTGCCATGGATACTTTTCCACCCTTCCGACAACGTAGGCGCTGTTTCCGATCTTTCTCGATATATCGAGTTCTCCTTTGTAGCTGAATTTATCGTAATCGTATCCGATATCTGACCAGCCGATGAAATTCCAGTTACCGATATCGGCAGTGGCTGATATACCCATCTCCATCCCGTCTTCCAGCGATGTGGCTACAGGCGAGAATTTCACGTCCGTGTACACGGGCCCTATCTTTCTGCTGTAGGATGCATGAAACCTTACCAAATCATTGACATTCGTTCCCCCGTTGTACTCTGCACCGACTGCAAATCCCTTTCCTATGGGTTTCCTTGCGCGGAACTCCCCGTAAAATGATTCCATATCAAAATTCCTGTCTCCAAATACGTCAAGGGATCCGAACGTGTTTGCCGTGCCCCTGCGGAATTTCAGCTGGTTTTTTCCGTCGCTCTTGACGGTAGCCGTCACGTTCCCCCAAATCTTCTTCACCGGGTTTTCTGCTTCCTGCGAAAATGCCGGACTGGCTGCGCATAGCATGCCCAGCAGCATGGCAAATACCCCTGCAGTTTTTTTCATTTTATTCAGTGCCTCCTTTGCTTTAGGATGGCGTATATTGTTTATAAAATGATTATCCCCCAAAGGGGGGAGTAAATTTTTAAATATGGAAGGCAAGTTCATGTTATGGACACGAGCGCTCTCGAGAACATAGGGCTGACTAAATCCGAGATAAAGGTATACCTGACGCTGCTGGAGACCGGTTCAACGAGCACCGGACCACTGGTGGAGGGATCCGGAATATCTAGCTCGAAAGTCTATGAGATACTCGAAAGGTTGATTTCGAAGGGACTCGTCAGCTATGTGATGAAAGGGAAGGTTAGGTATTTCGAGGCAGGTGAACCAGAGAGGATCATTGACTACATGGAGGAGAAGGAGCGCATGCTCGGGGAGCGGAAGGAAAAGTTGAAGGACATGCTCCCGACGCTTGCCGCCCGGAGAGGAGCTTCCAAATACAGGCACAACGTGACCATCTTCCGCGGACTGCGCGGCCTCAGGACGGTGTTCTATGAGTCGCTCGGTCTGATGGAGCCCGGTGAAGAGGTCCACGTGATGGGTGTCCCCACCAGATCCGACAAAGTCAACCGCTTCTTCGTCAACTGGAACAAGGTGAGAACGAGGAAAAAGGTCAGGTTCAGGATAGCCTTCGACGAAACGGCAAGAGGGGAAGCCCAGTCCAAAGTCAGGAACAGTTCACTGAGCGAAATAAGGTTTCACCCGAAGGGTATGGTGACGCCCGCGGCCATAAATCTATTCAAGGGAAGGACTGTCATATTCCCCGCGGAAACCGAGGAGGAGCCCATGCTGATAGTGATAGACAGCATGGAGATAACCGAATCCTTCGAGGCGCAGTTCCAATCTTTGTGGAAGCAGGCGGTAAAATAATTTATTTCTGCTCTGATTAAAGGGAAATACGCGACCGTAGTCTAGTCTGGCAGGATTCTGGCTTCCCAAGCCAGTGACCCGGGTTCAAATCGCTTCCACTGCAAAGCTGTGGAAGTGGGGGATTCCCGGCGGTCGCATAGAACCCTTCAGGAAAGCGTTCGCGGAAAAAGGACGCAGTCGCATAACTTTATATTTTCATTAACCCAAAGAAAATTTACGCGGGCCGGTGGTCTAGTCCGGTTATGACGCCGCCCTTACAAGGCGGATATCGGCGGTTCAAATCCGCCTCGGCCCACTCAGGCATTCAAGCTCTTTTGAACATTGGCGTTGTTTCCTCTTTTACGGCTCTTAATGTTGTTTGTTTGTACCCATCATTGTACTTATCAATTTCCTCTTTTAAGGCTCTTAATATTGGTTCCTTGTACCTATCAGGTATGTTGAATCCGGGTATCTCTATAATAACACCATCATTATTTTCTTCAATATCCTGGTTATATGCTCTGATGTGTGCCTTGATAAGAAGATCGGTGATATAGTCCCTGTAGGCCCAACACTCCCAGTTGCCTTTGTCGCTTGTGCAGGGAAGGCACCAGTTTGGGAACGCATCACCAATATCTAGACGGGGATATCGTGGTTTGAACTGTGGGTTGACATGGAAATAGCATGGTTCCATTTTTGATGATGTCCCCATATACAATATTATATGGCCGGTCTTCCATATAAGTTAACCCGTGTCAGCCCATGAAGAAGCCGATTCCGTAGAAGACTGAGAGGGCCAGGAACAGGTTGAGCAGCGTCTTTCCTATGACTGCCGCAAGAAGGAACTTCCTCCAGTCGTACCTGAACATGCCGCCGAGTATGCCAGTTACATCATCAGGAAGCGGCGTGGCTGCGAATATGAGTATGAAAAGGAATCCCCTGTCTTTCTCGAACCATTTCTCCCCGCGCCTGAGCCATCTGTAGTCCTTCTTCTTCAGCGCGTGATGGCTGCCTTTTCCTATCACATATCCAGTCAGCTCGCCTATGGCCATGCCTGCGCCTGCGACTATTCCAACGAGCCATGGATTGAGGAAGGCTGCTGCTGTAATTATGAAAAGGAATCCTGGAACCGGTATGAATACAGTGGCCGTACTTATCATGCTCACGACAAAAACGCCCGCGTAGCCAGATGCTGAAATGACGCCATCAGACCATCCCAAGAAAGCGGTAATAAGCGTAGCCCAGTCCATACGTTTAATTATTTAAATAAATTAAATAAAGACACTTTGAAGAGAACTAAAAATGGGCCGGTAGATCAGCGGTAGATCGCTCGGTTGGCAATCGGGAGGCCTCGGGTTCGAATCCCGATCGGTCCATTAAGGTGGTTTCATGGAATGGGAAGAAAAGAACGTGGGATTGGTCCTGCTGGCAGCCATGATTATCTCTTTTGTGTGGATGGTCATGACAGGGGTAGCAGCTGGAAATCTCATACCATTGGTTGTGTTTTCCGTCAGCCTTTCAGCGATACTGGTCCTATTCGGGGATTGGTTCAAAAATGAGGAAAATAGCTGAGGATAAGGTGCCGGTATGCCAGAAATAGCTGTTTTTGCCACAGACCTACATGGAGAAATACAGAACTACGAAAGGCTTCTTGATGTGTCCTCAGGTAAAAAAGTCGGGGCTGTCATAATAGGCGGAGATATAGCGCCATTCCTTTCAGCGATCGGCGATATTGCAACTTACCAGAGGGAATTCATAGAGTTCTATCTCATCCCGAGAATGAAGGAATTCCGTAGGAAGACCAAGAAGGACGTATTCATCATGATGGGAAATGATGACGTGAAAATTAACATGGGTCTGCTTAAAAGCGGTGAGAAAAAAGGCGCATTCAAGCTGCTGAACCAGAAAGTGCACAGGATAGGCGATAAATTCCTGGCTGGCTATTCGTACATAAACGAGGCACCGTTCCTAATCAAGGATTGGGAGAAGGATGAAAAGGATATAAAGGCTGACCTGAGCAAACTCGCAAAGCTCAGCGATCCAAAGAAAACGATATACTCCATGCACGCTCCTCCTCTGGGAACGAACCTTGATGTCATATTCAGCGGTGAACACGTAGGCAGCAGCGCAATCAGGGATTTCATCATCGAAAAGCAGCCTTACATGACTTTGCATGGCCACATACACGAATCCTCACATATGACAGGAAACTGGAAGGACGTGCTCGGCGACAGCGTATCTGTTAATCCGGGAAAGGGCAACATCCTGGTTTTCGACCTCGATGACCTCAAGACCATGAATGTTTTGATTGCCTGAGTGAAAAAATGGTTTTTGAAACTCTTAACCGTCTCAAGTGGACAGGAAAAATGAGCAGTTGCCATGTGGCCATACATCACAGGGGCGCATCCGAAGACAGGAAGACCATAAAAGGCGCAGACATAATTGAGCTTAAAAAATCTCGCTTTACATATGAAAGCAAAGGGAGAGAAAATACCATACCACTTCACAGGATTGTCTCAGTAAATGTTGGTGATAAATGCATATGGAAAAGAAGGACCGGAGAAGGATGACGCAGGCTTTCGGTTATAGCTCTGAAGACAAATCCATGAAGCGCTGGAAGGAGATAAATAGCAGGAAGAAGGTCCTGAAAAACCTCCTGATCATGACGGTATGTAAAATGCTTCCAGACGTTGAATGGAAGAATCGTATATACAGGAAGACCGGCATGAAGATAGGGAAGAACGTCAGTCTGTTCGGGTCTAATTTTGATATATTCTTTCCTGATTTCATTGAGATTGGTGACGGTTCTGTTGTGGGCAACAAGACTTCAATACTTACGCATGAATTCCTCCCGAATAGCTGGAGGAAAGGCCCCATAAAGATTGGAAAGGATGTGACTATCGGGACTATGACTGTAATACTTCCGGGTGTCGAGATAGGTGACGGAGCAACCGTGGCCGCTTATTCTCTTGTCAACAGGAATGTCGAGCCGGGGACATTGGTTGGTGGAGTCCCAGTAAAGAGAATCAGATGATTTCATCTGCACTGTATATTTACGAGTGAATTCTGTTTTTTTACATTGAATGTCACATTAAGGAACTGTTTCAGAATCTGCATATTGGTTTCCGCGTGGCCTGTCAGGACTGGTGCGGTTATTGTGGATTTTCCTGAAGCCATGGCCATGTAAGGCAGCAGCTGGTCACTCACGTGTTCATCAACTGCGGCACCGGAATCGATAGTCTCCAAAAGCTTTCTGACAGCCTCTTCAGCAACCTGCTCAGCGGGTTTTCCCCTTTCACCAAGACCGTCAGCCCCGATTATGCTTCCATTCTCAGTCCTTGCCACAAGGAGGACACCTGAACCAGCGCAGTTGGAATCCGAATATTTCATTTTCACGTTAAGTTCGTATCCACGCTTCTTCAGCATTTTTTCGGCAGTCCTCACCTGTCTCTCTGCCACTCTGGGTTTCTTCAGCTGAGAGCTCGCAACCGATATCAGGTCGACAGAAACAACTTTTCCCGGGTTGCCCAATACCAGAGGCTCAAGTTTTTCCGAAGGCTCTATCATGACATTTGCAGCAGCGCCGCCTGCAGGATAGAACCCGTGCCTGATTATGTTTATCTCTGCGTGGTATCCCATTCTTCTGAGTAATGGGAGCAGCACGAACTGTATGTACTGGAGAGGCGGTGCATACTTGCCAAACGTGGCGCCGCCTTTTATGGCTATGGTTGTCTTTTCTTTTGCATTAAGGGATGCTATCAGAAGTGATTGCAGCACAAGTCCTGTGGAACCTGCGGTGTCCATCGTGATGTCTATGTGATTTTCTGTGGTTTTTCCGGGATAGAAGAACACTTCCATGGCACCGACCTTCGCTCCCTCGACCCTTCCGCCGCAAATGGCAGCACTGGCTTCCAGACCTCTCAGATGCTGGTTCCTCAGTCCGGGCTGGTCCCTGCCCTTTCTTATGTTATAAATCCTCACAGGTTTTTCCGTGAGTATGGAAAGTGCGGTGGTCAGCCTTACTATGGAACCGCCGCCCTCCATCATGGAGCCGTCTATTTCAACGAGATTTTGCTTCATAAGTGTATAAAGAATATGACGGTTTTTAAACGCTCATACTGTCGCCGTTCTTCGGTGCAACTGCATCGAAACCCATGCCCCTCAGTTCTTCTGCATATTGCTCGGTTCTGTCTCCATGTACCAGAACCAGCTTTCCAGGGTTCACCTTTTTGTAGAAATCTATCAGGTGTTTCTTATCGGTATGGGCGCTGAAATCCATGAAATGTATCGGGAATTCCGGTTTGGCATTCACCTGACCATTATCATAAATGCCAGTTTCAAGAAGATTTCTTCCGGCTGTCCCGTCTACCTGGAAACCTGTAATGACCATGGCACAGTCTTTCCTGCTGGCCAGGCGCTGTATATAGAAGCTGACGGGGCCTCCGTTTAACATACCTGCAGTGGTTATAATCACGCACGGACCTTTAATGGCATCTTCTCTTTCGGGCTGCCTTCTTATTCTGTGAGAATTGCGGAATGCATTCTGAAGCTCTCTCGGAGCTAGGAATGATTTTGGATGGGAAAGCATCCTCTCCGATGCCCTTATTCCCATGCCGTCTACATAGATTGGGAATCCTATGTTCCTAAGCATTACAAGCAGCTCTTGTGTACGCCCGACTGCGAACGCAGGGAGGAGCGTGATGCCGTCGTTGTGGCATGTTTCCTCGATTATGGCCATAAGCTCCTCCTTCAGTTTATTCCTGTCAGGGTGATCCTTGTAGGAGTAGGTCGACTCTGAAATCATGACGTCAACATCCGTAACATCAGTATCTGCACCAAACATTAGATCTGTGGGAATGTACTTTACATCTCCGGTGTAAAAGACATGCTTACCACGACTTTTGATGGATACGGAAGCTGCTCCTGGTATGTGGCCGGCAGAGAAGAATTCAACTGTACTTGAACCCATTTCATGCGGGTCCCTGAAGTTCATAATCTTCTCCTTTCTGCCCATACGTTGTATATCCTGCTTCGAGAAGCCTGGCGTCATGCCGCGCTTTTTCTGCACCTTCAGGGAATCCTCAAGAAGCATGTGTGATATGTCGAAAGTTGCAGGTGTGGCATAGACCCGGCCCTGGTAACCCCTGCTGTACAGCGCAGGCACAAACCCTGAATGGTCTATATGAGCATGGGTTATGAACACGCCGTCCAGGTCCATTGGCGGCTGTATGGGGCTTTTCCCGTCCTGCACTTCTATGCCATAGTCCATAAGGAATTTCTCTTTTCCGGTATTCAGAAGTATGGCGGATTTACCGACCTCACGGCACCCGCCGAGAAACTTAAGCTCCATATTCATCATTATCCAGCTAATCTTATTAGCTTTCTTCTGACATGTTCTGGGAAGATATATGTGAAGCCCGTGTCATAAGCCAGCATGGCGAGAAAGAATATCCAGTTTCCAGTATAGACCGAAAATGCAAAAGTGACAGCTTCCATTGTCAACCTTAGCCGGAATAAGCTTCCTAGAAGACCTTTTATTTTTCTTTTGCCTGAGAAATAATCTCCTATCTCATCGACAGCGCCTCCGATAAAGAATGCCGAAAGAATCACAATGTTTATCGGACCCATCCCGTAGATGAACAGGGGAAAAAGCATGGCTATTATGCCGGCTCCGTGGACAGGATGATCTATCTTCATTGTGAGGACGACTGCCAGTATTACCCCTATCCCCAGTTCAGCAAGAAGTGGATACCGCGTGATAACGTATGCTATAAGAAAGCCGTACAAAATTCCAATGAAATAACCCATGTATCTGTTGAGCTTAAGTCCGTCATCGGCTATCATGTCAGCGATGCGTGTAAGCGCACCTATTGAAAAAACCAGCAGGAGCGCATCAATCATCAGCATCTCCTCACGAGATATTCAAACATAATGAAGAAAGATATCGTGAAAATCCCGTGAAGTGCTGCAGGAAGGCTCGCAGCCGGTGATATAATAATTATCGCAATGGTTGCTGACATGCCGCCGTTCTTGATAGCACCGAAAAGCGTGTATGGTATGCATCTGTCTTTGCTTACATTCAATCTCCTTCCCGCAAGATAAACCAGTGTTCCTGCGCCGAAGACCGTAAGGAGATGCACGAAAAGAACAGGCCATAATGCTGCCGGGTCTGAGAATATGACAGCCTGATTGAGGCCTATCACGATGTAGTTGATGAAAGCGAAGCAGAAGTTGACTATAATCTTCTGCAAAGAATCCAAAGAGTGTGGATGGTTAATCAGAATCCTTGAAAGCATTAACGGGAGTATTATTATGAGTATAAGCGTCTTCAGTATTTCAAATATGTCCACAGATGAGCCCAGGAAAAACAGTGTTATAAGTGGCGCAAGCGCGAGTGCGAGTATGTAGTTGAGCAGTTCTCCTCCAAGCGCTATCTTGGAATTGCCTCTGAGAAGGTATGTGAACGGTATGATAGCTACGGCTGGCGGGGCTGCAGCCATGATTATAAATCCTGCTAAGTGATCCGGATTCGGAACCAGTAGATAAGCTGTCAATAATGTGAGCCCTGAAAGAAGTCCATAGCTCAGCAGAACAGTTTTAATGGATGATGAAGCATTCTCATTGACATCTTTTTTTGTAATCTTAAGATGCGTCAATGAAAGGGTCGCAGCGATTATGAAGAAGAGTATGATGTATCCGCTCAATGCATCTGCAAAGTTAGGATACACCAGACCTAGTATTATGGCAACAATGAAGAACATCGGTGTATTCTCAAGTACTTTCATTCCCATCCCTCCGACTTGTATACCGCGACAACGACTGCACAGGCCACGTCTCCTTTACATTCCTTTTCCACGAGCTTCATATCAATTTTGCTGTAATCTTCCTCTCTGCACGAATTCATCGACTCAAACGTCTTTTTGATATCATCCGTCACTTTTTTGGCGTCGTTTCCTGATATTTCAACGAAAATGCCCTTCTTTTCTTCATCTAACGTCCAGCCAAGACCGGCGACTGCTTTGTCGCCTTTATTCTCAGCATAGAATCCGGAAAGAACAGTATAAAGCCTGTGACCGTATTCGTTTCTATCTGCAACGAACTTTTCAACAACTATATCGGTGCCTATAGGAATTACAGAACTTAGTGTTATCAGGTTGTATTGATCTATACCAGCATCCATGAGAGCACGATCGAAGGCTGCTTTTTTAGTCTTGCCTTCGCCTGTGCCCCATGTCACAGATATCTTCATTCCAAAACCTTTGCCATTATAAGCGGGAATACCACAGCTGCGTCACCATAGACAGTCGCTGTTGTACCGTCCTCTTTTATCTTGCTCCATGACTTGGCCTCATTGGGTGTTGCGCCGGAAAGGCTTCCGTCCCATGGTGAAGATGTGGTAACATAGACTGCGTAATCGAGTCCTTCCTTCAGTATGTTGACGCCTATTGTATGATGTTTGGATATGCCGCCGCCGAGTATTATGCCACCGGTCTTTTCAGCATTGACAACTATGTCACCGAGCTTCATATCACCTGAGACGTCTATCTCGAAATCCTTGTTGTCCTGCTTGAAAAAGTATAACTGCAATCCAATTGCCGAATCGGTTATGCCCGGGCAGAAAACCGGTATGTTGTTTTTAGAAGCCCAGTAAAGGAACGAGTTCTCGTCTTTCATATCCTTGCCAATCTCGTCTATGAGCTCGCTCGGTGTCCATGAACGCTTCTTACGTTTAAGCTCAGCAAAGAGCGGCTGCATGAACTTTTCAAGGAAGACATACCGGTCACTTGGTATCAGAACGTTTCCGAGGCGGTTTATCTCATTCCTGTGCAGTTCTCCGTCATCGAGGTTGAAATTGCCAAGCAGGTAAGGCTTTTCAGACCGTATTATGTCATGGTCTATTGATCCCCCCGTAGTGATTATCACGTCTATGAATTTTTCTTTCACCAGCTGTGTTATAATTCCGCGGAGGCCGCTGGCAATCATGTTTGCAGTGAAGCTCAGGAACACCGTCGCCTTCTCCTGCTTCATCCTCTTTATCAGGCGAACTGCCTCGCCTATCTCAGATGCCTGGAATCCTGCACTTGTCATCTGGTCTACGAGCTCCGAAGCCTTCATCCCCTTCGTTATAGTGTAGTCATGTATGTTTTCCATATCAATACCTCCATTTGACTGGACTATTTAAATTGGATAAATTTCCCTGAGAGAATCAGCGCTTACATTCGTTAACGATTTAATAGTCCGGATTTCCATACTATTTAGTAAGCGGAAGTGTTTTTAAGTCTGTGGTCTGGATGGATACTGCAAAAAGGTTCGAACTCATAAGGGAAGTCGGTGAAGAGATAATAACCGAGGAGGACCTGAAAGAGCTTCTCCAGATTAAAGCGCACCCTGTCGCTTATGACGGTTTCGAGCCATCCGGAAGGATGCATATAGCGCAGGGGATTCTGAGGGCAATAAACATCAACAAGATGATTAAGGCCGGCGTGAAGTTCAAGATGCTTATCGCAGACTGGCACGGATGGGCCAACAACAAGCTCGGGGGTGACCTTGAGAATATTCACATTGCAGGCGATTACATGCTTGAGGTCTGGAAGGCAGCAGGCATGGAACTTGGAAAGGTCGAGTTCGTCAGGTCCACTGACCTGCTCGGCGAAGATTCTTACTGGAAGACCACCATGCAGGTGGCAAGGAACAGCACTGTGAAGAGGATAGTCAGATGCGCACAGATAATGGGCAGGAAGGAGAGCGATACGCTTTCGGCATCGCAGATACTCTATCCATGCATGCAGGCCGCTGACATCTTCGAGCTGAAATGTGACATAACCCAGCTGGGCATGGACCAGAGGAAGGTCAACATGCTCGCCAGGGAGATTGGCCCGAAGCTCGGCTTCTGGAAGCCTGTCGTCGTTTCTCATCACATGCTCATGGGGCTTGGAAAGCCAGCGACTCAGGCGAAGGATGCTGCAGAAAGGATGATTGAACTGAAAATGTCCAAGTCCAAACCAGACTCCGCGATATTCATGGATGATAGCGAAAATGATATCAGGAGAAAAATCACGAAGGCATACTGCCCTGAGAAACAGGTCGATGAAAATCCTATAATGGAATACTGCAGATACATCATATTCGAGAAGTTCAAAGCGCTGAAGATTGAAAGGCCTTCAAAGTTCGGAGGAAACCTAAGTATAGGTTCGTACGGAGAGCTTGAGAAGATATACGCTTCAGGCAAGCTCCATCCGATGGACCTGAAGAACGCTGTAGCTATGCACATAAACGAGCTTGTTGAACCGGTGAGGAATCACTTCGAGAAGAACGCAAAAACGAAGAATCTTCTGGCGCAGGTTAAGAAATTCGAGGTAACGAGATAATGCCTGAGATAGACCCTTGGGGAAAGCAGGAAGTGAAGGACTATGCCAAGACAGCCAAGATGTTCGGAATATCGCCCTTTTCAGGCATCATCAGGAAGCTGAAGGAGCCGCACCTGTTAATGCGCCGCGGTGTTGTCTTCGGCCACAGGGACTTTGACAGGATTCTGACTGCAAAGGAAGGCTATGCGATGATGACCGGACTGATGCCTTCCGGTAAGTTCCATCTCGGCCATAAGATACTCGCTGACCAGATTATATACCACCAGAAAGAGCTTGGTGCGAAGATATTCCTCTGTGTAGCAGATGTCGAGGCATACAACATGCGCCTTGATGACATGAAGAAGCTCCGCGAGACAGCGATAGAAGAGTATCTGGTGAACTACATAGCGCTCGGTCTTGAGCCGAAGAACTGCGACTTCTACTTCCAGAGCGAGCGTTCGAAAGACGCCGATAAGTCAAATGCATTCTACAGGCTTGCCAGCATGGTTGGAAGGAAGATCACTATGAATGAGCTTCAGGCGATCTATGGAGAAATCTCTCCGGGAAAACTGGTATCAGTACTAATGCAGGTTGCCGATATACTTCACCCGCAGCTTCCTGAGTTCGGGGAGAAAAAGAACGTTGTCATCCCCGTGGGAATAGATCAGGACCCGCACATCAGGCTTTCCAGAGACATCGCAGCCAGGTTTCAGAAAGAGCTTGGATTCAAACTTCCTGGTGCGACCTACCACAAGTTCATAAAGGGCCTGAAAGGCGGTAAGATGTCCAGTTCCGACCCATACTCGTACATAGCGCTTTCAGATGACCCCAAGACCGTGAAGCAGAAGATAAACAAATACGCATTCTCGGGTGGGCGTGACACGGTAGAAGAGCACAGGAAGCACGGCGGCAACGCTGACGTGGATGTTTCGTTCCAGTATCTTTACACGCAATTCGAGCCGGACGATAAGAAAATCAGGAAGCTCCGTGATGATTATGAGTCTGGAAAGCTTCTCACGGGAGAACTCAAGCAGATACTGATAGATAAACTGACTAAGTTCCTTGAAGAGCATCAGAAGAAGCGCAAGGCTGCGAGGAAGAAAGTGGACAGATTCTTAAAGTAGACGTTTTTAAAGCAATTGCCGCTAATACTGAATCACGCGGGGGTTCCCGAGTCGGCCAAAGGGGCAGGACTTAAGATTGGGTTCTTAAGTGCTGATTTCAAGATGACGAAGCCCTTTAGGACATCCTGTGGCTTAGTGCCTTCGCAGGTTCGAACGCACCTTTTGCACAGGTAAACGTGCAAAACGCGCCCGAAAATATACGCAAGCGCAGGTAAATTTGCGTTAGCGGACTTCCGGGAGCGCTTTCCGCGCATGCCTGTGGAAAGGGTTCTGGAAATCCTGCCCCCCGCATCATTGTGATAGTATGATAGTAGTTGATATAGAAACGACAGGTATGGAGCCTCTCAGGAACAGCATTCTCAGTATAGGCGCGCTGGATTTCGAGAACCCGGGGGAAACTTTCTATGGAGAATGCAGGGTCGACGAAGGCGCCGAAGTGAGCAGCATCGCACTGAAGATAAACGGCTTTACGCGCGAACAGATAGAAGATCCAAAAAAGCCTACATCAAAGGAGCTGCTGGAGGCTTTCTCACAGTGGATGAATAACATAAAAGACAAGACCATAGCAGGTGACAATATATGGTTCGATATAGGATTCCTGGAATTCAACTTCAAGAAGAACAAGATGAAATGGCCATTCAAAAAGAAAATAGTCGAACTCCACGAGATATCGCCGCTTACGGCAGGGCTTCCTTGGAGTCTTGATGCCATACTGCACATGGCCGGGATACCACCAAGGAATGATGCGCATAACGCGCTAAATGATGCCGAACTGACAGCAGAAGCGATGGCAAGGTTAGCTGCAGGAAAGAACATATTAAAGAAGTACAAGAAGTATCCGATTCCTGACATATTCAAGAACGAACTGGTCAGAAAGATCGTAAAATGATTAGAGGGCCGTCGCCGGGATTTGAACCCGGGCCGGGAGCTATCTGCAAGCTTTTCTGCTTCTTTTGCTGAAGCTTTTCCAAAAAGCTTCCCACAGGCTCCAATGCTGACCACTACACCACGACAGCCATAGTACTTATTCTTGCCCATTTTGTTTTAAAAACCGGGCATAATAAGCCGCATGAAAGTGAACATTTATAAATACATTTGATTAATAAATAGTTGCGAGTTTAGGTGACTAAGCGATGAACATGTGATGTGAGCTTGGAAATGATATTTTCGAGTTTGAAATATGTTCCTTGTGTAGTTTTAAAGAAGAATAAAGGAGAACCGCCAAATTTTCAATTCCGGTTGATCCTGCCGGAGGTCATTGCTATCCGGATCCGACTAAGCCATGCAAGTCTTGATGTTCTTTGGATGTTAGGGCAGAAAGCTCAGTAACACGTAGTTAACATGCCCTCAAGTCTGGGATAATTTCGGGAAACTGAAGCTAATACCAGATAGATAAGAAATACTGGAATGTATTCTTATCAAAAGCCTCGGTGCTTGAGGATTGGACTGCGTCGGATTAGGTTGTTGTTAGGGTAACGTCCTGGCAAGCCAATAATCCGTACGAGCCTTGAGAGAGGAAGCTCGGAGATGGATTCTGAGACAAGAATCCAGGCCCTACGGGGCGCAGCAGGCGCGAAACTTTCCCAATGCACGAAAGTGTGAGGAAGGGATCTGGAGTGCTTTCCCGTTTAGGGGAAGCTTTTGTGGAGTGTAAATAGCTCCAAGAATAAGTGGTGGGTAAGACGGGTGCCAGCCGCCGCGGTAATACCCGCGCCACGAGTGATGACCACGTTTATTGGGCTTAAAGCGTTCGTAGCCGGCTCAGAAAGTCTTTAGTGAAATCCCATAGCTAACTATGGGGCTTGCTAGGGAAACTACTGAACTTGGGACCGGGAGAGGTCTGGGGTACTCAAGGGGTAGGGGTAAAATCCTGTAATCCTTTGGGGACCACCGGTGGCGAAGGCGCCAGACCAGAACGGATCCGACGGTGAGGGACGAAAGCCAGGGGAGCAAAGGGGATTAGATACCCCCGTAGTCCTGGCTGTAAACGATGCCCACTAGACATTGGCAATCTTAAGGGGGTTGTCAGTGCCGTAGCGAAAGCGTTAAGTGGGCCGCCTGGGAAGTACGGTCGCAAGGCTGAAACTTAAGGGAATTGGCGGGGGAGCACACAAGGGGTGGAGGCTGCGGTTTAATTGGATTCAACGCCGGGAACCTTACCAGAGGCGACAGCAGAGTGAAGGTCCGCTTGAAGAGCGTACCAGACGAGCTGAGAAGTGGTGCATGGCCGTCGTCAGTTCGTGTCGTGAGATGTCCTGTTAAGTCAGGTAACGAACAAGACCCGCGCTTCATGTTGCTATCGTATACTTCGGTATGCGAGCACTCATGAGGGACCGCTGGTGATAAATCAGAGGAAGGTGCGGTCGACGGCAGGTCAGTATGCTCTGAATCCTCTGGGTTACACGCGGCCTACAATGGCTGGGACAATGAGATGCGACACCGAAAGGTGAAGCTAATCTCGAAACCCAGTCTCAGTTCAGATCGAGGGCTGCAACTCGCCCTCGTGAAGCCGAAATCCCTAGTAGTCGCTGGTTAGCAAGAAACCTTTTACAAAAAGCGCTCGCGGAAAATGTGAAAGGATTCCTAAAATCTAGCGGCGAATACGTTCCTGCTCCTTGCACACACTGCCCGTCAAGCCATCTGAGTGGATCT